>JAGOCP010000218.1 GCA_017998715.1 Thermoanaerobaculia bacterium | reverse complement strand
CCCGCGAGACCCGGGAGACTTGGATGGAGCTGTGCGGAGGGCTGATCGGTGGCTGAGAGAACAGAGGCAACCCTGGGCATGAGCTCGCTGGATCGCCTGCGCGAGCTGAAGGAGGAAACCGAGCGCCGCCAGGCGGGAGGCCGCCGGCGGGTGGTCGATCTCCCGATCGCCGAGGTCCACCCCGACCCGCGCCAGGTCCGCAGCGACTTCGTCGCCGACGTCCTGACCGCCGAGGATCAGGAGGACCTCGAGGGCCTCGCGCGCAACATCGCGGCCATCGGCATCCACAATCCGATCCATGTCCGGCCCGACGCCGAAGGCGGCTACGTCATCATCTCCGGCGAGCGCCGCTGGCGTGCCGCGGGAATCGCAGGCATGGAGACCGTCCCCTGCCTCGTCGCCGCCGATGGCGAGCTCGACGCGGGCCGCAACACCCTCACCCAGCTCTCCGAGAACCTCCAGCGCTCCAATCTCAAACTCCTCGACATCGCGCACGCGCTCAAACGCTGCCTCGACGAGACCGGGCTGGGCCAGGCGGAGCTGGCCAAGGAGCTCGGCAAATCGAAGTCCTGGGTATCGAAGTACCTCGCGCTACTGAAGGCCGAGGGCCCGTTCCGCGCGGCGCTCGACGAGGGCCTGCTCGGCAATCCGGAGACGGCGAGAATGTTCGGGCGGCTGGCACAGGTCCAGCAGGACCGGCTCCTGCGCCGAGCTCGGAAGCTGAACGAACCCATCAGCCATGCAGAAGTCTCAAAGCTCGATCGCGGACAGATTGGACACGCTGGGGCGCCGGAGCGAGGTGCAGTTCCGCCCGTTCCACCTCCTGCAGTCCCAGAAGGGGATTCGCCGCCAATCCAGGACTCGGAAGCTTCCGGTTCCCCTGTTCACGTCTTGTCCCTGACCTCGCAGCAACTGCGCGGCCTCATTCAGCAGCTGGGTGGCAGCCCGGCGTCAGAAATGGAGCTCGTCGGCCAGTTGCTTAGCCTGATCTCGTCGCGGATCGAGGGGTAGTAGTTGGCCCTGGTGGCCGACGATGAGCTACTCTTTCGCTGATCCACGGAGATCCGATGGACCGGTATAGCCGCGCCTTCTTCGAGCAGGCATTCGAGATCAGGTTCTTGCGTCTCAAGGCGACGTCCTTTCAGGACTTCTTCGGCGACGTGATGGAGAAGGGCTACCCCGGCGGTGACTTCATCAGAGTCCGCCCCTGGGGCAAGCAGGGCGACCGCAAGAACGACGGCTACCTCCGCTCCAAGCGAATGCTTTTCCAGGCTTATGCGCCGAACGAGATCAGCGAGAGCGAGACGAACAAGAAGATCCGCGACGACTTCGACGGCGCGATCCCTCACTGGAAGGAATTTTTCAGCACGTGGGTTTTTGTTCACAACGCACGCGAAGGACTCCCCCCAGGAGTGACGGCTGCCCTGTTAGGCCTGGAACAGAGCAATGGAGATGTCAAAGTCCGGTGGTGGGGTTTCGAGGAGCTAAGGCAGGAAGTCTTTCGCCTCAACGAGGACGACATTTCTGCCCTCCTCGGGTCGGCTCCGATGTCCAAGCACTTCTCGAGCCTAGGCTTCGCGCGAATCCAGCCGATCCTAGATGTCATCGCACGCAAGGGCGCCCCTCCCGAGGCGGAGATAGCACCGGTGCCGGTCAATAAGGTGCAGATCAATCGTCTCTCTGAGAACGTGGAGCTCTTGCTCCAGCTTGGTCGCCGGCGAAGCCGACTCGTCGGGGACTTCTTGGCTGCGTACCCCGATCCCCAGTACGGAGACGATGTCGTTCAGGCCTTTAGAAGTAGATACGACGAGCTGAAGGCTAGCTCTCGCTCGCCGGACGAGACTTTCATGGAGCTACAGATCTTCGCTGGCGGAGACGCTACTGGCGATCCCGGGCACCAAGCGGCAGTTCTCACGGTGCTGACCTACCTCTTCGACCAATGCGACATCTTTGAGCGGGAAGCCGCCACGGCCGAGCCATGATCCTCCCCACGAAGCGAATCCGAGAAGACCGTTCGCTCGTTGGAATCGGCGGTGACGTGCTGCGCTTGCTCGATGAACAGAAGACCGTCTCGCGACTGTGGGACGAATTCAGGCGCGGCCGCGCTGATGTCGGTAGTAAGGCAACCTTCGACTGGTTCGTACTGGCCCTCGATCTTCTCTTCATGATGGGCATTGTGACGGTGGAACGCGGCCTCGTCAGGCGGGCGCGAGAATGATCCGCCGAATCTACAGCAGCCTCCCCAAGTTCAAGGGGCTGACCTTTCATCCGGGATTGAACATCCTACTGGCGGACACGACTCCAGAGGCGACCGAACGCCAGACGCGCAATCGCGCCGGCAAGTCCAGCCTTACGGAGGTCATGCATTTCCTTCTCGGCTCTAGCGTCGATAACGACTCCATTTTCCGAGACGCTCAGCTCCAGGAGCATTCGTTCGGAATGGAGTTCGACCTCGCGAGCCAGTCCGTTACTGTGGAGCGGGTACCGGCCAACGCAGGCGTCCTCGAGCTCAAGAGCGGCGAGAGCAGTCATTGGCCGGATCAGCCGAACACTGACCCTCAGACGGGACAGGCTCTGATTCGCAATTCGATCTGGAAGGACGTTCTGGGCAGATTGCTGTTTGGGTTACCAGAATCCACTGAGAAGTTTGGTCCGAGTTTTCGATCGCTGTTGTCCTATTTCATCCGGCGTCAATCCTCGAAGGGATTCCTCGACCCATTCCGGCAGAGCGAGGACCAGCAGCTCTTCGATCAGCAGGTTGCGCTGAGCTACTTGGTCGGGCTCGACTGGCAGATTCCGCAGCAATGGCAGGTAGTGCGCGAGCGAGAGAAGTCGCTGAAGGTGCTCAAGAAGGCTGCGAAAGAGGGCGCCCTTGGCGAGGTTGTCCCCAGCACAGCGGACCTCCGAACCAGGCTTACGGTGCTTGAGGCACATACCGCGGAGCTGCGGCAGAACCTCGGCGCTTTCAGAGTACTGGCGGAGTATCGGGAGCTTGAGGCTGAAGCTTCTGCTCTCACCCGCAAAATCTCTGGGTATCTCGACGAGAACACCATAGACCGCCAGCTTTTGGACGACCTGGAGACTTCACTCGAAGAGGAGAACCCTCCACGCAACCTGAGGCTGGAGGAGGTGTACAAGGAAGCCGGTATCGTTCTGCCGGGTGTCGCCCTTAAGCGTTTCGAGGATGTGCGAGCTTTCCATGAGTCAGTCATTGCAAACCGCCACTCATACCTAGAAGGCGAGATCGGCGCTGCGCGGCACCGAATCGACCAACGGGAACGCGCAGTCCATGGCTTGGAAGACCGGCGTTCCGAAATCATGCTGCTCCTTCAGTCCCACGGAGCGTTGGACCACTTCAACCGCATTCAGAGTGAGCTGACTCGCGGAGAGCATGAAGTTCAGAGCCTCCGCGAGCGGTACCGAATGGCCGAGGCTCTCGAGACCGGCAAGACAGAGCTTGCTCTTGAGCGGCAGCAGCTTCTGCTGCGGCTTAGACAAGACCACCGAGAGCAAGAGGCGACCTGGCGTGAGGCAATTCTGACGTTCGAGGAAATCTCGAGGAGCCTCTACGAGGACGCCGGCAGCCTTCATATCAGCGAGAGCGAGAACGGACCCGCATTCGAGGTCAAGATTCACGGGAAGCGGAGCCAGGGTATCAACAGCATGCAGATCTTCTGCTTCGACATGATGCTCTTGAAGCTCTGCGCGAAGCGGGGGCGGGGACCAGGGTTCCTAGTTCATGACAGTCACCTTTTTGATGGCGTGGACACACGGCAGGTCGCAACCGCGCTGAGCGTTGGAGCGAACACCGCAGCAGCGCTAGGGTCTCAATACATCGTGACCATGAACTCGGATGTCGTCCCGCAGAAGTTCCCCGATGGCTTCGACCTGGAGAGGCACATCTTGCCTGTTCGCCTGACCGATGCGACTGAGGACGGCGGGCTGTTCGGCCTTCGCTTCGGATAGCTTTCCGGGCACAGCACTGAGGAGCACGCCGCTCCCGCGCTCGGTGTCGTTTCATCGGCGCCCCACATTCGATTCCGCTGCTCGCGGCGCGCAAGGCCGAGCCCTCCGGGTGGCCTGCGGCCAGCCTTGTCGCGCCGCTGCGCGGCTTCATCTCGGGTGGGCATGCGCCGAACGACACCCAACCGCGAGAGCCGAGATCCCCAGCCCCAGAACCGCCTCAACTTCGTCGAACCCGGTGAGCCGGGCTTCGAGCCGGAGACCATCGCCCGCTACCGCGTGGCCCTGGTCCGAGAAGAAGCCACCCCGTACGAGTCGCCCGAGCACTGCGGCGACCCCGCAGCAGCGGCCCGGTTCCTCCACACCATCCTGTCGTCCTGGGACCGCGAGGTCATGGGCGCGCTGTTCCTCGACACGCGCAACCGCGCGATCGGGCATCAGCTCGCCTACATCGGGACGCTGACCCGCGCCGCCGTCGAGCCTCGCGGCATCCTGACCGCCGCGCTGCTCTCGAACGCCGCCGGCATCCTCCTCTTCCACAACCACCCGAGCGGCGATCCCTCGCCGAGTGCCGAGGATCTCGCCTTCACCCGCCGGATGGCGGAGGCGGGGGAGGTCGTGGGAGTCCGGGTCGTCGACCACATCATCATCGGAGAGGCGCCAGCCTTCGTCTCGCTCCGTCAGCGCGGAGCCTTCTGAGATGAAGTGAGGCAGCAGGGTGCCCGTGCCGGTTCTTGTCCCTGCTCGCGATGGCCCGCATGTGGAGGCTGCTATCATGCGCTCCGTGAGTTGGATTCGCCGCTTCGCCGCACTCTTGCTTCTTCTCGTGCTCTTCCCGGGCGCGGGCGAAGCGATCGAGAATGCGGTGCATCTGGTCGGCTTCGGGCACACCGCGCATGCAGCGGGGACCCCCGATCAGCACGAGCCTTCGGGAGCCGAGCACGGATGTGGCGGGATGTTCCACCTCTGTTCCTGCTGCATGCAGGTCACCGGCGTCCTCGCGGTGGCTGCTCGACTGGGTGACGGCGCTGACTGCGCACTGGCGTCCGCCGCCACCTCACCCCGGCCGCTCGATGTCGATCTCCAGAGCGCCGAACGCCCTCCCCGGGCCTGATCTCCGGTAGCCGCCAAGCAGGGGCCTGAGGGATTCCTCCAGGCCGGGGTATCGGCGCTGTGCGCCGAGCCCTTGCCCCTGCCGGCAGCGCCACGCGTGCGCCCCGGCCGCGCGCGCGGCCCCGTTTCCCGGAGATCGAACCTTGTTTCCAATCGTCCGACCCAACCGGCTACGCCGGTGGCGCCGCGTTGGCGCCTTTGCGCTGGTGTCGCTCGCGGCGCCGCTGGCGGCGCAAACGCCTGATCCGCTGCTCGCCAGCGGCGGATCGATCACTCTCGAGCAGGCGCTCGCGCTGGCCTTCGAGCGCAGTCCGCAGATCCAGGAGAGCGCCGCGCGCGTGGCGTTCTCCGAGGGCGTCCTCGTAGGCGCCCGCACCTATCCGTTCAACCCGGTCCTCGAGGCCGAGCGCGCTTCTCGGGACGACGGGAACGAGCGCACCTCCGACCGCGAGATCGCCCTCTCGCAGGAGATCGAGATCGCCGGACAGCGCGGCAAGCGGGTGGACAGCGCCAGCGCGTCGGCCGAGGCGGCCCGCGCCGCGTTCGACCGATCGCGCCAGGAGCTGGCAGCCCGCGTGGCATCGGCCTTTGCGGCCGTGTTGCGCGCCCGCGAGCTCACGGCGCTCGCCTCCTTCGAGCGTGAGGTTGCCGCGGAGCTCGCCGCGTTCGAGCAGCGTCGACTGGACAATGGCGCCGGCACCCTGATCGACCTCAACGTCACGCGCGCCGCGGAAGGTCGTGCGGCGCGGCGGGTCGCCCTGGCCTCGGGCGAGGAGGCTGCGGCCCGTGCGTCGCTCGCCGAGGTCGTCGCGCTCCCCGTGGCGGAGCTTCCCGCCGCCGCCGGCGCGCTCCCCGACGCCTGGCCGGCGCCGGCCGCGCTCGTCGAGCTCGAGCGCCTCGCGCTCGACCGGCGGAGCGACCTGCTCGCCTTGCGCTCCGAGGTCGAGGCGGCGACGGCAAGGATCCGTCTCGAGCGCTCGCTGGCGACCCCGAACCTGGTGATCGGCGTCGCGAAGGGG
>JAGOCP010000217.1 GCA_017998715.1 Thermoanaerobaculia bacterium | reverse complement strand
CCCGCCTGCCGCACGCCGAAGTCGAGAAGCTCCATCCCGGGCTGGTCGCGCCGCGCAGCCACCTGGGCAAGCACGGCATGCAGGAGTACCTTCTCGAGCACGCCGCCGAGCACAATCTGCCCCCCCGCCCCACCGCCCAGCTGCGCAAGCGCAGCCGCTGAAAACGCCGCCGGCGAGAGCCGCAGAAGGTCGCTCTTGCGCCCTTGACTTACGTCTCTATTACGCCTCATGATCGTTACCCGGCGCCTCACGTCGGCAACGATCCCGATGGCCGAAGCCTCCGCAATCGCCCCACTTTCCAGCCCCTCCGGGCCACGTCCGGGTCTCTCGTCGGTGCTGCAACGCCTGGAGGGACCGCTCGCCGGCCGTTTGCGCAGCGGCCGCGAGCTGGCCTCGTCGGCCGTCCACGACGAGCCCCGGGCGGCCCCCTGGAGCATCGCCCTGCCGGGGCTCGCCAGCCTGCTGCCCGGAGGGCTGCCGCGCGGCGAGCTCATCGAGCTCACCGCCGGCCGCTCGAGCGGCCGCTTCGCCTGCGCCCTCATGCTCCTCGCGGCGGCGACCTCGGCGGGCGAGAACGCCGCACTGATCGACCTCGGAGATGCCCTCGATCCGCAGTCCGCCGCTCCCGCCGGCATCGACTGGTCGCGACTGCTCTGGGCGCGGCCACGCGCCGTCCGCGAAGCCCTGGCCGCGACCGAAGCGGCACTCACCGGCGGGCTACCCCTCGTCATCCTCGACCTCGGCCTGCCGCCGCTGCCGGGCGGCCGGGGGGCCGAGGCGATGTGGCTCCGCCTGGCGAGGAGCGCCCGCCAGCACGACACCCTGCTCGTCGTCGCCTCGCCGTACCGGGTCGCCGGGCCCGCCGCTTCGACGGTGCTCGAGCTCACCCGCGGCCGCGCCCTGTGGAGCGGCACCGGCAGCGCGCCGCGCCTGCTCGAGGGGGCCGACGGTCGACTCACCCTGACCAAAGGCCATCGCCTGCTCGCCCCGCAGGCGCAAGCACTCCGGCTGGCGCTCCCGGCATGAGCCGCCTCGCCTGCCTGTGGGTGCCGCTCTTCCCACTCGCCGCACGCCTGCGGGCCGAACCGGAGCTCGCCGGAGAGGCGCTCGCCGTGACCGCCGGCAACGGCGCCGCGGCGCAGATCGTCGCCGCCACCCGTGCCGCGCGCCGTCTCGGCGTCACCGCCGGCATGACGCTCGTCCAGGCGCGCGCCCTGGTGCCGAAACTGGCGGCGAGGAATCGCGACAATGCCTGCGAACGCGCCGCCCAGGAGGCGCTCGCCGAGATCGCCGAGCGTTTCTCGCCGCGGGTCGAGATCGCCGGGCCGGGGATCCTCTTCCTCGACGCCGACGGACTCGCCGGACGCTTCCGTCCGGCCTCTCCCACCGCGCCGGACTGGACACCGGAGCGCGAGCTCGGCCGGGCGCTCGCCGCCGCCTCGCGGCGCGCCGGGCTCCCGGCCCGGGTCGGTATCGCCGCGAGCAAGCTCGCCGCCCAGGTGGCCGCCCAGACCGCTGGCTCCCCTGGCTCCGACCCCACCGAGCCGCACATCGTCGCGACCGGCAGCGAAGCCGGCTTCCTGGCCCCGCTGCCGCTCGCGCGCCTCGCGCCGGAGCTCGGCCTCGGCGAGACGCTCACCCGCTGGGGCCTGGCGTCGATCGGCGACTTCGCCCGCCTCCCCGCCGCTGAGGTGGTCAGCCGGCTGGGCCCCGCCGGGGCGGAGCTCCACACCGTCGCCCGCGGCGTCGATCCACGGCCGCTGCTGCCGCGCGAGCCGCCGCTCGATCTCGCCGAAGGCAGTGAGCTCGAGTGGCCGCTGGTGGCGCTCGAACCGTTTCTCTTCCTCGCCCATGCCGCCCTCGACCGGATCTCGCGGCGGCTCGAGATCCGCGGCCTGGGCTGCGCCCGTCTCGCGCTCGAGCTCACCCTCGAACCGGCCGGGCACGACGCGCGCGCCTGGGAGCTGCCCGCCCCGACCCGCGACACCAAGACCCTCCTCACCCTCGTCCGGCTCGAGCTCGAAGCCCGCCCGCCGGGGGCCGCCGTCGCCGCCTTTCTCTTCGTCGCGACCCCCGACCGCACACGGCCCGAGCAGGGCACGCTCTTCGGCCCGCCGGCGCTCTCGCCGGAGCGCTTGGCCACGACCCTCGCCCGGCTCTTCGCCCTGCTCGGCCCCGACCGCGTCGGCTCGCCGCGACCGGTCGACGGCCATCGGCCGGAGCGTCTCGCCCTGGTGCCGTTCGCGCCGCCGGCCGCGCCGCTCGTCTGCCGCAGCTTCTCGCGGCCGAGCCCGGCCGCGCCCCCCCCGGCCTCCGGCAAGGGGCTGCTCGCGGTGCGCACTCTGCGGCCACCGATCGCCCTCGAGGTGCTGGTGGAGCCGCGCAGCGCCGATCACGAGCCGGCACCGACCCACATTCAGAGTCTCGCCGGCGAAGCCAATGACAAGCGCCCCGCCATCGCTGGCGCGGTGCGCATCGCCGCCGGCCCCTGGCGGCTCGAGGAGGGCTGGTGGAGTGCTACGCCGGTGGCGCGGGAGTACTGGGACGTCGAGCTCGACGCCGCCGGCCTCTTCCGCATCTACCGCGACGTCGCAACCGGCGACTGGGCGGCCGACGGCGTCTACGACTGAGCCCGCACGACCCGTCGCGGCCGCCACCGCCGGGCGCGGCCCTCCCGACCCCGGCCCACGGGCGCTGTGATACGTTGCCGCCGGATGGTGGGCGACCTCGCCAACTTGCCGGAAGAGGTCCTCGAAGCGCTCGACGACGCAGCCGTCGTGACCGACGCCGAGGGGACGATTCTGTGGACGAGCGCCCGGGTCGAGGCCCTCTGGGGCTACACCGGCGCTGAGCTCCAACGCAAGAAACTCCAGCTCCTGATCTCCTTCGAAGTCGCCGAGCTCCAACCCGAGAGCGGCGCCGCCGAGCGCCGCGAGCCCGGGCGACTCCGTCCGGTCGAGGCCTACCGCAAGGACGGCACGACCTTCCCGGTCGGTGTCGTCCAGGTGACCACGCTCGGCGGGCGCGACCGCCGCATCCTGGTGCTCGTCCGCGATCTCTCCGAGCTCCGCCAATCGCGCGACCGCCTGCGCCAGCTCGAGAAGGCGCTCGAAACCGCGCAGGTCGGTGTGGCGATCACGGATCGCGATCTCGCCGTGCGCTGGGCCAACCCGGCGCTCGCCGACATGCACGGCGCCGGCAGCGAGAGCCTCCTCGGCCGGCCGCTGGCGCACTTTCTCCCGGCTGAGCTCCAAGACCTCGATTTCCGCAACCTCGCCGGCATGCGGCGGCTGCGCCGCGAAGGCGAGAGCGCACGCGCCGACGGCTCGCTCTTCCCGGTCGAAGTGCTGTTCGATCTGGTCTTCGACGACCAGAACGAGCCCGTCGGCGTCGTCGCCGTCTGCCAGAACATCAGCGAGCGCCGCGAGGCCGAAGAGGCGCTGCGCGAAAGCGAGGAGCGCTACACCCTGGCGGTGCGCGGCGCCAATGACGGCATCTGGGACTGGGACCTGGGCAGCGATCGGGTCTACTACTCGAACCGTTGGAAGTCGATGCTCGGGCTCGAAGACGAAGAGCTCGCGCCGACGCCCGACGCCTGGTTCTCGCGCGTCCATCCGGAGGACCTCCCGGGGTTGCGTACCCGCCTCGACCGCCATCTCGCGGGGACCACCGAGATGTTCGAGGACGAGCACCGCCTCGAGCACCACGACGGCAACTATCGCTGGATGCTGGCGCGCGGCGTGGCACTGCTGGGCAAGGATGGCCGCCCCAGCCGGCTCGCCGGTTCGCAGACCGACATCACCGATCGCAAGGTCCACGACCCGCTCACCGGCCTGCCGAACCGCGCCCTCTTCCTCGACCGCCTCGAGCGCGCCCGGGCGCGGGCGCGCCGCGGCGGGCGCAACCTCTTCGGTGTGCTCTTCCTCGACCTCGACCGCTTCAAAGTGGTCAACGACAGCCTCGGGCATCCGATCGGCGACCAGCTCCTGGTAGCTGTCGCCGGGCGTATCGAATCGTGCATCCGGCCGGGCGACACCGTGGCCCGGCTGGGCGGCGACGAGTTCGCAGTGCTGCTCGAGGAGATGGGCGAGTTCGACGAGTCCACCGAAGTGGCGAGTCGCATCCACGCCGCATTCACGCAGCCCTTCGTCGTCTCGGACCACGAGCTCTTCGTCACCGTGTCCATCGGCATCTCGCTCGGCAGCTCGGAGAGCGACGACTTGGGGGGGGTCCTGCGCGATGCCGACACGGCGATGTATCGCGCCAAGATCGCCGGCCGCGGCCGCTCGCAGGTCTTCACCGGCGAGATGCGCACCGAGGTCATCGCCCAACTGCAGCTCGAAAACGACCTGCGACGCGCCATCGAACGCCAGGAGTTCGAGGTCTACTATCAGCCGATCCTGGCGCTGCGCAGCTCGGCGATCACCGGCTTCGAGGCGTTGGTGCGCTGGCACCACCCGGAACGCGGCCTGGTCGAACCGGCGAGGTTCATCGGCGCCGCCGAGGAGACCGGCATCATCGTGCCGCTCGGCATGTGGGTGCTGGAGGAGGCCTGCCGGCAGCTGCGCATCTGGCGCGAGGCCGACGCCGCCTGGTCGGAGCTGACGATGAGCGTGAACCTCTCTCCCAAGCTCTTCGCCCAGCTCCATCTGGTGCGCGACATCGTCGCCCTGCTCGAGCTCACGGGCCTCCCCTCGCGCCTGCTGAAGCTCGAGCTCACCGAGGGCATCCTGGTGCACAACCCGCAGGCCGCGAACGCGATGCTCAAGGAGCTTCGGGCTCTGGGCATCGGCGTCTGCATCGACGACTTCGGCACCGGCTACTCGTCGCTTTCCTATCTCACCAGCCTGAACGTCGATGTGCTCAAGATCGATCGCTCCTTCATTCACAACATGACGAGCGGCGCCTCCGGCACCGACGGCAGCGAAGTGGTGCGCAACATCGTGCGCCTCGCCGCCGGGCTGGGACTATCGGTCGTCGCCGAGGGCGTCGAGACGCCCGACCAGCGCGACCAGCTCGAAGCGATGGACTGCGAGTTCGTGCAGGGCTTCCACTTCAGCCGGCCGGTCGACGCCGAAACCGTCTGGCGGACGCTCCTCAACCACGGCTGAAAACGCGGCGCAGCGAGCACCGGCTTCCGCTGCCTGTCTGTTCCGCCGGCTACCGGACGAGAAACCGGCGCGCGATCCAGTCCCCGGGGACGAAGAGCAGCAGCGCCGCGATCGGCACCGCCACGAACGCGAACAGCAGCGGGTCGAGCAGGGTCTGCGGCAAACCGAACGGCGCGTACATCCAGTTCAGGTTCTGCTCGCGGGTTCCCAGAACGACGCCGAGCGGAAAGAGCACGGCGGCGATCGCCACCTGCAACCGCCAGCCACGCCGGTCGTAGCCGACCTGGCGCACCAGCCAGACGAGCAGCGGAATCGTCCACAGGTGAAAGAGCGACAGGCCGCGCAGCCAGAGTGGCTTCGCGGCATCGAACATGTACTCGGTTCCGCCGACCGGATGGGTGCCGAAGAGCAGAGCGGCCGAGAAATCGACCGCCCAGACCAGCTGAATGAGGAAGACTCCGGCGAGCTGCGCCGAGACGAGCAGGGCGCTTTCCTGCCAGATCGCCAGAAAGAGTACCCAGTTGGCGAAGTCACAGAGCCACAGGAAGTTCTCCGGGCCGTTTTGCTGCCAGTAGACCGGCACCCAAACCGCCATCCAGACGGTATAGAGCACTTTGGCGGAGAGGGGGATGCGGTTCATCGGCGACCCGGGTGAGAGCACAAACGAAAGGGCTGGAACCCGCGAGGATTCCAGCCCTTGACTCTCTCGACGTCCGTTCAGATCAGAAGCGGAAACCGATCTGGCCGGTGATCTTGCGCGACAGGATGTCGCCGTAGTAGTGCTGCTGGATGTCCTCGTCGAAGATGTTCGAGCCGATGACCTGCAGCGTCATGCGCTCGTCGAGGAGGCGGAAGCCAACCGCGAGATTCACCTGCGTGAAGGCGTCGGTGAATCCGACGGCGAGCGGCACGTCGGCCCAGTAGGCCTCGTCCTGGTAGTTGACGTTCGTATTGACGAAGAAGCCGCCGTTGTCGAAGGACAGACCGA
>JAGOCP010000216.1:2541-6112 GCA_017998715.1 Thermoanaerobaculia bacterium | reverse complement strand
TGACTGCAAGGCGTCGCGACCGAGGCCCGCGCAGACGTACTGTCAGTACGTCGAGCAGGCCGACCGAGCGCAACGCAGCAGGCATGGGTAGCTGCGGCGCTGCAGTAGAAGTCCGGTGAGAAGGTCGGGCGAGGCGCCTCCCGCGCCAGCGGAGAATCGGCCTACCAGTCGACCGGCACCTGGATCCGGCCGGTCCGCTCGGAAATCACCACGTAGCCCTCGCGGCGCCCGAACAGGTAGAGGTCGCGCAGAAGCTCGACGTCGCGGCGGCAGTACTGCTCGATGAGATCGAAGCGTCCTTCCTTGACCCACTGCAGACTCTGCAGTCCATCGGCCGTCTTGCCCGCGCCGAGCGTCTCCTTCGTCAGGTGATCGAGGCTCACCCGCTTCCCGAGGCGCTCGACCATGGTGTCCAGAAGGTCGAGCGTCGGCAGAGTGCGCGAATAGTCCTCGCCGGTATAGCCCGAGAGCACCGCGTAGTCGAAGCGCCGGCTGTTGAAGCCGATCACCAGGTCCGCCGCTTTGAGGGTCGCGGCCAGCTCGCCGACGCGCGACTCGAGAAAGGTCTCGAATCTCCCCTCCTCGAGGTGGCAAACCACGGCGAGAGCGATCCCCATCCGGTGCGCCCTGTTCCATCCCCCGACCTCGGCGGCAGAGCGCATCGTCTCGATGTCGAAGAGGACCGTCCCCTTCGTCCCGCGCGCGGTCGCGATGGAGGCGGCTTCCTTTACTGGCGCCTTTTTCCTCGCTGGAGTCGACTTCCGCGCCGGAGGCGCAACTTCGAGAGCCGGCGCGATCGCGATCGGCGTCCGCTCGCGCGGACTCGTGGGGCGGGCGGGATCGAGCATCATCTCGAGCAGCTCGACCGCGCCGCGTTTGTCGAGCGGGCGGTTGCCGTTGCCGCATTTCGGACTCTGGATGCAACTCGGACAGCCGTCTTCGCAGGCGCAACTCCCGACATGATCGCGGACCTTGGCGAGCAGGTTCTCGAGCTCGCGGAAGCCCTTCTTCGCGATCCCCATGCCTCCGGGATGTCCTTCGTAGACGAAGACCCCGGCACCCTGGAGTTGCGGATGAAAGGCGAGCGAGATGCCCCCGAGGTCGTTGCGGTCGCACAGCGCGAGCAACGGAAAGAGCCCTATCGTCGCGTGCTCGGCGGCGTGCAACGAGCCCAGAAGATGCCGGCCCTTCGCCGCGATCTCCTCGACGATCTCGCCCGGCGTCCGGAACCAGAGCCCGACGCACTCCATCACCGTAGGTGGCAGGTCGAGCGGCTGTTGGTCGATGACCTCCTGCCCCTGGGTGCGCTTGCGCTCGAAGCCGGTGACCTGCTCGGTGATCCGCAGGCGGCCGAGCGCCGCGTCGAGGCCGCCCGCCATCCGCTCTTCCAGCACCTCGAGAATCTCGGTCTCCTTGCGCGAAAGCGGCGAAGTGAAAAAGTCGACCTCGGTCGGCTGGACCACGACGCGCCGGCGGTCGAGGTCGAGCTCGGCGACCTCGTACTGCCGCCCGTAGTGGAGATAGACCGCTCCCGGATGGCCTTCGCTGAAGACCCGCGCGCCGTCGAGGGTGCCGATCGTTGTACCGCGGGTGCGATCGACCAGAACGAAAGTCGCACCTGTGCCGCGCAGGTTGACGTCGCGCTGGGGCCGGCGCCGCCGCGCGACCAAGCCTCCGCCGTCGGGCGCTTCGGCGAGCGTGCCGGCGCGCAGGAGGTCGCCCACCACCGCCGCATGGCGTTCGAGGTAGCGCGCATCCTCCACCCGGGACAGCGGATTCTCGGCGGCGGCGCATTCGAGATGGACGCGCGCCACCGGCTCGTTCTCGGGATCGAAGAGCAGCGGCTCGCAGGGTCGCGCCAGGAGCTCGTCGGGATGCTCGAGCAGATACTGGTCGAGCGCATCGGGAAGCGCGACGAGGGCAGTGAGCGACTCTCTTCCCCGCCGCCCGACTCTCCCCGAGCGCTGCCAGGTGGCCATCATGCTGCCGGGAAACCCGACCAGCACGCAGGCGTCGAGCCCGCCGATGTCGATGCCGAGCTCGAGCGCCGAGGTCGAGATCACCGCCTCGAGCTCGCCGGAGAGGAGCTTCGCCTCGATGTCGCGGCGCTCCTCCGGCAGGAAGCCGGCGCGATAGCAGGCCACCCGGCGCGCCAGGGAGCGGTCCTTGCGCTGCAGCCATCCGTAGAGGAGCTCGGTGATCCGCCGCGCCTTGGTGAAGACGATGGTCTTCTGGCCGCTGCCGACGAGTGTCGTCAACAGGTCGAGCACCAGCGTGTAGGGACTCGCCTCGGGGCGAATCAGGAAGATCCGCCGCGCCTCGCGCGGCGCGCCGGAGCCGGTGACCTGGACGAACGGTTCGGCGGCGAGAAGCTCGGCGAATTCGCATGCGTTCTGTGCCGTCGCCGAAGAGGCGATGATCGCCGGGCTGGCGCCGTGCAGTCGCGCCAGACGCAGCAGGCGCTGCAGCACGTGATGGAAGTGGGAGCCGAACAGGCCACGATAGACGTGCAGCTCGTCGAGCACGATCCACTTCAGGTTCGCCAGGAGCTCCCGCCAGTTCCCCGGGTGGGCGAGGATTCCAAGGTGGAGCATGTCGGGGTTCGTCACCAGCACCTGTGGCGGCCGGCGCCGGATCGCCGTGCGCTTGGCCGCCGGCGTGTCGCCGTCATAGATCTCGCAGGAGAACTCGTCAGCGCCGAGGCCGGCAGCCTGCGCCAGCGTCAGGAGCTTGCCGCGCTGGTCCTGACCCAGAGCCTTGAGCGGGAAGAGGAAGATCGCCCGCCCGGGTCCGCCGGCGAGCGCCTCTTCCAGCACCGGCAGCTGAAAGACCAGCGACTTCCCCGAGGCGGTCGCAGTCGTGACCAGGACGTTCTGCCGGCTACGCGCTGCGGTGATCGCCTCGACCTGGTGCGACCAGAGGCGCTCGATCCCCTGGGCGGCGAGGGCAACGGCGAGAGCCGGTGGCGGCGGCGGGACGAGCTCGGCGAGACGCGCCGGTTCGGGGGCGAGCCGGCGCTCGGCGACCAGGCGGTCGCCCAACCGGTCGCGCAGGGTGCCCAGAGCGGCTTCGAAAGGACCGGCGAGCGAGCGCGACACGGCCGGCGCTTTCAAGCGGGCGGTGACAGGACCGGAGTTTCGCCAGCCGGATTCGCAGCGCGCTCGCCGAGGACGCGATGGGGACGCGGTTCCAGCCGCAGGTGGGCGACCTCGTTCGCATGCTTCTCGATGATCCGCATCGCCTCTTCCGGCGAGTCGATCAACTGTAGCCGGTCGACATCGGCGGCCTCGATCGTTCCTTCCTTCACCATCCGGTCGCGCAACAGCTCGAACAGATCCTTCCAGTACTCGCTCCCCATGAGCACGAGCGGAAAGCCGGGAATCTTGCCGGTCTGAATGAGCGTCGCGGTCTCGAAGATCTCGTCGAGCGTGCCGAAGCCCCCCGGCAACACGACGAAACCGTACGAGTACTTGACCAGCATCACCTTGCGTACGAAGAAGTAGCGGAACTCGAGGAAAAAATCGAGATAGGGATTCGGCTTCTGCTCGAAGGGCAACTCGATATTGCAGCC
>JAGOCP010000216.1:0-2441 GCA_017998715.1 Thermoanaerobaculia bacterium | reverse complement strand
GCAACACGACGAAACCGTACGAGTACTTGACCAGCATCACCTTGCGTACGAAGAAGTAGCGGAACTCGAGGAAAAAATCGAGATAGGGATTCGGCTTCTGCTCGAAGGGCAACTCGATATTGCAGCCGACCGAACGTCCGCCAGCCTCGCGCGCGCCGCGGTTCGCCGCCTCCATGACGCCCGGGCCGCCGCCGGTCATCACGGTGAAACCGGCCTCGGCCGCCAGTCGACCGACCTCCTGCGCGAGGCTGTAGTAGCGATGACCTTCCGGAAAACGGGCCGATCCGAAGATCGTGACGCAGGGACCGACGAAGTGCAGATGACGAAAACCGCGCAGAAACTCGAGAAAGATGCGGATCAGCCGGCGAAACTCGGTGAGCCTCCACGCCGGGCCTTCGAGGAACCGCCGTTCTTCCGCGTTGCGGGTGGTCTTGCCCCAGCGAGACGGTCGCTGCATTCCGGCAGTCTAGCAGCGCGGTGCACGTCCGCCCCCCGCCCGCCAGCACGATATCCGCGCCAGCCGGAAGCGCGCTTTCGCGCGAATCCTCCGGCTCAGCTCACGATCCCGCCGGTCTCCCAGGAGGCGACGAAGGGGCGGAAGATCTGGACGATGCGCCGGCGGCCTTTGGGGTCGCCCTCGAACGCGGGCTTGCCGCTCTGCCAGACGACTTGCGGGCGATCTTCCGGGCTCGAGTCGAGCTCCTCACCACCGGCGAGCAGAATACAGAGCGAGTCGCCGTCCAGCAGCGCTTTCAACACACCGGGAAAGAGCGCCGAGGCGACGAACTTCGGCGCGGCGATGCGCGAGGCGCCGAGCGCTGCGTCGATCAACGGACTCTGCTCCACCTTGCGCGCGAACTCGGCGTCGAAGAGCCGCACGATAGAGCGCGTCTTCGGGCTCATCTCTTTCGCCGTCAGGCAGATCGAGAGATTCACCGCGTCGTCGCCGGTGACCGCGAGAATGCTCCGCGCGCCGCGGATGTTCGCCTGCTCCAGTACCGAGACGAGCCGCGCATCGCCGACGACCAAGGGCACCCCCTGCTCCATTCCGCCGACGAAGGGACTCTCGCGATTCTTCTCGAGCACGACCACCGGTACGCCGGCGGCGCGCAGCTCCTCGACCACCCGGAGGCCGACGTTGCCGAGCCCGGCGACGAGCACGTGCCCGGCTTCGGGCACCGGCACCCGCCCGAGGAGCTCGCGGACGCGAGCCGTCACGATCCAGTCGGTGATCAACGAGTAGACGGTGGCGATCGTCGCCGAACCGAGCAGCATCATCAGCGAGCAGTAGACCTTGAGCCACACCGCCTGGTCCTTGACCGAGATGTCGCCGTAGCCCGTCGTCGTCAACGTCGTCACCATGAAATAGACCGCGTCGATGAGCGACAGGCCCATGCCGTAGCGGAAGACGAGGACGCTGATGAACATGAGCGAGACCAGCACGCCGAAGACCGCCTTGAGGCCGCTCGACGCTCCGGTCCAGGCGCTCCAGAGTCGCGCGAGGCCCAGGCGCAGGCGGGACTCGCGGCCGGCGGCCGCCTGCGCGCCGTGCGGGGTGTTGCCGGGAAGGGCATCCCACGACCGCTGCGTGGTCAACACGAGAAGGGCCTCGTCCCCCGCTACCGGATCGCCGTCGTCGCGCCGGCGGTTCAGCTTCGTGCCGCGCGTCAGCACCCGAAGGTTGGTTGAGGCGAGCTCCCGGGGGCGCTTGCCGACGAGCTCCGGATGCCGGGCGGCTTCCAGACTCGCCACCACCAGCTCCTCGCCGTCGAAGGAGAATCGGCCGAGGACCTCGCTACCGGTGGCGGCAGCAGCGATACGCGGAGCGGCCACGGTCGCCATGCCGAGCGCGCGGCGGATCTGGAAAGCGGATTCCAGCTGGCGGGCGAGATTCTGGTCGAAGAGCCGCATGACGATCGGCAGGTCGGCCCGCATGCGCTGGGCGTCGAGCGCGATCTCGACGTTCACGACGTCCTTCGACGTCGTCACGACGAGCGCCCGCGCCTCCATGATCCCCAGCCGCTTGAGGACATTCGGATCGCGCGCGTCGGCGATCTCGACCTCCACTCCGGCGGCGCGCGTCGCCTGGATCCGGTCGTCGTGGCCGGAGAGCGTCACGACCCGGACTTTCTCGCCCAGCCTATGCAGCAGCTCGACGACGCGGTAGCCGACGATCCCCAGTCCGCAGACGATGTAGTGCTCTTGCATTCCGCTCGTTCTCCCGCGACCGCCGGTGAAGATCCCGAAGTCTAGCCGACCTGCTGCACGCCCGGCCCTTCCAAGGCAGCCGCTCGGTCGGCAGTTGATAGGCTTGCAGCATGCTCCCCTCCGCTCGCCATCTGCGCCTCGTCTCAGCCCTTGCGCTCGCCTTCGCGCTGGTCCACGTCGCCTGCAGCAGGCCGCCAGCGGCGCCGGCCGGACCGGTCGAGAGCTACGCCATG
>JAGOCP010000022.1 GCA_017998715.1 Thermoanaerobaculia bacterium | reverse complement strand
CTCTTGCCCCAATAGACGAGATCGAAGGCGCGCCCCTGGTGCTCGATGTGGCAGCGCTCGCACTCGCTGTGGTCGGGCCGGGAATGCAGGCCTTTGTGGGCGTCGATGCGCTGTGCGAGCGGGCTGTGGCAGGCGAGACAGCGCCCGCGATCGACACCACGCTCGGCGCTGTGGCAGTTGAGGCAGCCGTCGCTGCCGTCGAGCTTGGCGTGGGCGCGGCTCAGCTCGCCGGGTGAGATCTGGGCGTCCGCCGGAGCCGGGGCGGAAAGCGTCGTGCCGAGCCACGCGAGTGCTGCCGCGAGGACGAAGCGCGCGCCTGCGGTCCGGCGGGAAGTCAGTGCCCGATCCTCGCGTAGCCGGTGACCCAGGCGACGCCGATGTGCACGAACATGAAGAGGTACATGACGATCGCGAACGGCTTGTGGAAGACGTGCCAGTAGTGGAAGAGCTCGCGCACCCGCTGCCAGAGCAGCAGGCGCCGGCGCAGGCTGACTTTGTGGCGCACCAGGAGCTCGTAGCGTTTTCTCAAGTGGCGGTCGCGGGGCGAAAACCGCCGGCGGAACCCACGGAGGCGCCGGCCGAGCTGGATGGAATCGAGCGGAAAGCGCAGGGCGAGGCCGATCAAAGACCGGTTCGCGCCGGTGCCGAGCGCCGCCACGGCGTCGAGCTGCCGGATCGCTTCGGCGTCGAGGCCGGCCTCGCTCATCAACTGCTGAGCGAGCTCCTGGTCGAGCCGTTCGACCTCGGCGAGCGTCAGTTCGTCACCGGCTTTCGAGTGCGGAATCTGGCGGTAGAGGTAGCGGCCGGCGATGCCGCTCGTCGCCACCGCGACCATCGACCAGAAGGAGAGCGCAACCAGGCCCTGAACTTTGAACGAGCTGTGAAGGAGGATGAAGAGGGGACCGCAGATGCCGAACAGGATGTGGAAGTCGAGCCAGTCGCTGACCGGCCCCAGGCGGCGCAGCGCGACGAAACGCTTGCGCACCGAGTAGAGCAGCATCACGACCATCATCACCGCGCCGACGATGCCGTAGGCGAGACCCCAGCTGCCGCCCGGCTTCAGCTGCCAGAAGAGTGGATGGCGCGGGCGCTCGGCGAGCGGCGTCAGATAGTAGGGCAGGCCGCGGTAGGCGAGCCAGGCGAGGCTGCCGAGAAGGAGCGTGTAGATGCCGACCAGCAGCCACTTTTGAAGCGACAACTTCATTTCGGCGCGCTCTCCAGGATGACGGTCACCGGCGTGCCGGAGAACGCCTGAACCGAGGTCGCCAGATCACCAGCCTCTTTCGTCGAAGCGTTGCCGTCGCCGTCGAGGTGGATCGACAGGCTGCCTTTCTGCGGCAGCGGCTGGCCCATCATGCTGTCGCCGGCCGAGAGCGTCAGCTCGAGCGGGAACGACGGATTGGAGATCCGCTTGACCGCGGCCGGCGGCCCGGGAGCCTCGCCGCGCAACGCGACGAAGAGGGTCGCGCCGCTGCCGTCGACGCCGCGCGGCCCGACCGTGCCGGGAGCGAGCTCGATGTGGACGCGAAACGAGCCGCCGCCCGCGCTCTCCGCTGCCGGCGCCGGTGCGGCAGGCGGTGCCGCCGCCACGGTTCCCGCCGCCATCGCGCCGCCTCCTGCTTCGGCCTCGGCGATGAGCTCCTCGATCGGCTGGAACTTGCCGCCGGCCGCCGCCAGGCCCTTCTTCCAAGTGGCGAGCGCCGCCTGCGTCTGGCCCTGGGCTGCCTCCGCCTGACCCTTCGCCAGGGAGGCGAGAACATGGTCGGGATGCTGCGTCAGCACGCGGTCCATCAGCTGCACGGCGAGCGGCCACTGGCCCATCGCGAGACGCACGACGCCTTCGACGAACAGGCCGTCCGGATCTTCGGGAGCGACCTTCTGCAGCTCGCGGGCTTGCTCGAACGCTTCCATCAGCTGATTGGCATTGAGCAGCGCGACCGTCAACTGACGCCGCGCGTTCAAGTCCTGCGGCGCCGCCTGCACCTGGGTGCGCAGCTGCGCGAGCTGCGCTTGCACCTCGGGCGAGAGCTCGGCGCTCTCGTCGTGGGCGCGCGCTGCGGCCTCCGGCGAAGCGGCGTTGGGCGGCGGCGCCTGGGTCATCGCCGGCATGCCGCCGCCGTCCATCTCCTCCTTCGGCTTCGAACCCTGGGTTGCCCAGTAGACGAGACTGCCGATCACCGCGCAGGTGAGGACGCCGGCGAGAAAACCGAAGACACTCGACCGCCGCGGGGATGGAGTCGTCGGCGCGAGACCTTCTGCCGGCGCCAGAGAGGCCGCATTGGGGCTTCCCGAAGGAGTGTCGCGCGGGGTGTCCGCGGGCGCTTCGTGCTTGCCCCGCAGCGCGAACCAGAGGCCGGCGGCGAGCCCGACCACGACGACGATCAATCCCGGAATCCAGACGTTCATGAAGATTTCGACTCCTCGTGCGGGGTGGGGACAGCGGCGGGCGCGGCAGGGGCCGGCGGCCGGCCTGCGGGACGAAGGCGGAAGAAGATCACCAGGGCGCCGGCGCCGAGCGCCAGCATGGGCGCCAGCCAGACCAGCCAGTTGAAGCCCTCGGCCTTGGGCTCGAGACGAATGAACTCGCCGTAGGAACGCTCGAACGAGGCGATCACCTGATCCTTCGTGTAGCCGAGGGCGATCTGCCGGCGGACCTCGGCTTTGAGGTCGACGGCCGAAGAAGCCGGCGAGTCGGCGACCGAGAGACCCTGGCAAACCGGGCAGCGCATGAGCGAGGAGACCTCCTCGGTGGCGCGCTCGAGCGCCGCGCCGGAGAGCGGCGGTCCGAGCGGTGCTCCATCCTGGGCGCCGGCGACTCGCGGCGCGAGAGAGAAGAGGGCGAGGAGGAGAGCCGCGGACAAGACAGTGCCGCGCGCGAGCTGCGCGACTCGGTTCATAGCAGCGCCTCCAGGGAGCGGGAGAGTCCGTCGAAGCTCACCATGCCGGTGACCTTCTCGTGAATGAGGCCCTTGGCGTCGATGATGAACGTCTCGGGCACGCCATAGACGCCGAAGCGGATGGCGGTGCGCGACTCGGGATCGACCAGCGCCGGCCCCCAGCTGCCGCGCTGGAGCTCGTAGGCGCGGATCGCCTGCGGCGTGTCCTGGTAGATGATGCTGATGAACCGCGCCCTCCCGGCGTAGCGGCGGGCGAGGGCGGCAAAGATCGGATTCTCGGCCGCGCACGGCTGGCACCAGGTCGCCCAGAAGTTCACCACCACCGGCTGCCCGCGCAGCTCGGCGAGGGCGAGCGGGCGGCCATCGAGATCGGCGAGGGTGAAGTCGGGCGCCGGCTGGCCGATGAGCGGCGAGACGACCTCGCGCGGGTCGTGGCGGAGCCCCGACCCGAGCATCACCAGCAGCGGCGCGACCAGGAGAAGACCGATCAGCAGAACCTTGCGATTCATGCCGCGGCCTCCGCGCCGGGGAGCGGGTCACCCCGCCGATCCGAGAAGCGCAGGCCTGCCGGCAGCAGGCAGATCGCCGTTCCGAAGACAATGATGAAGACGCCGATCCAGATCCAGACCACCGCAGGCGTGACGATGGCGCGCATGCCGATGGTGCCGTCCGTGCCGACATTCATCAGCGACAGGTAGAGGTCGTGGCCGAGCGCGGTGCGGACCGCGGGCGTGCCGATCGGCTCCATGCGGCTGTCGTAGCGATTGAGCGCCGGCTCGAGCGTGCCGGCATCCTTGCCGTTGCGCTCGATGCGCATCAGCGCGCGCTCCGAGACGCGATGCGGCTCCTGGCGCGCGTCGACCTTCTCGTAGGTCAGCTTGTAGCCGGCGATCGCCATCGACTCGCCGGGTCGCATCGTCGCCTCGTGCGCAACCTGGTAGGAAGACGAGACCGCGATCGCGACGAAGGTCACGATCACGCCGAGGTGCGCGAGATAGGCGCCGTAGCGCCGTGCTCCCCGGCGGACCGCTTCGCCGACGGCTTCGGTCCACGGTTCGTCCTCGCGGCGCCGGCGGGAGAGCCGCAGCCCCTGGTCGCAATTGACCCAGATGGCATAGCCGGCGAGCGCGCCGGTGGCGAGAACGCCCCAGCTCCGGCCGCCGAGGGCCGCCGTCAGCAGCAAAGCCGCGAGCGCCGCCGGCAGCGGAAAGAGCAGCGCCCGGCGGACGTTGCGGTCGCTGGCGTGCCCCCACGGCAGCGCCGGACCGATGCCGATAAGCAGCAGCAGGCCGAGGCTGATCGGAATCGCCATGCGATTGAAGTACGGTTCGCCGACGCTCACCTTGACGCCGCGCACCAGCTCGGCGGCGATCGGAAAGAGCGTGCCCACCAGCACGGTGAACATGAAGACGAGCAGCAGCAGGTTGTTGATCAGGAAGGCGCCCTCGCGCGTCCACAGGGTCTCGCGGTCGGGATCCGAGGCGAGCGTGTCCATGCGCATGGCCAAGACCACGACCGACGCCACCAGGCAGAAACCGAGGAAGGCGAGGAAGGCCGGTCCGATCGGCGTCTGGGTGAAGGAGTGCACCGAGTTGACGACCCCGGAGCGGGTGAGGAAGGTGCCGAGAATGGTGAGCAGGAAGGTCACCACCACCAGCACGACCGTCCAGGCGCGCAGCGTCCCCTTGCGCTGCAGGACCAGTGCCGAGTGCACGGCGGCGATAGCGGTGAGCCATGGCAGGAAGGAGGCGTTCTCCACCGGATCCCAGGCCCAGTAGCCGCCCCAGCCGAGCACCTCGTACGACCACCAGCCGCCGAGCATCACACCCATGGTCAGAAAGCCGGTCGGAACGAGCAGCCAGGTGCGCAGCGAGCGGATCCAGTCGCGATCGAGCCGGCCGGCGAAAAGCGCGGCGAGCGCAATGGCGAACGGCACGCTCATGCCGACGTAGCCCAGATAGAGCATCGGCGGATGAATGATCATCAGCGGGTGGTTCTGCAGCAGCGGGTTCGGTCCCGGGCCGTCGGTCGGGATCGGCAGCGGCGTGGGCGCGAACGGGTCGGCCGGCCCGGCGATCAGAAAGGTGAAGAAGATGCCGACGACGAAGAGTGTCCCGAGCATGTAGCCAACCTGGTCGGGAGCGCTCCGCCGCAGGTGGAACGCCGACCCGGCGGTGAAGGCGCCGAGAATCAGGCCCCAGAAGAGAATCGAACCGTCGAGCGACGACCACAGTGAGACGATCGTGATGTGCAGTGGAGTGGCGAGCGATCCGACCTGCGCCACGTAGGAGACCGAGAAGTCGTGACTCACCAGGGCGAAGATCATCAGACCGGTGGCGAGCGCCATCATGGCGGCGTAGAGGTATGCCAGGCGGCGCGCCCGCACGACGCCGCCGGCGGCGTTCCTCTGCGCGGCAGCGAAGCTGATGACGGCGCCGACCGTCGCGAGGAGCAGCGCCGCCAGAACGACGGAGCGCCCGAGGATGGAGATCATCGGGGAGCCTCGGGCTCGAGCGTGTTGGCGAGCTCCTTGACGGTGCGGTCGTCGCCCTTGCCCGGCGCCTGATACTGGTTGTCGTGCTTGATCATCAGGCGGTCGGTGGCGAAAGTGCCGTCGGCCTGCATCGCTCCTTCGACGACCACGCCGATGCCCTCGCGGAACATCGCCGGAGGCACCGCGCGGGTGGCGACGGCGACCGTCTCCGTGCCGTCGGTCATCTTGAACCGGAGGCCGAGCCCGCCTTCGCCGGTCTCGATCGAGCCGGGCGCCACCAGGCCGCCGAGGCGGATCGTCGCGCCCTCCGCCTTGCCGCCGTGGGCTTTGAGCTCGGTCGGGCTCCAGTAATAGACCAGACTCTTGCCGAGTCCTCCCAGGGCGAGGAAGCCGAAGGTCCCGGCGGCGATGAGGATGGCGACGAGCGCGAGCAGGCGGTGCCGGCGGACTTCCGCGCGGGCCTTGTTGTCGGATTCTGCGGTCATGACTTGCCCTCCTTGTGACGCTGCTGTCGTGTCCGCCGGATCAGGCTCCAGGCGTAGAGAACGAGGCCGGCTGCGGTAATGGAATAGGCGGCGATGACGAAGTTCCAACCGCCGAAGATGACTCCCTCAGGCATGTCCTACCTCGATTCTCTCGATGCGATCCGGAAGCGCGGTTTCGCTGGCGCGCCGGCGCGCCAGCTCGAGGCGCGCGCGGCGGACGATGAACCAGATGGCGGCGAAGAGCAGCCCGAAGGCGTTCAGGCGCAGCGGCAGCACCATAGCCGGATCTACGGTGGCCGGCGTCGACTGGATCTGATGCAGGCTCCGCCACCAGCGAACGCAGAAGTAAACCAGCGGCACGTCGACGTAGGCGACGATCGCCGCCACCGCCGTCAGACTCGCCTTGCGTTCGGTGCCGGCGGCGAAGGAGCGCAGCGAGAGCACGCCGATGAAGAGCAGCAGCAGGATCAGCGAAGTGGTGAGGCGCACGTCCCAGTCCCACCAGACGCCCCAGGTCGCCCGCCCCCAGAGCGAACCCTGCACCAGCAGCAGACCGTTGAGCACGATGCCGGCCTCGGACGCCGCCACGAGCGTTGCGTCCCAGCGCTCGCGCCCGGTCCACAGGGAACCGATCGCCGCTACGAAGGCGCAGGTGAAGCACAGCAGCGCGTTCCAGGCGGTCGGCACATGCACGTACATGATGCGCTGGACCTCGCCCATGTGGCGCTCGGCCGGGGCCACGAAGAGCCCGATGTAGGAGCCGACCAGCAGCAGCACGACGGCGACGAGGCCCGCCCAGTGCTCCTTGGGGAAACGACGATTCACGGTTCAGCCCTCCTCGATGACGAACGGAAAGAGGATCCCGCCCAGGGACCAGTAGATGAGGTCGAAACAGAGCAGCAGCAGCGCCCACGAACGCATCTGGCCCATCGGGTCGCCGGTGAGAGCGAGCGCCAGCGCCTTGCACGAGGCCATCAGCACCGGGACGACGAGCGGAAACAGCAGCAGAGGCAGCAGGACGTCGCGGCTGCGGAGCTGGCTGGTCATCGCGGCGTAGAGCGTCCCGGGGGCCGAGAGGCCGGCCGCGGCGAGGAGCCAGATGGCGAAGAAGCTCAACACGTTCGCCGGCTGGAGCTCGACGCCGTAGAGCACGACGCCGAAGAGCGACAGCCCCGGCGCCAGCATGGCCAGCGACAGGGTGTTGGCGACCGCCTTGCTGTAGAAGATGGCCCCCGGCCGCACCGGGAGGAGCAGCAGGCCTTCGAGCGCGCGGCGTTCCTGCTCGACGCGGAAGCTCTCGGCGAGCGCCAGCGTCGAGGAGAGCAGCAGCGCGATGACCAGGAAGCCGGCGGCTCCGGCGGTGAGCGCCTTGGAGTCGGGCCCGACGGCGATCGAGAAGACCACCAGCGAGAGCAGGCCGAAGACCGCGACCGCGACCAGGCGCGCCTTCGCCCGCCACTCGAGCTTGAGGTCCTTGGCGAGGAGAGTGAGGGTCTGGCTGCGGAGCGCGCTCACGAGACCCTCGCCAGCACGCCGGGGAGCTCACGCGCCGGCCCCTGCCAGCTCATCTGCCCGCGGCTGAGGAGAGCCGCGTTGTCGGCGATCCGCGCCGCACGCTCCAGATTGTGCGAGGCGATGACCACGGTCTTGCCGGCCTTGCGGTCGGCGGCGATCCACTCCGTGACCAGCTCCTGGCCGGCGGTGTCGAGGGCGGCGAACGGCTCGTCGAGCAGCACCAGGGCGGAATCCTCCATGCGCACCCGGGCGAAGGTCAGACGCTTCTGCATGCCGGCGGAGAAACCGTTCACGAGATTCTCGGCGTCGTGCTCGAGGCCGACCTCCGCCAGGCGGGCGCGCAGGTCCCCCTCGTCGGTTGAGCGGCCGAGGAGCCGCGCCCAGAGGCGCAGGGTCTCGAGGGCGGAGAGGGGGTCATAGAGATAGGACGCATGAGAGAGCAGGGAGACATTTCGGCGCCACCCGAACGGGTCCGATGCGAGGTTCTTGCCAAACAGCTCGAGCTCACCCGAAGTGGGTCGCAGCAGGCCCGCCAGCAGGCGGAGAAAGGTCGTCTTGCCGGAGCCGTTGGGACCGGCGATGAGCAGGACCTCGCCGCGCGAGGCGGTGAGGTCGAGATGGGCGAGGGCCCACTTCTGGCCGTACCTGCGGGACAGATCGCGGGCACGGAACGCCGTTGCCGGCGCCTCGGACAGGTCGCTGGCGACTTTCAAAGGCGCGTGGGTTCCGCGAGGGCCTGGCGACGGGACAGCGGGAGGGAGCTCGGCCGCATAGGACCCCGTAGGATACCCCAGCCGTGGCGAGGCCCTGCCACCCCGGACAACGGCGGCTCGGAGAGCTTGCTGGCAGCCACCTAGAGCCGGTAACCCAGTTGGAGGAAGAGGCGCTCACCCTCGAGGTCGTCTCCGGTCGCCGATTCGAGCTCGCCGAGCAGATAGAAGCGCCGGCCGAGCTGCAGCGTGCCGGAAAGGCGCAACCACTGGTTCTTGCGCGTCTCGCCAGTGGCGACGAGGTCGGTGCCCGAGGTGCCGATGGTGAGCTCCACGTCGTGGCCGCTGCGGAAGTACTTCTGGACCCGCAGGCCGGCGCGGAAGCCGCTCGAAGTATCGCCGTCGAACCCCGAGTAGTCGCCGCCGACGAGCATGTTCCAGCCGAAGACATTGCTGTGGTAGACGTTGGCGTTGTAGGCGAGGCTGCGGTCGGGGTTGCCCTGCTTCCAACGCTGGCCGATCGAGAAGTTGCCGCGCACCGTCTTCGCCGAACCGAGGTAGGCGGTCACCCGGTAGCCCTCGCGCAGCGCGTTGTCGAACAGCTCTTCCGGCGTGAAGCGGTCGTCGAGGGTGATGATCTGGCGCGACTGGTCGTAGCTCACGCCGAGGCGCACCGCCTTGTTGAGGCTGTAACTGCCGGAGAACAGGACGTTGCTCAACTGGTTGTTGTTGGCGGCCGGATTGTCGCGCCAGTTGTGGCCGAGGTCGAATTCGGCGCGTTCGTAGAGCGACCAGCGGCTCCCAGAGCCCTGCCGGCCGTAGAACGACAGGTACTCGCGGTTGGTATCGCCCTTGAGGTAGTCGCCGATCGCCTCGAGCAGGAACTCGGCGTAGAACGGACTGCCGACCGCCTGATCGAGCCAGTGGACGAAAGCCCCGTAGGCGCGGCCGGGACTGGCGAAGTCGATCTGGTCGCCGTTCGAACGCGAACCGTAGAAGGCACCGAGGCTGAAGCGCCGGGTGGCGTGAAACTCGCCGACGCCGCCGTCGAGGTAGTCGAAGCCGACCAGGGGGCCCGAGATCAGCCGGCCGACCTGGTAGGTGAAGCGCGCCTCGGGCGGCTCGTAGGAGAGCGTCGCCTCGTAGAGCCGATCGTTGTCGCGCGACTCCGACCCGCCCGAGGACAGCTGGATCTGCTCGCGGCTGGCGGTGCCGCGCAGACGGAAGTCGAACTTGCTGCCGCCGATGTGGCCGGCATAGATGTTGACCAGTGCAGACTCCTGGTTGAAGTCGCGGCCTGCCGGGCCGCCATCCTTGAAGCCCTGGAAACGCAGCGCCAGCGAGCCGGAATAGTCCGTGTGCTCGGCGGGATTCCAGCCCGGCGGCTTGCCGCCCGGAGAGGTCGCGGTCGATCCGCCACCTCCGCCCCCGGCGCTGCCGGGAACGGTTGGCGATGCGGCCTGGACCGGTGCCGGTCCCGGAATTACCAGATCGCCCACCGTGATGCCTCCGGTCGTCGAGACGATCTTGCACGAGGCCGAGTGGCCGGCGATGAAGGCGATCTCGAGCTCGGCAATCTCGGTGGTCGCACCGGTGGCGGCGTCGGTACGGACGACTTTCACGCGCTGGCCCGCGACGAGTCCGGCGGTCCGGCCCGCGTCGAGGAAGACCTCTTCGGCGAGCACCTGGCGCACCCGGATCGGCTGGGGCACGCCCGGCTCGGCCGGCGCCGGCGCCTCGGCTGGCGTCGTCGGCTCGGCCGCAGCGGTCGGCGCCACTTCGGGCGCCGGGGTCGGCACAGACTCCGTCGGGGCGGGCGCTGGCGTTGGCGCGTCCAGCCGGCGCACGCGGTCGCCCTGCGTGATCGGGCGAACTTCGCGGTCGATGCGGCAGGTCGCCGAGTGCTCGCCGATCAGGACGACCTCGAGCTCGCCGATGACGAGGCTGCCGCGTTCGACGACGAGGCGGTCGCCGACCGCGACCGGCTGCGAGCCGACGAGCGAGATGTCCACCGCGCCGCGCAGCACGCGCTGCACGATCATCGTCTGATTGCTCGGATGCTCGCTCGCGTCGTCGGCTTGCGGCGCAGGCTCGGCCGACCCTGCGGCGGCGGTCGGAGCGTTCCCAGAGGCGGCCTTGGCAGGCTTGCTCGAGGGCGCCGCCAGCACCAGATCGCCGCCGGCGATCGGCGCCGTCATGCGGACGATCCGGCACGAGGCCTGGTGATCACGCAGGATGGTCACTTCGAGGTCGGCGATCGTCACGCCGTCGCGCTCCACGACGAGACGGCTGCCGACCGCGGGTCGCCGCGATCCCGGCACGTCGACGTCGACGCGACCGGCGACGACGCGCACGACGGTCATCGCCGCCGTCGACGCCGGAGGTGGCGGAGGTGGCGCCGCGGCGCCCGCCGCGACGGGCGCGAGCAGGGCGAGCAGGGCGCAGAGGGCGGTCCAGAGCTTCGGCAAACGGTTCGGGCGGCGGGCCGCTCTCGCGGCCGAGACAAACATGGAATCAGTCATCGGATTCAGGGATCTCTCTCGTCTAGCGTCCGGCCTAGGCCGATCCGCGCGGGTGACACTGGAAGCAGGCGTGGCTCTCATAGACATACCCGCCAACGCCCTGATGCTCGCTGTTGGTCTCGCTCTGGCGGTGTTCGTGGCAGAGGATGCACTCGAAGTGGTTGAAGTTCCCCGCGCTCACGTGACACGAGGAGCAGGGGAACTGGTGGCGGCCCGAGGCGATCGGGAACCAGGCGTTGTGATTGAAGGTCGACGGCTCCCAGGCAGTCGTGCTGTGGCAGGTCTCGCAGGTGGTCGGGAAGCCGGCGCTCTGGTGGTCCGGGTCGTTGGTGCCGTTGTAGTCGGCCTGGTGGCAGGCGAAGCACAGCGTCGGCGTGCCGGAATAGCCGCCGGAGTGACAATCGAGGCAGGCCGCGCCGGCGTGGGCGCCGGTGAGCGGGAAGCCGGTCGTCGTGTGGTTGAAGCTCGCCGGTTGCCAGGCGTTGTCGGAATGGCAGTCCTGGCAGGTGTGCGGGAAGCCGGTGTGGCTCGGGTTGTTGGCGCCGTTGAAGTCGGTCTGATGGCAGGAGAAGCAGGCCGTCGGCGTGCCGCTGTAACCGCCGCTGTGGCAATCGAGACAGGAGGCGGCGAGGTGCGCACCGTGCAACGGGAAGCCGGTCGAGTTGTGATTGAAGCTCGCCGGTTGCCAGGCGTTCACGCTGTGGCAGTCCTGGCAGCTGTGCGGGAAACCGGAGTGGCTCGGGTTGTTGGCGCCGTTGAAGTCGGACTGATGACAGGAGAAACAGTCCGTCGGCGTGCCGTTGTAGCCGCCGCTGTGGCAGGAGAGGCAAGGGGTTGCCTGATGCGCGCCGTTGAGCGGGAAACCGGTGCTGTTGTGGTTGAACGTCGCCGGCTGCCAGGCGGTCACGCCGTGGCAGTCCTGGCAGGCGTGCGGGAAGCCGGTGTGGCTCGGGTTGTTGGCGCCGTTGAAATCGGTCTGGTGACAAGAGAAGCAGTCCGTCGGCGTGCCGTTGTAGCCGTTCTGATGGCAGGCCGTGCAGGCCGTCGTCCGGTGCGCACCGTTGAGCGGGAAGCCGGTCGCGTTGTGGTCGAAGCTGGCGGGCTGCCAGGCGTTGACGCTGTGGCAGTCCTGGCAGGCGTGGGGGAAGCCGGTGTGACTCGGGTTGTTGGCGCCGTTGAAGTCGGTCTGGTGACAGGAGAAGCAGTCGGTCGGCGTGCCGTTGTAGCCGTTCTGGTGACAGGCCGAGCAGGCCGTCGTGCGATGGGCGCCGTTCAACGGGAAAGCGGTTGCGGCGTGGTTGAAGTTGGCCGGCTGCCAGGCGGAGACGCCGTGGCAGTCCTGGCAGGAGTTGGGAAAGCCGCTGTGGCTCGGATTGGTCGCGCCGGTGAAGTCGCTCTGGTGGCAGGAGAAGCAGTCCGTCGGCGTGCCGGCATAGCCCGAGCGATGGCAGGAGGTGCAGGCGGCCGAGCGGTGGGCGCCGTTCAACTGGAACCCGGTCGAGTTGTGGTCGAAGTTGGCCGGCTGCCAGGCGGAGACGCCGTGGCAGTCCTGGCAGGAGTTGGGGAAGCCGGTATGACTCGGATTGGTTGCGCCGGTGAAGTCGGTCTGATGGCAGGAGAAGCAATCGGAGGGCGTGCCGGCGTAGCCGGTGCGGTGACAGGAGATGCAGGCCGTCGAGCGGTGGGCGCCGTTCAACTGGAACCCGGTCGCATTGTGGTTGAACGTCGCCGGTTGCCAGGCGGAGACGCCGTGACAGTCCTGGCAGGCGTTGGGGAAGCCGCTATGGCTCGGATTCGTTGCGCCGGTGAAGTCGCTCTGATGGCAGGAGAAGCAGTCCGTCGGCGTGCCGGCGTAGCCCGAGCGATGACAGGAGGTGCAGGAGGCCGAGCGGTGCGCGCCGTTCAACTGGAAGCCGGTGGTGTTGTGGTCGAAGTTGGCCGGCTGCCAGGTGGAGACGCCGTGACAGTCCTGGCAGGAGTTGGGGAAGCCGGTATGGCTCGGATTGCTCGCGCCGGTGAAGTCGCTCTGGTGGCAGGAGAAGCAGTCGGAGGGCGTGCCGGCGTAGCCGGTGCGATGACACGAAGTGCAGGTCGCCGAGCGATGCGCGCCGTTCAACTGGAAGCCGGTCGTATTGTGATCGAAGGTCGCCGGCTGCCAGGCGGAGACGCCGTGGCAGTCCTGGCAGGAGTTGGGGAAGCCGCTGTGGCTCGGGTTGCGCGCGCCGGTGAAGTCGCTCTGGTGACAGGAGAAGCAGTCGGTGGGCGTGCCGGCATAGCCCGTGCGATGACAGGAGGTGCAGGAGGCCGAGCGATGCGCGCCGTTCAACTGGAAGCCGGTCGTGTTGTGATCGAAGGTCGCCGGTTGCCAGGCGGTGACGCCGTGGCAGTCCTGGCAGGCGTTGGGGAAGCCGCTGTGGCTCGGGTTGCGGGCGCTGGTGAAGTCGCTCTGGTGGCAGGAGAAGCAGTCGGTGGGCGTGCCGGCATAGCCCGTGCGGTGGCAGCTCGAGCACTCGGTCGAGCGGTGGGCGCCGTTCAGCTGGAAGCCGGTGGCGTTGTGGTCGAAGAGCGCCGGTTGCCAGGCGGTGACGCCGTGGCAGTCGCGGCAGGTGTTGGGGAACCCGGCGTGCACCGGGTTGCGCGCGCCGGTGAAGTCGTCCTGATGGCAGGAGAAACACTCGGAGGGCGTACCGGCATAGCCCGTGCGATGACAGGTCGTGCATTCGACCGTGCGATGGGCGCCGACCAGTTGGAAACCGGTTTGATTGTGATCGAAGGTCGCCGGCTGCCAGGCAGAGACGCCGTGACAGTCCTGGCAGCTGTTCGGGAAGCCCGCGTGTACGGGATTGCGCGCGCCGGTGAAGTCCCGCTGGTGGCAGGAGAAGCAGTCGGTGGGCGTCGCGGTGTAGCCGCTGCGGTGGCAGGAGGCGCAGTCGGCGGTGCGATGCGCGCCGTTCAACTGGAAAGTCGTCGCAGTGTGATCGAAGGTCGCCGGCTGCCAGGCGGAAACGCCGTGACAGGTCTTGCAGGTGGTCGGAAAGCCGGCGTGGCTCGGGCGAGTGGCGCGCCGGAAGGCGGGCTCATGACAGGCGAGGCAGTCCGCCTTGCCCTTGACCGTCGCGAAGTCGAGGCTCGTGTGGCAGGCCTTGCAGGCGGCGTCGGCATGCGCGCCGCCGAGATCGAAGCCGGTCGTCGAGTGCTTCCACGGCAGCGGTGCCTTGAGCGGCGTCCAGCCTTCCATCGTGTGGCACTGCGCGCATTCGACCTTGAGCGCGCCGTGGGGATTCGCTGTTCCCGCCTGCGCTGCGAGCGGCGGGGGCGCGCACAGCCCGAGCAGCAGGAAGACCGCGGCGCTGGCCTGAATCGCGCCGCGCAGCGCGCGCCGATGGACCGTGCTGGAGCTCGACTGCGGCGTGCAATTCATCTCGGGATGATTTCGCGAAGCCGCTGAACTCACTATGAATACGCCCATTCGCCACCTGTTGAAAATTGCCGGAGTTGTGAACGAAAGATGAACGACCCCGCTGCGGGCGCTCGCGAGATCACTCGCGACCTCGCGGATGGCACTGATAGCAGGCGCGACTTTCGTAGACGTAGCCGCCGACGCCGCGATGATCGCCGTTCGTCTCACCCTGGCTGTGCTCGTGGCAGAGGACACATTCGAAGACGTTGTAGTTGCCCGCCGCCACGTGGCAGGAGGAGCAGGGGAACTGATGGCGTCCCGACGCGATCGGGAACGAGCTCTCGTGATCGAACGTCGCCGGCGTCCAGCCGTTGGTGCCGTGGCAGTCGGCACAGCTGGTGCCGAAGCCGGCGCTCGAGTGATTGGGATTGCGCGTTCCGTTGTAGTCGCTCTGGTGGCAGGCGAAGCAGTCGGACGGCGTCCCGGCGTAACCGTTGCGGTGACAGGTGGTGCAGGCGAGCGAGCGATGCGCGCCGGTCAGCTGGAATCCGGTCGCGTTGTGGTCGAACGAGGCCGGTTGCCAGGCGGTGACGCTGTGACAGCTCTGGCAGGTGGTCGGGAAGCCCGTGTGGCTAGGGTTCGTCGCCCCGCTGTAGTCGCTCTGGTGGCACGACAGGCAGTCGGACGGCGTGCCGGCGTAGCCGTTGCGATGACAGGAGGTGCAGGCCACCGAGCGATGCGCGCCGTTCAACTGGAAGCCGGTCGAGTTGTGGTCGAAAGAGGCCGGCTGCCAGGCGGTCGCGCCGTGACAGTTCTGGCAGGTGGTCGGGAAGCCCGTGTGGTTGGGATTGCGCGCCGCGGTGTAGTTGCTCTGATGGCAGGCGAAACAGTCGGCGGAGGTGCCGGCGTAGCCGTTGCGATGGCAGGAGGTGCAGGCGACCGAACGATGCGCGCCGCTCAACTGGAAACCGGTGGCGTTGTGATCGAAGGTCGCCGGCTGCCAGGCGGTCGAGCTGTGGCAGCTCTGGCAGGTGGTCGGAAAACCGGCATGGCTCGGGTTGCGCGCGCCGTTGTAGTCGGACTGATGGCAGGCGAAACAGTCCGCTGGCGTGCCGGCGTATCCGCTCGCGTGGCAAGAGGTGCATGGGGCCGAGCGATGCGCGCCGGCGAGCTGGAAACCGGTCGCGTTGTGGTCGAAGGTCGCCGGCTGCCAGGCGGAGACGCCGTGACAGTCCTGGCAGGTCGTCGGGAAGCCGCCGTGACTCGGGTTGCTGGCGCCGTTGTAGCTCGCCTGGTGGCAAGAGAAGCAATCGCTCGGCGTGCCGGCGTAGGTCGTGCGGTGGCAGTTGATGCAGCTGGTGGAACGGTGCGCTCCGCTGAGCGGGAAGCCGGAGTTGTCGTGGTCGAAGAGCGCCGGTTGCCAGGCGGTGAAACCATGACAGTCGCGACAGGTGGTGGGAAAGCCGGCGTGCACCGGATTCCGCGCCGCGGTGAAGTCGTTCTGATGGCAGGAAAAGCACTCGCTCGGTGTGCCGGCGTAGCCGGTGCGGTGGCAGAGCGTGCACTCGACGGTGCGGTGAGCGCCGACGAGCTGGAAGCCGGTCTGATTGTGATCGAAGGTCGCCGGTTGCCACGCGGTCACGCCATGACAGTCCTGACAGCTGTTGGCGAAGCCGGCGTGCACGGGATTGCGCGCGCCGGTGAAGTCCCTCTGGTGGCAGGTGAAACAGTCGCTCGGCGTCGCGGTGTAACCGTTGCGGTGGCAGGAGACGCAGTCGACCGTGCGGTGGGCGCCGTTCAACTGGAACGTCGTTCGGTTGTGGTCGAAAGCGGCCGGCTGCCAGGCGGCGACGCTGTGGCAGGTCTTGCAGGTGGTCGCGAAGCCGGTGTGGCTCGGGCGTGTGGCGCGGGTGAAGGCCGTTTCGTGGCAGGCGTAGCAGTCGGTCTTGCCCTTCTCGAGCGCGAAGTCGAGCGTCGCATGGCAGCTCTTGCAGGCGAGGCCGGCATGCCCGCCGGCGAGATCGAAGCCGGTCTCCGCGTGCCTATAGGGCAACGGCGAGCGCAGCGGCGACCAGCCCTCGGTGGTATGGCATTCGGTGCATTCGCTCTTCAGGGCGCCGTGCGGATTCGTCGATCGCTCCTGACCGGCGAGCGGCGCCACGGCCAGGAGCGCGAGCAGAGCGAGCCCGGTTGCGGCGGCGGCGAAGAGCCGCGGAAGTGCAGCCGATACGGGCGACGGCTCTATTCCTGACCCGAAAGTCCCCAAAGAGCTCATTCCAGCATCGTCTCGCATCCCCGATGAACGGAGTGTGAACGCACCAACTCTCTGCTGGCGGTATTTCGCCAGGTCGGGCGCGCCGCGCCCGGCTCCAGCGGGTCAGCGGCGAATGCGACTGCGGCGTTCGAGGCGCCCGAGGTGCGCCAGCACCTGGCGCTCGGCGAGCGGCACGACGGCCGAGGCGAGCTCAGGGTAGACGCTCGCGATCATCGCTCGTGGATCGCGCTCACCGGACTCCCAGCAGGCGAGAACCTGGGCCTCGCGCGCCAAGCGATGGTCGCGATATTCGGTGAGCTTGGTCACGCTGTCGAGGAACGGCGCGCCGTGACCGACGAACAGCGTACGCGGCGCGAGCTCCCGCAGGCGGTCGAGCGAATCGAGATAGAGGTCCATGTCGCCCTCGGGCGGATCGATGACGATCGTGCCGAAGCCCGCCACCATGTCGCCGGCGACGAGGTCGCCGGTCGCTTCGACCTCGAAGCAGAGGTGGCCGCTGGCGTGCCCGGGAGTGTGATGCACCTTGAGGACGAAAGGTGGAGCGCCGTCGAGCTCGACGCGCTGCCCATCGTTCAACCATCCGTCGAGCGCAATGCCCTGCGCGTGGAGACGTTCGCCGGTGAGCGGATGACCGAACACCGGCACGTCGAGCGCGCGCCGGACGATCTCGACGCCGCCGACGTGATCGGGATGGTGGTGGGTGAGCCAGATGGCGCGGACCTTGCGGCCGAGGCGCTCTTCGGCCACGCGCAATGCGGCCAGCAAACGCGCGTTCTCGACCTCGAACGGCGAGCCCGGATCGACGAGCACGCAGTCCCCCGTGCCGAGCAGGTAGGCGTTGGTATGTGCGGCAGGCGGCAGGGTCGCGGCGGCGAGCGGCAGGAGCACGATGCCCGCGCGCACTTCGATACGCGGCAGCGGACCGAGGTGAGCCTCGGTGGTGTCGTGCAGGCGCGGCGTCGCCCGGTCGGGCCCGACCTCGGCAAGGACGCGCAGCAGATGGAGAATCGGCGGCGCGGCGATGGCGCTCCCCTCGTCGAGTCGGGCGAGGGCGGCGCGCGGCGCGATCCACTCGCCCTCTTCGCTCTCCGGCGGCACGACTCTCGGCTCGCCGTCCTCGGGGCGCCACTCGAGGAGGAAGAAGCGGTTGTCGAAGCGCGCCGGCGAAAACGGCGGGGTGAGCCAGCGGCCGGCGAAGCGCAGGCGCGAGGCGTCGAGGGCGAGGCCGCTCTTCTCGAGCCACGGGCCGAGAGACTTCTCTCCGGCGAGTTGAGTTCGTCGGAGCTCGGCCAGCGATACGGTGTCGGGTCGGTCTCCGTTCGGGGTCCTGTCTGGCCCGTATCCCATGGGGTCCTCGCCCTGAGGAAGCGGGCTCCGGTCCGATCTACTCGATACCGAGCCCTCGGTCCAGCCACCCCTCACCTCCATGGCTGGCGGACAGGCGATCAGGACGCCGGTCTCCTCGAACAGTTCCCGCAGGGCGCAGGCGACTAAGCCGGGGACGAGATCTTGCTCTTGCGGCGACGCCTCTCTTTCCGGGCTCGCGGGGGTCCAGCCTTCCGCTGCGAGCTCGGTCGGTGTGCCGGCGACCGGCAAGTCCACGTCGCCGCGTTCGAGGCCGCCGCCGGGGAAAGCGTGCCAGCCGCCCATGAACGGCAGGATGGCGCCGCGCTGCAGCCAGAAGAGCTCGATCTGACCGTCTGGCAGGCGGCGGAAGAGCACGACAGCCGCCGAGGGTCGCGGCGGCTTCGCCGCGCCGAGCTCGCCGCCGGCCGCGGCCAGCACTTTCTCGTAGAGCCCTCCGCTGTCGCTCAAGGCCTGGAGTCGTGGCCGGCGAAGCTCTTTTCGCCGGCTTCGATGCGCATGGGCAGACGGTTTTCGCGCGGCGGCAACGGGCAGGTGGCGTAGGGCGTGAACACGCAGGGCGGATTGTAGGCGCGGTTGAAGTCGAGCTCGACCCGGCCGCCTTGCGGCGGGTCGGTGTAGAGGAAACGCCCGCCGCCGTAGGTCTCGCGGCCGTTGGTCTTGTCGCCGAAGACGAGGAAGAGGCGGCCGTCGCCGGTGTCGTCGAGCGCCAGCAACCGGTGCTCCTGGCCGTCGACGGTGAACACGACATGGCCCGGCGAGAGGATCGGCTCGTCGAAACCGAGCGCGTTCGGAATCGGAATCTCCTTTGGCTCGGCCGCCGCTTCGAAGCGCGCCACGAGTTTCCACTTCGGCTCGAGCGGGAAGTAGTCGAGCCCGTGGAAGGCCTTGAGCGTCGCGGCTTCGCTGTCCTTGACCCGCACGCCCAGGCGGTCGCCGCGCCGGATGGCGAAGAAGGAGAGGCTCCCGTGCACGAGCACGGTCGGTCCGGAGTCGGCCTTGGCGTCGGCGTCGGCCACCAGGTCGAGCGTCGAGACCGGAGCGCCGTCATGAGTGACGGCGGCGCCTTTCGCGGCGCGGAAGGTGAGGGTGGGCGGCTTTCCGGCCTCTGCCAGGTGCAGAATCCCCAACTGTGCCGGCGCCTTGCCGGCGGGCAGCACGACGGCGCTCTTCGGATCGCTGCCGACGCTGTTGTCGCCGGGTGCGAGCCAGCCGAGGCCGACCAGCGTCAGCCAGCCGTCGGGCCGCTGCAGGCGTTCGAAGCGGGCCTTCTTCCAGGCGGCGACTGCCTCCTCCCAGGTCGGCGCTTTCGCGGCAGGCGCGCCGCTTCCGCCTGGAGGCGTCGTCTGGGCGCCCGCTGTGTCGCCGGAGAACAGGGGGATCGGAAGGCTGAGAAGCAGCCCGAGGAGCGGGCCGAAGAGTCGAACGGTGCGCGTCATGAGCGGAGGTTCTCCCTCCCGAAGCCTACTTCAACAGGCGCGGGAACAAAGCCGGAACGCGGCGCTTGTGCTCGCGGTAGACCGCGCCGAATTCGCGCTCGAGGTCGCGTTCCTCGAACGCCAGGCCGACGAAGAGGTAGACCGTCAGGGTGCTGACCAGGAGGAGCCGCCCCTGGCTCATCTCCGGTGTCGCCCAGATGGCGATGAGCGAGCCGGTGTAGACCGGGTGGCGCACCATGCGATAGAGGCCGCGGCTGGCGAAGGGTGGCGCGAGGTAGGGCACGCAGCGTGCCGCGCTCCACGCCTGCTGCAAGCCGAACAGGTGCGTGCTGCCGATCGTCGCCAGCGCCGCGATCACGATCCCCCAACCGGCGCCCTGCAGGGCCCAAAGGGCGAGGCCGAGCGCCGTCCAGCCGGCGGGAACCTCCCAGACTGTCAAGGGCAGGGGCTGCCAGCCCCAGCAGATGAGGCCCATCTGCACGCCGGCGACGAGCGAGTAGAGGCTGCGCTCGAGCTCGGGCGGAAAGAGGCGCTCGAGGCGCGCCTTCACCGCTCGGCGGGCGAGGAGGCTGTGCACCAGGCCGAAGGCGACGAGCAGCGCCAGGTCGATCGCGACGGCCCGACTCTCTCTGCCGGCCGGGCCGCTGTCGACACTCTTCGGCACGACCAGGTTGGCGAGGAAGAACCCGAAATAGACCATCGAGACGAGCGACGCAAGATAACCGGCAAGGCCGAAGGCGAGGTAGTGCGGGCGCCGCATTCGTCGATTGTCTCCCATTCGCGCGCCCGGCGGAGCGCTCATCCATGGACGCCGCGGGCGGCGTAGAACAGAATGGAGGTCGCCCGATGAAACCGCGTCCGGCCCTGTGCATCCAACAACTGTGATGAAAAGCCACCGACTTCTCGCCCTGGCCCTGACCGCCGGGATCGCGCTTCTCGCCGGCCCCTGGCTGCTCTCCGCTCTGCAGCGGCCGGCGCCGAGCGCCCTCGTTGCCCTGGCGGCGGGAGAGCCGGCCACCGGTGCGGAAGCCGCTCCTTCGTCGAAGAAAGGAAGATCGATGTCGAACTTTGCCAAGCCCTCGGACGCCGAGCTCAAGGCCCGCCTGACGCCCGTGCAGTACGAGGTCACTCAGCACGAAGGCACCGAACCCGCGTTCCGCAACGAGTACTGGAACGAGAAGCGCCCCGGCATCTACGTCGACGTGGTCTCCGGCGAGCCGCTCTTCTCGTCGCTCGACAAGTTCGACTCGGGCACCGGCTGGCCTTCGTTTTCCAAGCCGATCGATGCCGCTGCCGTCGCGACGAAGACCGACAGCGGTCTCTTCATGACCCGGGTCGAAGTGCGTTCGAAGCAGGCCGACTCTCACCTCGGGCACGTCTTCGACGACGGCCCCCGGCCGACCGGCCTGCGCTACTGCATGAACTCGGCGGCGCTGCGCTTCGTGCCGGTCGAGAAGCTCATCGACGAAGGCTACGAGCAGTACCTGCCGGCGTTCGAGAAGGCCGGCCAGCTCGCCAGGGACTCCGGCACCCGTGAAACGGCGATTCTCGCCGGCGGCTGTTTCTGGGGCATGGAGGAGATCCTGCGCGCCATTCCCGGCGTCGTCGAGACCGAGGTCGGCTACACCGGCGGCACGGTGCCGAACGCCACTTACGCCATCGTCAAGCACGGTGACTCGGGTCACGCCGAAGCGGTAAAGGTCGTCTTCGATCCGCAGCGGATCTCCTTCGAGCAGCTGCTCGGCTGGTTCTTCCGCATGCACGATCCGACGACGAAGAACCGCCAGGGCAACGACATCGGCACTTCCTATCGTTCCGCGATCTTCTACACCGGCGCGGCGCAGAAGAGCACCGCCGAAGCGGTCCGCGCGCGGATCGACAAGTCGGGCAAGTGGAAGAACCCGGTGGTGACCGAGATCGTCGCCGCCTCCGACTTCTGGTCGGCCGAGGAGTACCACCAGGACTACCTGGTCAAGAATCCCGGCGGCTACACCTGCCACTACCTGCGCGACTGAGCGCAGAGCGCGGGTCGGCCGCGCCCCTAACTTTCGACAGTGCAAGAGCCCCCCGGGTCGGACGGTAGACTCGACCGATGAGCTCACGGGACCTCCTGCGGCGCGCGGCCGAGATCGCCAGCGACTATCTCGACCGCCTGCCCGAACGGCCGGTCGGCAGCACGGCGACGGTCGACGAGATGCGCCGCGCGCTCGGCGGCGTGCTGCCCGAGGCGGGCGAGAGCGCCGAGGCCGTTCTCGAGCACTTGGCGCGCGCCGCCGATCCCGGCATCGTAGCGACCGCCGGGCCACGCTACTTCGGCTTCGTCGTCGGCGGCACGCTGCCGGTGACCGTCGCCTCCGACTGGCTGACCTCGACCTGGGACCAGAACGCCGGCCTGTTCGTGCTCTCACCGGCGAACTCGGTCGCCGAGGAGACTGCCGGGGGCTGGCTGCGGGATCTCTTCGGCCTGCCTGCCGGCGCCAGCGTCGGTTTCGTGACCGGCTGCCAGCAGGCCAACTTCTCGGCCCTGGCCGCCGCCCGCCACGCCCTGTCGCAGCGCTTCGGCTGGGATGTCGAGGCGCGCGGCCTCTACGGCGCGCCCGAGATCGAGGTCGTGGTCGGCGCCGAGGCGCATGTCACCGTGCACACGGCACTGCAGATGCTCGGGCTGGGCCGCGAGCGCGTGCATCGCGTGGATGTGGACGGCCAGGGGCGGATGCTTCCCGCTGCACTAGCGGCAACGCTGGCGTCGCTGGTCGGCCGCCCGACGCTGGTCTGCGCCCAGGCCGGGAACATCAACACCGGTTCATTCGATCCCCTCGACGCCATCGCCGACCTGACCGCAGCGCACGGCGCATGGCTGCATGTCGACGGCGCCTTCGGACTCTGGGCCGGGACCAGCCCCGAGCTCCGCCACCGCGTGCGCGGCCTCGAACGCGCCGACTCCTGGGCGACCGACGCCCACAAGTGGCTGAACGTTCCCTACGACAGCGGCCTGGTGTTCTGCGCCCATCCGGAGGCCCATCGCGCGGCGCTCACCGCCCATGCCGACTACCTCGAGCAGACCGAAGGCAGGGAGCGCGACCCGTTCGAATGGGCGCCCGAGTTCTCGCGCCGGGCGCGCGGATTTGCCGTCTGGGCGGCTCTGCGCCACCTCGGCAGCCGCGGCGTCGCGGAGCTCGTCGAGCGCTGCTGCCGCCACGCCCGCAGCTTTGCCGAGCTCCTGGCGACGCCGGGACGGATCGAGATCCTCAACGACGTCGTGTTGAATCAGGTGCTGGTGCGCTTCTCACCGCCATCTGGCGGCGATACGGCCGCGGGCGACGAGTACACCCGCGAAGTCATCCGCCGCGTGCAGGCGGACGGCACCTGCTGGCTCTCGGGCACGACCTGGCGGGGCCGGGCCTTCATGCGAATCTCGGTCTCCAACTGGTCGACCACCGACGCCGACGTCGAACGCTCCGCCGCCGCCATCCTGCGGGCCGCGGAACTGCCGCGCTGAGCCCGGAATGGAAGCGGTCGCTGCGCGCGGCCTGCCGGCGCCGGTGTTCCCGGCAGCTATCCCTGCGGGCGCGCCATCAGCAGGGTCCGGGTGTAGGGAATCAGACCGCCGGCATCCATGATGCCCTGCCGCGCGGCGGGCATCTTCACCTGGGCAAAGGCCTTGCCGGTGGTCTTGTTCTCCACCTGGTCGGCGGTGATCTCCAGCTCGTCGCCCTCGCTCGCCTCCAGTTGCGGACAGAGCACGACTCGCAGGCCGAGATTGATGCTGTTCTGCAGGAAGATGCGGGCGATGGACTTGGCGACCACCGTGACCTCGTAGCCCTTGAGCGCCGAGCAGGCCTGCTCGCGGCTCGAGCCGCAACCGAAGTTCTCTCCGCCGACGATGATGCTGCCGGCAGGAAACTCCCTGGCCTTCAGCCGGGCGTTGAAGTCCGTGCGATCGAAGAAAGCGAACTGCGGCGTCTCCGTAGGCAGCACCGTGGCCATGTAGCGCCCGGGATAGATATCGTCGGTGCTGATGTCGTTGCCGAGCTGGATGATGACTTTGGCCATGCAGAACTCCTGTCTCGCGCTGTCAGACGGTTCGGGGATCGGTGATGACGCCGGTGATGGCCGAAGCGGCGGCGACGGCCGGGCTGCACAGGTAGACCTCGGACTTCGGGTTGCCCATGCGCCCCTTGAAG
>JAGOCP010000215.1 GCA_017998715.1 Thermoanaerobaculia bacterium | reverse complement strand
CCCCAGTGCTCGGTCGGGACCCCAGTCGATCGGATTTTTTCTCTGGAGGATGGGGCCCCCCGCCACTGCGCGCTGGGAACTCGACGATCCCACCGCCGCCCACCTCGCGGAGTTGAATAGGAAGCGGTTCGATTCCCCACCGCGGCAGGCCGACGGCGGCGAGCTCGAAAAGACCTCGGCGCGCAGAGGCGGGGGCCCCCGTCCCTACGAAAAGAAATCCGATATGCGGGGTTCCGACCGAGCACCGAGGTCTTTTCGAGATCGCTGCCGGCGGCCGGCGAACTCGCCGAGCGCGCTTTGACTTGAAGGCGCCGTTGACGTAATCTCCAAGGCACATCACGAGGGCCCGAGGAGTCAACGGGCACGGCAACCTGGGGCAGACACCCAAGGTGCTCACCGGCGGAAATCGCCGGGATGCGGTCGCGAAAGCGGCAACGAAGTGTCTGAAGCGAAGACGCCTCGTGATGATGTTCACGAGGCGTTTTTCGTTTTCCGGGAGCGAACATGAGTCGACCGACAGCTTCACCAGTGCCCGTTCCGAACGCCCTCGCAGATACCGAGTCCCGCACCGCGGCGCTCCTCGAGGCGCTCGACGAGCGCATCCTGGTGCTCGACGGCGCCACCGGCACGGCGCTGCAGGGTTTCGACCTGACCGCCGAGGATTTCGGCGGCGCGGCGCTCGAAGGCTGCAACGAGAACCTGTGCATCACGCGGCCCGAGGTCGTGCGCGGCCTCTCGCGCTTCTACCTCGCGGCCGGCGCCGACATCGTCGAGACCAACTCGTTCGGTTCGACGCCGCTCGTCCTCGGCGAGTACGGCCTGTCGGACAAGGCGTTCGAGATCAGCCGGCTGTCGGCTGCGCTCGCGCGCGAGGCCTGCGCCGAGTTCGATCAGCCAGGGCGGATGCGCTTCGTCTGCGGCGCCATGGGCCCGACGACGCGGGCGATCTCGGTGACGGGCGGCATCACCTTCGACGAGCTGACCGAGAACTTTCGCGTCCAGGCGCTCGGCCTCATGGCCGGCGGCGCCGACTACCTGCTGGTCGAGACCTGCCAGGACACGCGCAACATCAAGGCCGCACTCATCGGTATCGAGCAGGCGTTCGAGGCCAGCGGCTGGCGCATCCCGGTGGCCGTTTCGGTGACCATCGAAGCGACCGGCACGATGCTCGCCGGCCAGGACGCCGAGGCGCTCGCGGTCTCGCTGCTGCACGCCGATCTCCTCTACGTCGGACTGAACTGTGCCACCGGGCCGGCGCTGATGGCAGACCACCTGCGCACCCTCTCGACGCTCTGTCGCACCCGCGTCGCGTGCGTTCCCAACGCCGGCCTGCCGGACGAAGACGGCAAGTACCGCGAAGGCCCCGAGGTCTTCCGCGAAGTCTTCGGACGTTTCCTGGCGGAGGGCTGGCTCAACCTCGTCGGCGGCTGCTGCGGCACCACCGACAAGCACGTGGCGGTGCTCGCCGAGGTCGCCGGTCAACACAGGCCGCGGCCGATTCCGCATCACCAGCGCGCGCTGGTGTCGGGGATCGAAGCGGTCGAGCTCGAGGTCAGCAACCGGCCGCTGCTCGTCGGCGAGCGCACCAACGTCCTCGGCTCGCGGGCCTTCAAGCAGATCGTCGCCAGCGGCGACTTCGAGGCCGCCGCCGAGGTCGGCCGCGCGCAGTTGCGCGCCGGCGCGCAGGTCCTCGACGTCTGCCTGCAGGATCCCGATCGCGACGAGCTCGCCGACGTCGAGCGCCTGCTCGAGAAGCTGGTGCGCGTCGTCAAGGCACCGCTGATGATCGACACCACCGATGCCAGAGTGATGGAGCACGCCCTCACCTGGTGCCAGGGTAAGTCGATCCTCAACTCGATCAATCTCGAAGACGGCCTCGCCCGCTTCGAGAAAGTGGTGCCCCTGGGCCGGCGTTTCGGCGCGGCCTACGTCGTCGGTCTGATCGACGAGCAGGGGATGGCGGTCACCGTCGCTCGCAAGCTCGAGGTCGCCCGCCGCAGCTACCGGATTCTCACCGAGGAGATGGGCGTGGCTCCGGAGGACATCTGGTGGGATCCGCTGGTCTTTCCCTGCGGCACCGGCGACGAGGCCTACCTCGGCAGCGCGTCGGCGACGATCGAAGGCGTGCGCGCGGTCAAGGCGGAGTTCCCGCTCACCAAGACGATCCTCGGCGTCTCCAACGTGAGCTTCGGCCTGCCCGCCTCGGGCCGCGAGGTGCTGAACTCGGTCTTCCTGTATCGCGCGACGCTCGCCGGCCTCGACGCGGCGATCGTCAACACCGAACGTCTGGCGCGCTTCGCCGAGATCCCCGAAGACGACCGGCGGCTCGCCGAGGCGCTGGTCGATCTCGAGCTCGGCGACAAGGCGGCCGGCGAGGCGGCGGTCGCCGCCTTCACCGCCCACTTCCGCGAACGCAGCGGGCAGAAGGGGAGCGCCGGCGCCGAGGCCCGTGCCGCCCTGCCCCTCGCGGAGCGCCTGGCGCGGGCGATCGTCGAAGGCAGCAAGATCGGCCTCGAGGCCGACCTTCAGACGGCGCTCGGCGAGGCGCGGTACGCCGATCCGCTGGCGATCATCAACGGCCCGTTGATGGCCGGGATGAGCGAAGTCGGTCGCCTCTTCAACGACAACAAGTTGATCGTCGCCGAGGTCCTGCAGTCGGCCGAGGTGATGAAGGCGGCGGTGAACTTCCTCGAGCCGCACATGGAGAAGACCGAGTCCTCCTCGCGCGGCAAGGTGCTCCTCGCGACGGTCAAGGGGGACGTGCACGACATCGGCAAGAACCTGGTCGACATCGTGCTGTCGAACAACGGCTTCCAGGTGGTGAACCTCGGGATCAAGGTGCCGTCGGAGCAGCTGATCCAGGCGGTCGAGCAGCACCGGCCGGACGTCATCGGCCTGTCGGGCCTGCTGGTGAAGAGCGCGCAGCAGATGGTGGTGACGGCAGGAGATCTCTCGGCGGTCGGCATCGACACACCGCTCCTGGTCGGCGGGGCAGCGCTCACCCGGCGGTTCACGCACAGGAAGATCGCCGCGGCCTACGGTGGCGTCTGCACCTACGCCAAGGACGCCATGCACGGGCTGAAGCTGGTCGAACGGCTGATGGATCCGGCCAGCCGGCCGGCGCTCGAGCAGGAGATCGGCGCGCTGCTCGAGCAGGACAGCGTGGAGTCGCCCGTGGCCAGCGGAGCCTCCGCCGAGGAGACTGCCGCACCGCGCAAGTCGGCCGTGCGGCGCGACCTTCCGGCACCGCCGCCGCCCGACCTCGAGCGCCACGCCGTGACGCTCGACCTCGACGCGGTGTGGGAGGAGCTCAATCCGCAGATGCTCTTCGGCAAGCACCTCGGACTGCGCGGCGTCGTGCGGAAGCTTGCGGAGGAGGGTGATCCGAAGTTCCTCAAGCTCCAGGTCGTGGTCGATGAGCTGAAGGAGATCGCGCGCCAGGGCGGCATGCAGGCGAAGGCGGTCTGGCAGTTCTTCCCGGCGCGCTCGGAAGGCAATCGCCTGACACTCCTCGATCCGCAGACCGGAAGAGTGGCAGCGTCGTGGGAGGTTCCGCGACAGGAAGGCAGCGACGGCCTGGCGATCTCCGACTACGTCCTCGACGCCGATCACGTCGCGCTCTTCGTGACGACCGCCGGCGCCGGCGTGCGCGAGCGGGTGGAGCAGTTCAAGCAGGCCGGCGACTACCTGAAGAGCCACACCTTCGCCGCGCTCGCCCTCGAAACCGCCGAAGCCGCGGCGGAGTGGCTGCACCGCAAGCTCCGCAGCGAGTGGGGATTCCCCGATCCGCCGGAGACCACGCCGCAGGACCGATTTTCGGCGCGCTACCGCGGCAAGCGCTACAGCTTCGGCTACCCCGCGTGCCCCGACCTCTCCGGCCAGCAGCAGCTCTTCGCCGCCCTGCGGCCCGAGGAGATCGGCGTCGAGCTCACCGAGGGCGACATGATGGACCCGGAAGCGAGCGTCTCCGCCCTCGTCTTCCACCACCCCGACGCGCGCTACTTCGGGGTCTAGGAACGGATTCCTGCCGGGACTCGCGCGCCTCCGCAGCAGGTCGCCGGTGTATCCTGCGCGCATGTCCGACCGAAAGCAGGCGTGCGCTCCGGCGCAGCAGAACGAGGGCACTTCGAAGCGGGTTCTCCGACCATGAGGAAACTGCTCGTCGTCACGGCCCTCCTGGAGTGTGGCACCGGTGTCGGGCTGCTGGTGGCTCCGACGCCGCTCGTGGGGCTCCTCCTCGGAGCGGCGCTCGACGGCCCTGGTGGGCTGCTCCTGGCGCGCTTCGCCGGAGCGGCGCTGGTGACCCTGGGACTCGCCTGCTGGTTGGCGCGCGACGACGAAAAGAGCCGTGCTGCTCGCGGCCTGGTCGTCGCCATGTCGATCTACAACGTGGCCGCCGCCGGGGTACTCCTCTACGCCGGCCTCGGTCTGAGCCTGTCCGCCATCGGCCTCTGGCCCGCCGCCGCGCTGCACGTCGCGATGGCGATCTGGTGCGTCGCCCGCCTGCGGTGAAGGGCGCCCGCCACTTCGGGGTGTGCGAGGGACGGACTCGGCGGGCCCGACGACCGGGCGCTCGGTGAAGGCTCAGGGCTCGAGCAGGCGGAAGAGCGGCGATGTGCCGGCTCGTCGGTCGAAAGTGATCGTGGTTTCGGCCTTGGCCTCGCGCGCGGTCCAGCCAATGACGTAGTCGGCGAAGTCTGCCGGCCCCTCCTCGAAGGCGTTGAGAGCTTGCCAGGCCAAGTCCGAGCGCTCGACCGAGAGGTCATCGGCCGAGAGGAGGCCACGCACAATGGCGGCGATCTGAGCGCGGGAATACCGATAGCCGCGCTCGAGTACCCAGACGAGCTCGCAGAGCACCACGAGCGGCACGAGGCCGGGCGATTCGACGGTGCAGGAGGTCTCGACGATGCGGGTGGCCGCGCGCGTCTGGCGCGGCTCGTCGCGCACGAGGTAGCGCACCAGCACGTTCGTGTCGAGGGCGATCACCGAGCTTTGTCCAGCGCGCCCTCGACCACGGCCGCGTCGATCTCCGCCAGCGAAAGCGGTCGCGGCGGCTTGGGTAGCAGGCCCTTGAGGTCGCGCAGCGATCCGCCGACGCGGATCACCTCGAGCCTGTCGTCTCCCGTGACGATGACTTCGAGGCGCGAACCGGCGCGCAGCCCCAGCCGCTTGCGGGCCGCCGCCGGCAAGGTGACCTGCCCCTTCGAACTGACCGTAACTGTCATCCGATATCTCCAATGCCTTACTTTTGCGCCTTACATTCTACAGCAAGGCCGACGCCTCCATCGGCCTTGCGGCGGGCTCCTGGAGCGCAGGTCTCCAGAAGACTCCGGTCCGATTCGCCGCGCTCGCACGAAAAGGCAATGCCTGCGCCGATACTTCCGTGGGAAAATCCGGAGACAGGCGACGGTTCGGGAGCCTTCCCGAGAACCGTTTTTTCGGAGAACGACGATGATGAAGCCGAGACTTCTCACCCCCGCAGCACTGGCGCTGGCCGTCGTATTCCAGCTCGCGCATCCCGGCGCCGCGACGGCCCAGGCACCGACGGTTGGGGAGCGCGTCGCTGCCCTCAAGGCGTCGCTCGCCGCCAGCCAGGCCGCGCTGATGAAGTACGAGTGGATCGAGACCACCGTGGTCAGCCTCAAGGGTGAAGAAAAGTCACGCCAGCAGAATCGCTGCTACCACGGCGCCGACGGCGGGGTGCAGAAGGTCCCCGTGGCTGCCAGCCCCGCGCCGAAGGAGAAGCGGGGTCTGCGCGGTGCGGTCATCGCCAACAAGAAGGAAGAGCTGACCGACTACATGCAGCAGGCCGTCGCCCTGGTGAAGAGCTACGTTCCTCCCAGCCCGGCCCTGATCCAGGCGGCCCACGACGGCGGCCGGGTGTCGCTCGAAGTTCTGCAGCCGGGCAAGCGCGTCCGCCTGAACTTCCGTGACTACGCCAAACCCGGAGATTCGTTGGGGGTGGAGATCGACCCGAGCAACAACTCCCTGCTCGGGTTGACGGTGAAGTCCTACCTCGAAGGCCCGGCCGACGCCGTGACCCTGGACGCGAGATTCGCCCAGCTGACGGATGGCTCGACCTACGCCGATGCCATCACGCTCGGCGCGCCGGCGAAGGGCGTGAATGTGGCCGTGGACAATTCGGGCTACCGCAAGACGGGAAACTGAACCGGG
>JAGOCP010000214.1 GCA_017998715.1 Thermoanaerobaculia bacterium | reverse complement strand
GCGGTGCTCGAGGCGGCGGCCGAGTTCTTCACTGCCGCCCTGGCGCAGTCGCCCTCCGCCCGGCGCTATCTCCAGGAGCGCCGGATTCCGGACGAGCTCGCGACGCGATACCGCCTGGGTTACGCCCCGGACGGTTGGCGAAACCTCACCCAGGCGCTGCACCCGAAGATCGCCATGGCCGACCTCCTCGATGCCGGGCTGGTGGGACGCCCGGAGGGGGGCGGCGAGCCCTACGACCGCTTCCGCAACCGGTTGATCTTCCCGATCAGGAACGGCACCGGGCGTCTGGTCGGCTTCGGCGGCCGGACCCTCGGCGACGACAAGGCGAAGTACGTCAACACTGCAGAGACCGACCGCTTCCACAAAGGCTCGATCCTCTTCGGCCTCGACAGCGCGAAGCGGGCGATGCGCGAGAACGGGCGCGCCCTCCTGGTCGAGGGCTATTTCGATCAGGTAGCCGCAGTCGCCTCGGGAATCGAAGGAGCGGTGGCGAGCATGGGCACGGCGCTCACCCCGGAGCAGGCCAAGCTCCTCGCACGCCACGTCGAAGAGGTCGTCATCGGCTACGACGGCGATGCGGCGGGAGAGGCGGCCGCGCGGCGCGCCCTGCCGATCCTGCTCGCCGAGGGTCTCGCGGTGCGCCGGGCGCGCTTCGCCGAAGGCGAGGATCCCGACTCCGTGCGGCTCGCCAAGGGGGAGAAGGCTCTCGTCGAGACGGTCACCGCGGCCGAAGACCTCATCCTGCTCGAGCTCGACCGTCTCGTGCCATCCGACGCCCATCGCAACCCGCATGTGCGGGCGAAAGCGGCCAAAGAGGTGACCGCCCTGCTCGCGCCGGTGAAAGACACCGTCTTGCGCTACAGCTACGGCCGGATCGCCGCCGAGCGTCTGGGCCTGCCTGCCCATCTCCTGCTGCAGCGGCTGGGAGTGGGGCCGAAGCCGCTCGCCGAGGCGTTCGCCGCGCCCGCCGCTTCCGGGCCGTCGCCGGGCCGGGGAGCGGAAGAAGCGCTGCTGCGCTGTCTGCTGTGGATCGGCGACGCCGGGCGCCCGGCGCCGGCGCGCGAGGGGCTCCCCCCCGAGGCCGCCTTCGACGATCCCCAGTTGCGGAATATCTACGCCCTGTTTCTTGCTCTCTACGACGAGTCCGGGAAGTTGCCGGGAACGGCGGATCTGCGCCGGCGGCTTTCCGATGGCGACGGCATAAGTGACAGGGCTTCAATGCTTTTGCTAGAATCGGCCGATTCGGTAGGCGAGCCCGCCCCCGAGATGCACCTCAAAGGGTTGTGGGAGCGCTGGCTCGATCGTCAGCGTGCCGATCTGAATCGCGAGTTGCGGCAGATCGAAGTCTCCGGTGACCAGCACAGGATTGAAGAGATCCTCAACGAGTTGGAGGCGCTCAAGCGGAGGCGGTACTCCGCTGCGCCCTTTTCTGCCGGGTAGCAGCAGCTAGTAGCCCGGCACTTTCCTTTCTGCAGAGCGTTTCGAGGGTTCCCGCGTGGCGCGACTGAAAATCGTTCACATCGAAGACAAATACACTTCGGTCAAGCAGCTCATCGAGCTCGGCAAGCAGAAGCACTATCTGCTCTACGACGAGATCTACGAAGTGCTGCCCGACGAAGTCATCGGACTGCCGGCGGAAGTCGACGCCATCTACCGCCGTTTCGAAGAGCTCAAGATCTTCGTCCTCGACCGGCCGGAGCGCTACGCCAACCGCGAGGAGATCGAAGCGGCGCCGATCGACTTCGACAAGAAGGAGAGCGAAGAGCACGAGGTCTACGCGGTCGACGAGCACGAGAAGACCAACGACCCGGTGCGTATGTACCTGCGCGAGATGGGGACGGTCCCGCTGCTCGACCGCGAGGGCGAGGTCGAGATCGCCCAGCGCATCGAACAGGGCGAATGGCTGATCTACGAGGCGCTGTGCGAGAACCCGCTGGTGCTGCGCGAGCTCCTGCGCCTGAACGAGCTCGCCCAGAAGGACAAGAAGGTCCTGCGCGAGCTGGTCGCCGGCAACGACCCGGAAGAGCCGCTCGATCCCAAGGCGGCGGACCGCATCAAGCGCAACCTCCGTATCTTCGACCAGATCGCCAAGCTCGATCGCGAAGTGCAGAAGCTCAAGCGCCAGCAGACCAAGTACAAGGAGGGCGGCGCGCGCTACCAGGAGTTCGCGCGCGAGGTCGACCGCGTGGTCGGCAAGATCGCGCAGGAGATCCGCTCGATCGACTTCTCGCTGCAGACGCGCAACCGTCTGGTCGACTACCTGAAGAACCTCGACCGGCAGTTCTCGGCGCTCGAGCAGGATGTCCGGCGTGCCAAGACCGCCTACGAGAAGGAGTCGAACAAGGAGCTCCGCGACCTGCAGAAGCGGCGCATCGAGAAGTACAAGCTGCGCACGGTCGAGATCGAAGAGCGCTACGGCACGACGCATCTCATGGTCGCGACGACGATCAAGAAGATCCGCGAAGGCGAGGCGATGTGCGAGCGGGCGAAGGAAGAGCTCATCGTCGCGAACCTCCGCCTCGTGGTCTCGATCGCCAAGAAGTACACCAACCGCGGCCTGCAGTTCCTCGACCTCATCCAGGAGGGCAACATCGGCCTGATGAAGGCGGTCGAGAAGTTCGAGTATCGCCGCGGCTACAAGTTCTCGACCTATGCCACCTGGTGGATCCGCCAGGCGATCACCCGCGCCATCGCCGACCAGGCGCGCACGATCCGCATCCCGGTGCACATGATCGAGACGATCAACAAGCTCACCCGCACCTCGCGCTCGCTGGTGCAGGAGCTCGGTCGCGAACCTTCGGCCGAAGAGATCGGCCAGCGCATGGACCTGCCGGCCTACAAGGTGCGCAAGATCATGAAGATCGCGCAGGAGCCGATCTCCCTCGAGACACCGATCGGTGAAGAGGAAGATTCGCATCTTGGCGATTTCATCGAGGACAAGACGGCGGTCTCGCCGATCGACTCGGTGATCTCGACCTCGCGGCGCGAAGAGGTGCAGCGCGTCATGAAGACCCTGACGCCGCGCGAGGAAGAGGTGCTCGCCAAGCGTTTCGGCCTCGCCGACGGCACCGAGCACACCCTCGAAGAGGTCGGCCGGATCCACAACGTCACCCGCGAGCGCATCCGTCAGATCGAGTCCAAGGCGCTCCGGAAGCTCCGCCACCCGTCGCGCGCCGGCAAGCTCAAGCCGTTCCTCGACACCGGGCTGTAGGCCGCCCGCGGGGCGCGATCTTGATCGCGCCCCCGGCCTGCGTTACGATTCCCTTTCCGCCCCGGTAACGGGGCGGACCGCAACATTCCTGGGTAGCTCAGCGGTAGAGCAATCGGCTGTTAACCGATCGGTCGGGGGTTCAAATCCCTCCCCAGGAGCCATTTCCCCTCCGTGATGCCTCCCGCCTCACCGCTTTCCCCGATGACCTACGCCGAGTTCGAGCCGGCGCCGGAGCTCGAGCCCTACGTGGCGAGCTTCTGGTCGTTCACCGTCGATCCCGCAGCTGGCCCGGTCGAACACTGGGTTCCCCCCGACGGCTGCATCAGTCTCGCCTTCCGGCGCGGTAGCCCGATGGCCGTCGTGCTCGGGCCGTGGACGGTGCCGCTCACGCCGCCCGTGGTCGCCGGCGACGCTTTTTTCGGCGTCCGCTTCTGGCCTGGAGCGGCGGCCGGTCTGCTGCCCATCGAGCCGAGGCGACTCAAGGACAAAGTCGTGGCAGCGGCGGAGTTTCCGAGCCTTGCCTGGAGCGCGCCGCTTGCCGCCGAGCTCTGGGCTCGGCGCGATGGGGCGCTCGATGTGGCTGTGGCCGCGCGCACGCTCACCGCGCTCCTGCCGGGGGCGCGCCCGCTCGATGGCGTGGCCGTCACGGCTGCCCGTAGGGTGATGGCGACCGGCGGAGAGGTACCGATCGCCGCTCTCGCGCAGGCGAGCGGACTCTCACCGCGCCAGTTTCGCCGCCGCTTCACCGCCGCGGTCGGCCTCTCGCCGAAGGAGTTGGCGCGCATCTGGCGTCTGCGTCGCTGCGCTCTCGCCGCGCTCGAAGCCTCGAGCTCTGAAGCGGCGCGATGGGCCGAGCTCGCGGCGGCGCACGGCTTCGCCGATCAGGCGCATCTGGTGCGCGAGTTCCGCCACCTGTTGGGCCTCCCGCCCACGGCCTTCGCCCGCCAGTTCGCCCGCATCGCTCACCGCGACCTCCAGCCGACCTGACAGTTCTCCAGTAGGGGCGCGACCCGACCGTTCTCAAAGCTCTGGAAGAAGCTCCGGGGACAGTCTTTGGGGACAGTCGTTTGGGACAGTCGTTGGTGTGTGTCCCAAACGACTGTCCCCACCCCCGGGGCGCGGCAGTTGGTTGAGACTCTGAGAGTTGGCCGATTCGTTCAAGACGCATGCGGGACCCGCGCATAGAGTCTTGTCAACTCGAGGAGAACGACCATGTCCAGGTCTTGCGCGGCTCGTCTTTCCGTCTACGCAGCGATTGCAGCCCTCGCATCGGGCTTTCCCTTGGCGGCGCAGGCTCCCGCAAACACGCCGCCACCCGCGCCGCCGGCCGCCTCGCAGCCTGGACGCCCGCCGGCACCCGACGCCGTGAGGCTCCGTGAAGCGATGAAGCCGTTCCTGCCGGCAGTCGGAAAGTGGCGCGGCGAGGGGTGGATGCAGATGGGGCCCGGCGAGCCGCAGCGGGCGGTGAGCGAGGAGACGGTCGAGATGCGTCTCGACGGCCTTGTTCTGGTGGTCGAAGGGCTGCACCATGCCAAGCTCGCCGACGGCACCGCCGGCAAGGTCGTCCACCACGCTCTCGCGATCGCCTCGGCCGATCCGGCCGGCGGCTTCCGCTTCTCGACCTTCCTCGCCGACGGCCGAGCGGCCGACGCGCGCGGCAACTGGGAGAACGGCAAGTTCGTCTGGGCGCCGCCGGCCCCTCCCGGGCGCCAGATCCGCTACATCATCGACTGGACCGTCGCCGACCGCTGGAGCGAGATCGGCGAGATGTCGACCGACGGCGCGACGTGGACGAAGTTCTTCGAGATGAACCTCTCTCGCGCCGCGCAGTAGCGCGGCAGCCCGGGTGGGGAGGGGATCACTTTGCCTCCAGCAGCAGCCCCGCGACGAGTCCCGCGGTGCCGCACAGCAGGCCCAGCGTCCAGCCGAGGATTGCCATCCGGCGTTCCCGCGCCCGCGCTCGGGCCGCTCGTGCGGGGTCTTCCAGGGTCTCCAGAGCACGCCTGGCACGCAGAATTCGCGGCAGCCAGACGAGGTGAAGGCCGGCGAGAGCGGCGATGAAGGTCGCGAAGGTGGCGACCTGCGACCAGGCCTCTCCGGTCAGCCGCCAGGAGACCGGGAACATCAAGCCGGTCAGCAGGACGAGCACCACACTGGTCCTTTCGAACTTCCTCAGGGCGTGGAGCTCCTCGCCGGAACGCGCCTGGCGCTTCAATTGCCGCGAACCGAAAAGCACTCCCGCAATGCCGCCCGCCGCGCCGAGCAGCGCCCCGCTGCCGAGCAGCAGCAGCTTCGCGGCGAGCGACGGTCCGGCTGCCGAAGCGAGCTTGGACGACGCCGCGGTGAGCGTCGCCGCCGAGGCGGCGGCCGGGGCGCCGACCGCGAGTGCGGTGAGCACAGCAGTCGTCAACGTGGCGTCGGGGGCGCTTCGCCGTGCGGCCGCGCCGAAGCGATCGAGCAGCGAGCCGCGCAGCCTCGCGCGGGCGCGGCTGAGGCGCTGGCGGACGTTGGCCTCGGTGAGCCCGAGCAGAGCGGCGACGTGCGCCGTGGACTCGCCCTCGCGGTAGTAGAGCGTCACGACCTCGCGCGCCTCGTCCGGCAGCTCGTCGAGCACCGTTTCGAGCAAGCGGCGCTCCTCGGCGGCCAGCATCTCGGCGCCAGCATGCGGACGAGCGTCGAGAGCCAGCGCCAGGGCCTGCTCGGTGTCGGCGGTGGTGATGCGCTTCGCGCGCCGCCGCTCGGTGCGCAGCACGTGGTAGGCGCGATGCCGCGTCAGCTGTCGCAGCCAGGGCAGGAAACTCACTGGGTCGCGCAGGTTCCCGAGGTCGCGCCACGCCGACAGAAAGACCTCCTGCGCCACGTCCCGGGCGAGCTCGGCGTCGCGGACGATGGCGAGCGCGATCGCCGAGACGACCGAGCGCGTTCCGTCCACGAGGCTGGCGAAGGCGTCGCGGTCGCCGCGCGC
>JAGOCP010000213.1 GCA_017998715.1 Thermoanaerobaculia bacterium | reverse complement strand
CTGTTCTATCAGGGCATCTCGGCGCTGGTCGATCTCATCCTGGGCGCCATAAATCGTGCGGCGCTTTTCGTTGCGCTCTCCTTCGAGAACCTTGATCTGCTTCAGGGCCTTGAGCTTCCCCTCGAGAGACTTCTCGGCCGCCTTCTGGCGATTCGCCGCTCGAATCTGCTGATCTAGATCGCGAATCTCCCGCTCCAGACCGAACCTAAGGTCCTCAGCCCACTGGTCTAGCTTGTGAGCCTCGGCGTCGAAGAACAGACCGGCCTTCGCAGCGATCTCCGCCTCGATGGCTCGGCTCCGGACCTCGGTGATCGCCGCGAGCTGCCTCTTCTCCGCCTCGCTCATCTCGAACCACGATGGAACCTGTTCGTCCACTTCTGCCTCGCCCTTCGCTGGTGCCTCCCTCGGCTCTGAATTTCGCGGAGACGTCGACAATCGAAGCAGGCGGAGCGCATCCTCATTTTCAATTTCCACTCCGTCGTCGGTTACCGCGGCAGCAATGAGGTGATCCTCGGTGAAACCCAAGGAAGTCACGGTAAGAACCGCCAGAGCCAGCGACCCGCTTGGGCCGACCCACTTCTCCTCGAAGGGTAGCTTTCGGCGAATCCGTTCGATTACGGAGATCTTCCCCTGGGACGCGAAGTACTCAAGAACGATCGCTCCTTGCGGGAGAGCTCGGCCCTTGGCTCGATTCACGATCTCCTCGGCGAGTGGGTGCGCGAGTCGAAAGGTGTGAGCGTCCCCCGATCGTCGCGGCAGCTCGTAGCGGCCAAGCGGAATCTCGCCACTCCTCTCCTCAAATGGCTGAGACAGCAGAAGGAAGGAGCCTTCGTCGACGAATTCTGCGACGCTGGAGAGTTCGTGCTTCGCGAGCCGCATCAGATAGGAATCGAATCGACCAAGCATCTCGCGCGAGGATTTCTCAGCGACCTTTAGCTTCTCGCGAACCTCGTCGTCGAAGTTCTCCAGGAGCTTCTGCCGCGTTTCCTTCATCGTCTCGTCGATCTCGAACGAGAGCTCGAGTTGGAGTTGGTCGAAGGCGGTCTTGATCTCTTCGTGGCGGCGACACTGCTGGTAGATGTTCGAGATGCGGCGTTCGAAGTCCACTCCGGACTCGATCGCGCCCAGGACCTCGTCGCTCGCCCCAAAGACCCCCTCGAAGAGTTGGAACTTCTCGGCGAGCAGCTGGTAGACGCGCTGATCCGCCTCATTCTTGCGGTTGAGGAAGTTGACCACCACGACGTCATGCTTCTGGCCGTAGCGGTGGCATCGCCCGATCCGCTGCTCGATCCGCTGAGGATTCCACGGCAGGTCGTAGTTCACCACCAAGGAGCAGAACTGAAGGTTGATCCCTTCAGCTCCGGCCTCCGTGGCGATCATGATCCTGCCCTGCTCTCGGAAGTAGTCGACGAGTGCCGAGCGCATGTCGGCCGTGCGGGAGCCGCTCACCCGATCCGTGCCTTCATGCTTCCCGAACCAGTCGGCGTAGATGGCCTTCGAGCGGTCGTCGCTGTTCGAACCGTTGAAGAGGACGATGCCGTCCGCAAATTCGCTGTCGAGTAGCACCCGAACCAGGTAATCCTGCGTGCGCCGCGATTCTGTGAAGATGATGGCCTTGCTCGCCGCCCCTAGCTCCTCGGCCTTCTTGAAGGCGACGCGCAGCGCGCGAATCAGCGCCTTCCCCTTGGCGTTGTGCTCGATCGAAGTCGCCAACCGCGAGAACTCCTCGAGGTCGGCGATTTCTCGGGCCAGCGCTTGCCGGTCCAGACTGGCGACAACTGGCTCTAGAGAGTCGTACTCCTCCCATTCCTCCGCGACCTCGTCCGCCGCCTCGAAATCCTGATCGAGTGCCTCGATGAGGTCCTCCGGCTTCCCGGAGTTCTGGCGCAGGCGAACCTTAAGCCGGTTCGCGATCGTCGTCAGCGCGCCGGCGATGGCGAAAGTCGAAGAAGCGAGGAGCTTGCGCAGGATGAGCGTCATCAGGCTGCGCTGCTGATTTGGCAAAGCCTGGAGATTGTCTCGCCGTAGATACTCCGAGACGAGCTCGTAGAGCCGGTCTTCACTCTCCTCCGGCGAGAACTCCTCGAGAATCGGATGCCTGCGAGTGAATGGAACGTAGGCAGTGACCTGTCGGCGCAACGTCCGGTGACAGATCGGACGCAGCCGCTCTTTCAAGGTCGCGAAGACCTGGGCCTGCGTCAAGTACTGAAACTGCTCGCGAAAGCTCTTGAGGTCTCCAAAAGTCAGTTCGTCGATGATGCTCACGAGCCCGAAGAGCTCCGAGATCGAGTTCTGCAGGGGCGTCGCCGTCAGGAGGAGCTTGTTCCGGCCCGAAAGCGCCTGCTTCAGCGTATTGGCGATGATGTTCGTCGGCTTGTAGACGTTCCGTAAGCGGTGCGCTTCGTCGATCACGACGAGATCCCAGGGCGTCGAGGCCACGTCGGAGGCCTTGGCCTTGGCGAACTGGTACGAGCAAATGACCACTTCCGGGTTGGCCTCGAACGGCCGCAGCCGCCCCTGGCGGATATCGGCGTTGTAGGACTTGGATTCGAGAATGCGGCAGGGAAGGAAGAACTTCTCCGAGAGCTCCTGGTGCCACTGCTTGCGCAAGTTGGCAGGAACGATGACCAGTAGGCGCCGCCGGCGCTCGGCCCACCGCTGCGAGAGCACCAGACCCGCCTCGATCGTCTTGCCCAGACCGACTTCATCGGCGAGGAGTGCACCCTTTGAAAGTGGCGAACGAAAGGCAAAGAGTGCGGCATCGACCTGGTGCGGGTTGAGGTCGACTTGAGCTCCGGCGACGACCGCTCCGAGCTTCTCGAGGCTGTCAGCGGAATGCCGCCGGGTCAGCTCGTAGGCGAAGTACTTGGCCTGGTAGTCGGTGATCGTCATGCTCGAAAGACCGTCTCCGCATGCCAATCCAAGAACCCCCGATTCGGCCGCAGCTCCGCGCTGTTCGGCAACCGAATCTCCTGACCCTCCAGAGGATAGTAGAGCTCCCCATTCCCGAAGTCGCTCCGCAGCCGCCCGCTCACGTGGATCCGATAGTCGGGGTCGACCGTGAGGTAGCCGCGATCGAAGAGGCGGTGAAGGTCAGAACGCAGCAGGAGCCCGTTGTCGACCCGGTGCTGGCCGCCTTCGGCGACCGACCGGATGTGCGCTGCCTCGAGGACCGGCAGGGCCTTTTCCCCCGTCGCCGCGCAGCGGCGGTCGAAGTTGTCGGTGATGAGGACTCGGAACGTCCCCTGCCCGAGGCGCGGCCGCATGAGAACCGGGTCACCGAACATCGGAGACGCTTCCGCCACCTCAGCGCTCTCCCAGGCGCGCGTCAGGTCGATCCGCTCCTTCACCGCCGCCCAGAGTGCGGCCCCCTCGGCACCTGAGGCCGGATAGGTCTTCCCCTGAACGATGTTCTTGGCCCACGACGCTGGGACCGGGATCCAAGCCTCCCGCGGGAAGAAGAAGGGGGCCGAGAGGAGGATGCAGCCGATCGTGAAGTCCTCGTTCGTCGCATCGGGGAGCTTGCGATAGCGCGCGATCCGGCGGCGCATGGTTGCGTAGTCCGGCGCGCCGTTCTTCTGCCCGAAGGCCTCCCAGGCGAGACTCACCGGTAGCGCCGTGAAGTGGCGGAAGAAGCCGCCGCCGACGACGAAATCCTGCGGCGAATGGAGCTTGAAGAGGAACGGCTCGCCGATCGCGAGCGCGCGGAAGGCCCGCGACCCGCGCGGCATCCAGAAATTGACCTCGTCGAGGTCGGGAAGGGAGCGAAGGAAGTTGAACCAGTCGGCGTCGGTGACGCCGACCCAGGACCGGTTGGGATCTTGGGCGGCCACTATCTCGGCCCTGGAACTGCGGAAGCCGAAGACTGCGAAAGCGGTCGAACCCTCCTGAACTCTGCCATGCGGTCTAGGGTCCCTCAAATCATCCAGCAGAACAACAAGAATCGGAGCGACTCAGCGACTCTACAGCGCCCCAAGCCGACCGCGGACAGGGAGCCCCAAGAGAATGCTTAACGAACGAGCGGGGGAAACCGAACAGAGTTTCATGAGATTTCTTCGGTACGCCGGGGACACGTACCCGCCCCGCAGCGGCTTGAGGTCGCACGAAGCGCCCGCTCGAGCGGTTACATGTCCCCGCCTGCGGGGCACGGCCGCGCGCCCTCCCCTCCTCCGCATGAGAAGCTCCGTCCATTCCCGAGGCCCTCGATGCCCGCATCCGAATCCCCCACCAGAGAGTCCGCCGCGCCCGCATCGCGCGCCGAAAAATCCCCCTTCCTCACCGGCCCCGTCACCCCCGTCGAAGTTCCGCTCGGCTATCGCCTCAACCTCCTCGCGGTGGCCTTCGCGATGGTGCTGCTGCCGCTCTTCTACCTCGGCGTCGTCGCCGCGGCGGCGGCGGGGACGCTGCTGTACATCGCCTACGTCTGGCCGCAGCTCGCCTAAGCTCCACAACTGGCAGGTCACTCTGATCATCGGCGGCGGACCGGTGACCTCCGGGGTCGCCGGGATCGTGCTGGTGGGGTACATGCTGCGCTCGATGGTCCCGCGGCGGCGGGGGGCGCACGGCGGGATCGTGCTCGCCTACGCCGCGGCGCCGGCGCTGCACGACCTGGTGCAGGAGATTGCCAAGGCGATCGGCGCGCCTCGGCCGCGGGAGATCCGGGTGGACTTGCAGGCGAACGCCTCGGCGGCGCTCCGCAGAGGGGCCTGGAGCCTCTTCCGCAGGGACCTCGTGCTGACCGTGGGCCTGCCGCTCGCCGCCGGGCTCGACAGCCGGCAGCTGGCGGGACGCCTATCTCAAGTTGGCGCGCTCGAGCTCGGGCACTTCGCTTCGCGCTCGGGCTGGGCGTAATCTATCGGAAGGGGTCTCATCCGCTCGATCAACAACTGGTTCGCGCGCGTCGTCTACGAGCGCGGCGCGTTCGACAGCGAGCTCGAGACGCATGCCGAGGGTGGCTACTACCTGAAGCGGCTCATCGCCCAGATCGCGCGCTTCTTCATCTGGCTGTCGCGGAAGGTCCTCGGACTGCTGATGCAGGCGCCCCTTCCAGTCACCGGCTCTGTCCGCTTCCCTATCGCGGCAGATGGAGTTCGATGCCGACCGCTACAGCGCTCGGGTGGTCGGGGCGCGGGTGACGGCGGCAACGCTGTCTGAGATTCCGCGCCTCGACGCGGCGGCGCAGGCGGCCTGGGCGGAGGTGAACTGGCACTGGGGCGGGGGGCGCGAGCGGCGGCTGACGAGCGACCTGCAGTCGGTACGCCGGGGACACGTACCCGCCCTGGGGCGGATTCGGGTCGAGCGGCGCGCTCGTTGGGGGCGGTTACATGTCCCCAGCTGCGGGGGGCGGTGCTGGCAACTAGGCGAGTTCGTGGCAATCCCGGCGCAAACGGCGGGCACGAGCGAATCGTGAACGCCTGGAGGTAGGCTAGCCGACAGAAATGGCTCTCGCGTTCGAATGGGATCCGCGCAAAGCGGCATCCAACCTGGCCAAGCACGACGTTTCCTTCGAGGAGGCGGCAACGGCGTTCGGAGACCCGCTCTCGATCTCGATCCATGACGCATCTCATTCGAACCTCGAGCCGCGGTTCGTGCTGCTCGGTCTCTCGCGGCCGGGTCGTCTCCTGGTTGTGGTCCACACCGAACGCGGCCATACTATTCGCCTGCTCAGCGCCCGGCAGGCGACGCGCAAAGAGCGACACTCCTATGAAGAAATCTCCTAAGCCCTCCCCGGCCCCCAGAATGAAGAAGGAGTACGACTTCTCGGGAGGCGTGCGCGGCAAGTACGCGGCGCGCTTCGCCGAAGGGACAAACCTCGCCCGAATCGATCCTGACCTCGCCGAGCGGTTTCCGGACTCGGAGTCGGTGAATCGCGCCCTCCGCGGCCTCGTCGACGTCGCGGAGCGGACGGCGCGGGCGATTTCGGGCTAGTCACCGGCTTCGTTTCCGATTCGACCAGACCCTCCCCCAGCTCCGCGAAGCACGGCGCGGGGCGCTGGCGCTCCACGCGCTGTGGAGTCGGCTCGAGGCGAACCGCAAGAACACCCGCTTCGGCAAAGAGCTCGAGGCGGGCCGCCGGAGATGGCCGCGCTCCTCTTCGCCGGCCTCGCCGACCGCCCCAACCCGCTCTCGACCCACGAACGGAGCGCCATCATCTAGAAGGCGGCAGAAAGCGATCGTCCCCGAGC
>JAGOCP010000021.1 GCA_017998715.1 Thermoanaerobaculia bacterium | reverse complement strand
CCGGTGGCCTCCTGCAGGATGCCGCGCTGGCGCTCGACGTCCTGGGCGTCGAGCAGGAGATTCGGGTCGTTCTCGAGCGTCAGTCGCACCGCTTCGACGAGGGCGATCTTGCCTTCGCCATAGTTGAATCGCGGTGGCAGGCGCGCCTCAGCGAGCGCCAGTGTCGCCGCCCCGGCGGCGCAGAAGAGAGAAGCCCCCACAACCCGGCCGAACCGCTTTCCGGACAAGCTCATCGCCATCCTCCTCGTCGCCGTTCGGGCGACGTCTGGAACTGATTGGAACTTCGGGGAAGGTTACGTTCGCCCGCCCACCGCGTCAAGGGATGGAGTCCGAAAAGCGCAGAACGGGCGACGAGGAGCGCCCCAGTTGCTTGGCCGAGCCGCGCGTCTCGCCGACGAACTCGGCGATCGGGGCGATCCAGCGCAGGATGAACCGGACCATATTGGGATAGACGACCGGGGTGACGAAGGTCGCGCGCTCGACCCCCCCCTCCGCCAGCCGGCGAAGCGACTCGCGGTAGAGCGGCACGATGCGCCCGCGGCGGGAGAGGTCCTTGCGCAGGAAGCTGCAGGTGAAGCGGACGGTTCCCGGTGCGACGACGTGATTGATCACCCAGCCGACAACCTCGCCGCGGTAGCGGGCTCCGATCGACGACAGCGGATCGAAACCGGCAGCTTCGAAGCGCCACGGTGCCAGCGCGGGGGTGATCCAGGGAGTGGCGTCATGGCTGCTGCGGATGCGGGCGCGCGAAGCGGCATCGAGATCGCGCCAGGCAAAGAGCTCGAGCCGGCCGGAGAGTGCGCCCATCCGGCGGTCGCTGAACAGGTCCGAGCCGAGCGCGGCTTGCGGCGGGAAACGCACCGAGAGCGTTCGGGCGCGCGGCGCGTCCCAGCCGCGCTTCTCGAGCACCCGCTCGAGCGCCGGAATCGAAGGCCGGCCGGCGGTGTAGACGGTCGCGATCGCGGTCTCGCCGCGGCGCGCGAGCTCGCGCTCGAGGGCCGCGAGGAGGGCGGTCGCGACACCGGCGCAGCGCGCGGCCGGCCGGACGAAGAGCGAGAGCAGCTCCCCTCGCCGATCGCCCCGATCGCCCCGATCGCCCCGATCGCCCCGGTCGCCGCCGGCGTCGTCCTCGGCCGCGGCGCCGCCGGCGAGCGGCACTTCAGCCAGTGCCAGGCCCGCCAGACGGCCGCCGCTCTTCGCGATGACGGCGACCGGCTGCACCTGCCGCAGGTCCCCCTGTTCGGGATGGCGGCTGACCGGTGCCAGCTCGAGGAGCGGGCGGTAGATGGGAAAGGTCATCTCCTCGAGGCCAGGCGGCAGCTCCCGTCCGGGCTCGAGGGTTTCGAATTCCAGACCGCTGCTCATCGTGCGGCTCCTTTCACTCGCGCGGCACGCTCTTGCGCTTCCGACGGCAACTCGAGGGCCAGTGGGTCGAGCACGGCCGCATCGCCGGCCGCGGCGGCGAAGAGGCCGGCCCAGGCCACTCCTGCGACGCCGCGGAACAGACCCGCCTCGACCTCCGGCCGCGCCCGCGACGAGGCGGGCAGGCGGATGGGTCGCGCGAGCAGCAACTCGAGTCCCGAGCTGCTGGCGGCGAGGGCGTCCTCGCGCCCGAGCCGCAGGCCCAGCTCGCCGAGGATCGCGAGCCTCCCGGCAGCGCCGCAGCAGAGGTGGTCGAAGTCGCCCATTCCGGCGCGACGCGTCGCCGCGACCGCGAGATCGACTTCGCTGTCGAAGAGGTCGTCGCGCAGCTCGGCCGGCAGGAGTGCGCGCCCCAGCGCGATGCCGGCGCCGCCGTGGCAGTAGGCGGTCATCGCCACGCGGCGCTCTTCGTTCTCGCCGACACCCGGCCGTACCACCGGCCAGTCACCGCTCTGCGCGTCGAAGCGCCCGCGTTCGAAGGCGAGCGCGCCAGCGACCGCGGCAGCGAACCGCCCTTCGCCGGTCGCCTGCCAGAGTGCCGCGAGAGCGCGCGCGATGCCGGTGGAGCCGTGCGCGAAGCCGGTGAGAGCCGGCTCTGCCGCCTTTCCGCCCCAGGCGATTCCACCCTCGGGTGTCGGCGCGCCGGCGGCGATCAGGTGATCGCCGAGCTCCTGCGCCCGACCTCGCCAGGTCTCCTCGCCGGTCGCTTCGGCGAGCGCGAGCAGGGCGAGGACGGCGCCGGCCGTGCCGCCGAAGAGATCGTGCACCGGCGGGGGAGAGGCACCCGCGCGCCCGATGCCTTCGCCAAAGCGGCGCGCGCTCGCGAGCAAGGCGGCCGAGTCCGCGCGGCGCAGCGAGGCGAGCGCCACCAGGCCCCAGACGACGGATCCGCTCCCCTCGAGGCCGCCGATCGGGAGGTCGGCAGGAGCGGCGTCGTCCGCGAAATATTGCAGCGCGGCCGGGAGACTCGAAGCGGCGGCGGCGTAGCGGTCGCCGCCGTCGAGCCGGTCGGCCAGCGCCAGCACGAGCGCCCGGCCGAGCTCTCCGTCGTAGAGGGCCAGCTCGCGCAGGCGGCGGTCGAGCGCGCGCGGTTCCCTCGCGCGCCCGGGGAAAGTCTGCTCGCGCTCGAATGCCGTCAGGCGGTCGGCGATCGCCAGCGCGCGTGCGGTCGCGCCGGATCCCTCGGCCGGCGCGAGCGAGATCCGCGGACCGGCCGATGCCGCGAGAGCCGACGCCAGCTCGTCGGCCCGGCGATCGATCTCCGCGGCGGAAAGATCGCCGAGCCGGCTGGCGATCGCGGCGCGGGTCGTACGCCGGAGCAGCCCGCCGGCGCTCTTGCCGGAGCTCTCGACCACGAGTTGATCGGCGCCAACCGCGAAGCGCGGCACATCGAGCGCTTCGAGCATCGCCCTTTCGACGCCGACGAGCGGCCAGGCCAGGGGAGCGCGCTCGGCGGTCGCGAACGGGCGAGCCAGCGCTTCGAGCAGGATGCCGGCAGTCGTCCCTTCGCGCTGGTAGCGAGGCGCCTTCAAGCGGTCGAGAACCGTGGCGTACTCCTGGCTCGGCCGGAACAGCAGACGGGTCGAAACGCCGGCGAGCTCCGCCAGCGGCCCGCCCTCGGTCAGCAGCTCCTCCCGGCGGGCGAGCAGACGTTCCCAGGTTCGCCGGTGTCCCAGGGAGAGCGCCGCCGCGTGATCGGTCGGGTCGAGTTGGCGGCCGGCGAGCCGGGGCGCATTCGGCAGGGAGGACGTGACGATCTCGCCGGCGACCGGCGTGATCCCGTCGCCGCCGAGGTCGCGCCAGATCTCAGCCTGCGCCGTCACCGTGCGCGCGAGGACCGGGTGCAGGCCTGCCCAGTTGCCGATCCGGTCGCGCCTTCCGCTGGCTCCGCTGGCTCCGATGCCGCCGCTGGCTCCGACGCCACCGCCGCCGGCCCGCCGCAGGAGGCCGCCGGCGAAGCGCTGCCGGGTGTCGGTCCCGGGGCGATCGGGCTGCGCCATCATCTCCGCGTCGATGACCACCGGGCCACCGCGAACGGCGATCAGGTTCTCGGCGTGCAGGTCCTCGGCGCCGAGCAGCTCGGCCAGAGCGACGAGCGCCCCGGCGCGACGAAACCACTCCTCGGCCGACTCTCTGTCGGCAAGCTCCTCGGCGCCGATCCACTCCATCCAGCCGTGAGTTCCGCAGTCGAGGGCGCGTGCCGCCGGCGGCAGCTCTGCGAATCCGAGCGCCGCGAGCCGCGCGAGGAGACGCTCCCAGGCGACTTCGATCGCCAGCGATCGCGGCTTGATGACCAGATCGATGCCGGCGGCGAAACGGACGCGAAAGATGCCGCGGCCGCCATTGTGACGATCCGACGGCAGTTGCGAAACCGACTCGACCGCGCCGGGATCGCGTCCGGCGGCGAAACGCTCCGCGAGCGCCGGCCGGTCGCGCCCGATCCGCCCGGCGAGCTCGACCAGCGCCGCGATCCAGGTATCGACCAGCAAGGCGATCTGGCGGAGCGCCACGGGAAATTCGAGGGCGAAATCGAGCAGGCCCGAAGCGAGCTCCGACTCGATGAAGCGGCCATAGGCTCCCGGAGCGCCGTCGGCGGCTCGGAATCGCAGGTAGCGCTCGTGCGCGGCGCGCGCCCCGACGGCGCCGATGTCGGCGGCCAGCGCCCCGGCGAGCGTCGCGAGATCGCGTCGCGGGAGAACACCGGCGTCGATCCTGTCGATCTCGTGGGCAGCTTCGGTGAGCGCTGCTTCGACGACCGGCGCCCAGAGCTCGCCGAAGGGAACCGCGGCGAGGTCGAGCCTGGTGATCCAGGCGCGCGTTCCGCGCGCTTCAGGCCGGCCATCCTCGCCGAGGGAGAAGCGTCGCGTTGCGAGCTCGAGCCAGAGAGGAAGCGCCGCCGCGGGCGAGCGACTTCCGGAAGCGACCGCCTTCGCCGCCAAAGCGAGATCGAGACCGTCCCAGGAGAGGCGTCGTTCCAGGGCAGCGAGGTCGCCAGCCGAGAAGGCACGCGCCCAGCCAGCGAGGAGATCGGGCTTGAATTCGACTGCGGGAGCCGGCTCCACACGAGCTCGCTCGAGGCGCTCCGAGAGGGCATCTTCAAGACGCTCCGTGAGGGCACCTTCAAGACGCTCTGTGAGGGCACCTTCAAGACGCTCTGCGAGCGTCTGGGCGCGCTCGGCGATCTGGGCCAGGCGGGCGGCGGTTGCGGGCGAACGAGTCGGCGGGGGGGAGGTCGAGGCCGGCAAGTGCGCTGTCGTTCGCAGAGTCGAGAGAGGCGCCGGGGGCCCCGTCCGCGTCGAACGGGGCCTCCGGTCGCCGGAAGGGACTAGAACAGGCTGGCGTTGATCTCGACGACGGTGTTCATCGCGCCGTCGCTGTCGCCGCAGTTGGCGTCGCCCTTGACGGTCGAGCCGCCGGCGACCTTCTCGAGATCCTCGTCGGCGAGCTCGGCGCCGGCCGCGACCGAGTGCGGAACGATGACGTAGATCGTGTTGGCGTTCTCTTCGACCGCCTTGATCGAGACGTTGTCCGGCACCGTCATGTTGAACTGCTTCTCGATCACCGACTTCGGGTTCTTGAGCAGCGCCGAACGGTAGTCCGAGTTGGTGGCAGCGAACTTCTCGAGCAGATCCTGCATCTCACCACGAGTCATCTTCATTTTGCTTCTCCTCTGTGTTGCGCGCGTTTCTGTCCCGACCGGGTTCCGTTCCCGGATGCCGCCTTGCCGACGATCGGCTCAGCTTGCTCTCCTCGGTCTTGTCGATCCTACTTAGCAGGCCCCGTGCCACAGTGTGTCGAAGGCGTCAAGTTCATGAAACGAAAGGACTAGTGTGCTGCGAGCCCACCCCGGGCAGGTGCGGAAGTCGGGCCGGGGCGCGACTCAGTCCCGCCCCCGCCCGACTGGGTAGGTCCCGCCGCCCCCGGCGGGCGGGCTCAGAAGCAGAGATCGCACGCCGCGTCGGGATCGAGCGCGATCCGTTCCTTGAGATCGGCGATGTCGAGGGGCACGAACGCCCGGCGGTACGACTCCGTCCCAACCACCAGCGGTGGGAGGGTGGCGAGTCGGGCGCGCAGCAACTCCTCGATCCGCGAGACGCCGGCCCGCGCCCGTTGGTGAACCTCGCGCCAGCCTTCGCGGAAGGCGGCAATGGCGGCGGGCGAGGCGGTGCGTGGGTCGATGAAGGCGCGCCGGGTGCGCTGGATCGCGCCGCGCGAGACGACCCGGCGCTCGCCGCGCAGGGCGAGCTCGGCGTCGGAGAATCGCGCCAGCCACTGAGGATCGAACCGACCCTCGAGACCGGAGAGGTCGAGGGCGCGATCGAACAGCGTGTACTCGTAGTCCACCATGGTGAGCCGCTCGGTTCCGCCCTGGCGGGTCAGAAAAGCATTCCGCGGCCGCAGGTCGGCATTGGCGAGCAGCAGCGCCGAAGCGCCGTGACGGCCGATCTCGAAGGCCAGCTCGGGTCCGGGCACCTCGGCCGTCAGCTTCTCGCCGGTGACCGCGCGTGACAACAGCAACGTCTCGGCGCCGGGTTGCACCTCGACGCGATTGGTCTCGATCCCGAGCTCGGCGTGCAGCGGGCGCGCGATCGCCTCGATCCAGGCCGCTTCGGGGTGGCGAAAGCGCTTGAGATAGAGCTCTTCGCTCCAGCCTTCGTCCCACAGGACCTCGACTCTGGCGACCAGGTTGTAGCGGCCCTGGATCGAGTCGGGAAGCAGGCGGACCGCAGTCAAACTGCCCGCCAGACCGCCCAGACCGACCCTTCGGCCAGGTGCCGCGAGCGGCTGCGCCTCGCCGCGCTCCAGGCCCTCCGCCCAGGCGAGATCCTCGAAGCGCGGGAGAGTTCCGGCTCCGGTCCCGCCGATCCGCAGCGCGTGCAGCCCCAGGGCCCGGGGCGCCTGGACATCGTTGGCAAGCGAATCACCGATCATCATCGCCTCGTCCGCTGCAACGCCGAGCGCGTCGAGCGCCGCGCGATAGCTCGCGGCCGCAGGCTTTTTCGCTCCGAGATCGCAGGAAAAGAGCGCCCGGTCGAACGACTCCTCGAGCGTGAAGCGGGCGAACGGTTCGCGGAACGGGCTCGCCGAGTTCGTCAGCAGCCCGAGCGCGAACCCGCGGCGGCGCAGAAAGCCCAGAATCGAGCGCGCCGAGGGCTCCACTCGCGCCGTCGCGATCTCGCGGTCGAGCAGCGCGAGAGCGCGTTCGCGCGCCTCGACCAGGGCGAGGCCCGGCTGCGGCGGGAAGCGCGCGAAGATCGCGTCGACGAACTCCTCGCCCGAGGCATAGGCGCGAACCACCAGGACGTCGCGGAGGAATTCGATCCATTCGCGCCGCTCGGCAGTGATCAGGCGCGAGATTCCGCGCTGGAACGGCCGTTCGTCGAGATGAATCAGGGTTCCGTAAAGATCGAACACGAGCGCCTTGACGGCGCTCAAGGTTTCGCCTCCTGGGCCGGCGGTTGCAGACGATGGTGGTGCAGGAAGCCCATGAAGCGCTTGTAGTCGGTGGCAGGGATGGCCCAGAGCTCGAGGAGCCTGCGGTAACTGCCCCCCGACTCTCCGAGGCCCATCGTGAGGAGCCGACGGACATCGCGGCGCGACAGATCGCGATCGAGAAACGGCGTGTGGACCAGCGCCCAGAAGTCGGCGTTGCCGCGCGCCAGACGATGGTGAATCGCCGCCACCTCATCCGCTCGCGGACCCACCCGGCGTTCGAGGCGATCGATGAAGTCCTGCGGTTCGATCTGGTTCGAGTCCGCGAGCGCGTAGCCGGTGGCGACGACGCTGATCAGCTCACGCACGTTACCCGGCCAACCGTAGCCCTCCATCAACCGCAGCGATGCGTCGGAGAACTGCCGCGCCGTGCCGTAGCGGCAGGCCAGCCGCTCGAGGGCCCACTCGAGCAGCAACTGCCAATCCTCGCCGCGTTCGCGCAGCGGCGGCGGCTCGATCATGAAGTAGCGCAAGCGGAAGAGAAGGTCGTTGCGGAAACGCTCCGACATCACCATCTCGTTGAGGGAGCGGTTGGTGGCCGAGACGATGCGGACGCTCGCCTTGCGCGCCACTTCGGATCCCAGAGGCCGGAATTCACCGGTGCCGATGGCGCGCAGCAGCATCACCTGGGCGTTCATCGCCAGATCGCCGATCTCGTCGAGGAACACGACGCCGCCGTCGGCCGTTTCGAAGCATCCGCGGTGGTCGCTGACGGCGCCGGTGAAGCTCCCTTTGCGGTGCCCGAAGAGCTCCGAGACGGTGAGATTGCCGTCCTGGAACTGCGGGCAGTTCACCGCCACGAAGGGATGGGTCGAGCGCTTGCCGAGCAGATGGATCGCCTGCGCCAGCGACTCCTTGCCGACGCCGCTCTCACCATAGACCAGCACCGGCTCGTCGTAGCGCGCGACCTTCGCGACCTTCTTCAGCATCTCCTCGAGGCGCGGCGAGCGACCGACGATCTCGATCGCGTGCTCCGGGCCCGACCTCTTCGCCGACATCTCGCGGATTTCGAGCGCGGCAGGCGAGAAGAGGCCCTCGCTACGCCGGGACGGGTCGAGCTTGGCGGAACTTCTCATGGCAGCTGCGATCGATCGCACAACGTCTCCGACCCGACTCGAATGGTGTCGGTCCCGGTTTTCGGAGCATGACTGGCGTCAAACGCCCGGCGAATCTACAATCCCCTGTTGCCATGGTCAAATCTCCGAGCAAGCCCGGCGGTTCCGGCGGGGGACGCAGTGCACACTTGAGCGACTATGCCGCCGGGGCGATCATCGTTCAGGAGGGCGCAACCGGTAGCGAGATGTTCATCATCGACGACGGCGAGGTCGAGATCGTGCGACTGCGGGGCGACAGCGAGCGGATCCTGACGACGCTCGGTCCCGGCGACTTTTTCGGCGAGATGTCGGTGCTCGAGAATCGGCCGCGCAGCGCCACCGCGCGGGCCAAGGTCGCCTGCCGCCTGCTGCCGATCGACGCCTCGACCCTCGATGCGCTGTTGCGCGAGCACCCGGAAGTCGCCGTGCGGATGATGCGCAAGCTCTCGGCCCGGCTGCGTGGATACGAAGAGGCGGAAGAGCGGGCGGCGCGGGTGGGGATGGAGCGACTGCAGCCCAAGGCGCCGTCGCCGGCTCAAGAACCGGCCGTGCAAGAGCCGGCACTCGCCGCCGAAGCCCGGCCGCGCGCCGCTGCCGAGACGCCCTACGCGGGTATCCGCGCCCCCGCTCCTGCCGCCGCAGCGGCGGCCGCGAGCGCCGCCGGCGCGCGCCTCGAGCACGCTTCGGGCTGGTCGATCGCGATCGCCACCGGCAGCGAGATGGTGATCGGCCGACCCGACCCGGTGACCGGCGCGGTGCCGGAGATCGATCTCGGCGCGCTCGATGTCGAACGAACTCTGTCGCGCCGCCACGCCCGACTCATCGGTCGCGATGGCGGCTTCTTCCTGCGCGAGGAGATCGGAACCGCGAACGGGACCTGGGTGGGAGGCGAGCGGATCCCCGCGGGCGTCGAGCACCGGCTCGCAGACCGCGATCGCCTGCGTTTCGGTCGGCTCGATTTCGTCTTCCGGCTCGGCGGAAAGGCCTGAGATGGCGTTTGCCGTGCAAACGATCGCCGAGGGCGGCGTCGTCGTGCTCGCTCTCTCGGGTCAGCTCGACTCGCGGACCGCGCCGGCGCTCGAACGCGAGACCGGACAGGCGCTCGGCAAGGACTGCAGCGCTTTGCTGTTCGACCTGACGGCGCTCGACTTCGTCGCCAGCGCCGGGCTCCGGGTGGTGATCATGGTCGGCAAGCGGCTGGCCTCGGACGGCGGCGCGATCGCGCTCTGCGGTCTCAACGCGAGCGTGCGCGAGGTTTTCGACATCGCCGGTTTCTCCAGTCTCTTCCCGATCCTCCCTGATCGCGCCCAGGCGGTCGCCCTGCTGGCCGGACGCTCGCGGATCGGCGGCATCGGCCGCATGGCGGATCGCCTGCTGCATCGCCGTGGTGAGCCGGCAGGCCCGCCGCAGTTCGCCGCCAGATCCGCGGCCGATCCGGCTCGCGTCGCGCTCGCCGCGGAGATCCTCAGTCGCGGCACCGCACCCGCGAAGTAAGGAAGCGCGGATTCTTTTCTGAATCGCGCCTTTGGCGCGGCTGAATCGCGCCTTTGGAGCGACTGACGCGCGGCTCTGGCGCGGCTCAGGCGCGCGTCAGGCAGAGCAGGGTCAGGTCGTCGTCGAAGCCGTGATCGCCGACGAACGATCGCGCCGCGGTCAGCAACCCGTTGATCGCCTGACTCGGATCGTCGCTGGCGAGGCGGCGCAGGGTCTCGATGATGCGTGCGTTGCCGAACCGCTGCAGTTGGTGATTGGCGGCTTCGGTGAGGCCATCGGTGGCGAACAGCATGAGATCTCCGGGCGACATCGTCCAGGAGGCCGCCGGCGCGAGAAGCGGCCGGCTCACCCCCAGCGCGCTCCCGGGCTGGAGCTTGAGCTCTCCGGCCCGGCCGTCGCGGTGGCGCACGATCGGCAGCAGGTGTCCCGCGTTGGCGATCTCCAGGCGGCCGCTCTCGGGATCGAGAACGGCGAAGTTCGCAGTGACGAACATGCCCTCGTCGTTCTCGGCGAAGACCAGCTCGTTGAGCTCCTCGAGCACCGATGCCGGATGCTCCGAGCGCGCGGCCGCAGCGCGGAGCACGCTGGTCAGTCGCGCCATCAGGAGCGCACCCGAAACGCCCTTGCCCGAGACGTCACCGATCGCCAGCCCGATCCGGCCGCTCGCGAGCGGGAAGAAGTCGTAGAAGTCGCCGCCCACTTCGGCCGCCGGCGAATACTCGACCGCCAGGCCGTAGCCCGGCACTTGCGGTGGCGTCTGCGGCAGGAAGCTGCGTTGCAGACGCCGGGCGAGCGCGAGATCGTGCTCGAGGATGTCGCGCTCGACGAGCTTCTCGTGCAATCGCGAATGCTCCATGGCGAGGGCGATCGGGCCGGCGATGCCCGACAGGAGATCGAGGTCGTCGGCGCTGAATCCGCGTCGCTCTTCGGTGTTGTCGACCTGCATGACGCCGACCAGCCGATCCTCGACGAGAAGTGGCAGGCAGGCCACCGCGCGCAGGTTGAGATGGCGAACGGAATTCGCCACTTCGAAGCCCGCTTCGGCGCCGACGTCCACCGAAGCCAGCGGCTCCCGGCGCCGAATCACCGCGTCGATGAGCGTCCGGCTGGCGGGAATCTCTTCGACCGCGCCACTGCGGGTGCGGGCACCGATCGAGGCGAGCTCGCCGCTCTCGGGATCACGCCGCAGGATGAAGGCCCGGCCCGCCTGCGGCAGGACCGCCATGGCCTTCTCCAGCAGAGCGTCGAAGAGCTCGCGCTCGTTCAGCGTCCGGGTGAGCACGACTCCCGCCTGACGAAAGAACTCGAGCTTGCGGCGCATGCGCTCGAGCTCGTCGGCCGGAGGGCCGGTCAGCTGGAGGTTCGCGAGCGGAATCACCAGTGGCAGCGGACCGGAATCACGCGCCGCGTCGCGAATCGTGATGGTGCGCGAGCGGGTGCCGTCGAGTCTCGGTGAATCGGCGAGACGGAACTCGAGAACAGCCGTGCCGACGCGCACTTCGTCGCCGCTCACCAGCGGAGTCGGCTCCGCGAGATGCTCGCCATTGAGGAAAGTCCCGTTGCCGCTGCCGAGATCGACGAGGAAACAGCGCTCGTCGGCAACCGAGATCTGCGCGTGGCGCCGCGACACCGAGGCCTCGGGCAGCACCACGTCGCATTGCTGACCGCGGCCGAGAATCACCGAGCGCGAGAAGACGAAACGCTGGCCCTGGCGCGGCGCGGATAGATGGATGAGGATCGGCATCGCGACCGTCCGATCATATCGATGGAGAGGTGCCTTTTCGCCTCGCGCTGCGCCCGCCTCCCGGCCTCTGCCGGCGGCAGAGACCGGTTTCCTTTCGCCGCAGGCCGAAACGAGGTAACTTACGCCGCGAGCGACGGCCGGTCCATTCTCCGGCGAAGAGCCGGGTGCGCCGCTCCGCCGCCACGCCGGAGGTCCCGATGCGCATCCCGACTCTCACGATTCTCAGCTGTCTCGCGATGCCGCTGGCCGTGCCGCAGGCAGCCGCCAGCGCGACGAGCTCCACGGCCGAGGTGCGGCACCCCGAAGATCTGTTCATCGTCGACTGCCTGCTGCCGTCCCGGGTGAGGAACCTCGGGCGGCACGCCAAGTTCGCCGCTCCCCGCCAGGTGGTGCGCGCGACCGCCCACGAGTGCGGACTGCGCGGCGGCGAGTTCACCCTCGATCCGACCAGGAACGACTTCGCGTTGCAGGCCTGGCTGGCGCAGGCGGAAGGCGGCGACGCCGAGGCCGCCAACAACGTCGGCGAGATCTACGAACAGGGCGTTCGCGGGGAACCCGATCTCACCCAGGCGGCGATCTGGTACCGCAAGGCAGCGGACGGGGGCAGCCGCCGCGCGCAACGCAACCTGGCCCATTGCTACGAATCGGGCAGCGGCGTCTCGCGCGACGCCGTCCAGGCGATCGTCTGGTACCGCAAGGCCGCGGGACTCTCCGGGGCGACGGACCTCGATCTCGAGAAGGAGGTGGCAGCGCTGCGTTCCGAAGTCTCGCGCCTCACCGCCGAAGCGGCGAACGCCAAGGCCGAGCTCGAGGTCAACGCTGCGGAGCTCTCCCGCGCCCGGGAGGCGCTCGTCGCCGCCGAGCGCGAGCTCGCGCAGGCGAAGACCACTCTCGCAGCCGCTGTCGCCAGCGCGGCGAGCGCCAAGACCGCCTCGGCCCAGGCCGCAGCGCAGACTCCCGCCGCGCCCGGCACCCAGCCGCCGGCGAAAACTCCTGCGCCCCCTGCTCTCACCGTCGCGCAGCGCCAGGAAGCGGTTGAATCGAGCCGCAAGCGGGTCGCCGACCTCGAGGCGGCGCAGGACCGCTATCGCCGCCTCGCTTCGGAGCTCGAGTCGTCCGCCGCCGCGGCGAAGGATCTCGCGGCCCGCGGCCGCGAGGCGGTGATCGCCAAGCGCGCGCCGGCGATCGAGTTTCTCCGCCCCGACGTGCTTGCCACCCGCGGTCCCTCGCTGGTGCCCGTCCCCGTCGGGGCGCGCGAAGTGGAGATCGTCGGCAAAGTGACCGCGGAGTTGGGGCTCGCCGAGTTCACCGCCGCCGGGCAACGGCACGAGATCGGCGCCGACGGCATGTTCCGCCTGCGGCTTGCGGTCGAGGCCAACAAGCCGATCCCGTTCGTCGCCATCGACCGCGCGGCGCGGAGAACCGAAACGGAGCTCGTCTTCGTCGCCGCGGGGGGCGCGATTCCGCCGGCCGCCGCGCTCGCCGGCGCGCCGAAAGAGAGCGGAAGGCGATTCCACGCACTGGTCATCGCGGGCGGTGCGTACCGGCACCTCGCGCCGCTCACGACCTCCATCGCCGACGGCGAGGACCTGGCGGCGATGCTGCGCGACCGCTACGGCTTCGAAGTGAGCTGGCTGCCGAATGCCACCTTTCTCGCTGCGATGCAGCGCCTGACCGAGCTCGCCAGTCAGCTCGGCCCGCAGGACGACCTGCTGGTCTATTTCGCCGGTCACGGCCGGATCGACGCCGCCACCGGTCGCGGCTACTGGATGCCGGTCGACGCCGATCCCAACGACCCGTCGACCTGGATCCCGAACGAGGCCCTGGCGAAGATCTTCGGCATCATGCGCGCCGGCCGCGTGCTCGTCGTCGCCGACAGCTGCTACGCCGGTGCTCTCGGGGGGCTCGGGCTCGAACGGACGAAGGGCACCACCGAGGCGGGCAGTCGAGTCCGAAGCGTGCTCTCGTCGGGCGGCCTGGCGCCGGTTCTGGACCAGGGAGCGGAGCGCCACTCGATCTTCGCCCGCGCCCTGCTCACCGTTCTCTCCCTGGCACGCGAACCGCTCTCCGCCGACCGGCTCTACCAGGCGGTCTCGGCGCGGGTCGCTTTCCGCTCGGCGGAGCTCGGCGTCGTCCAGCGACCCGAGTACGCCCAGATCGGCTTCGCCGGCCACGAGGGCGGCGACTTCATCTTCCAGCCGAAGAGCTGACCGGGCTAGAGCGCGGCGATTCTCTTGAGCAGGGCGCCGAGCGCGAGCTGGGCGTCGGCGAAACGGTCCTGGGCCGCGAAGAGCGGATCTCGCGATCCCTTCTTGCGCGCCGAGTCGGTGAGCGCCCGCGCTTCACGCAGCAGCGAGGCGACGCGGTCGAGCTCCCGCCCGAGCGCCGGGTCGCGCCAGAGCTGCGCCAGATCGCGATTCGCGCGATCGGCGTCGAGGGCCTTCACCTGGGCTTCGAGACCGGCAAGTTGCGACTCGAATTCGACCAGTTCGGGCTCGAGGCCCAGGCTGGCGCATTTCTCCCGGGTCGCAGTGGCCTGCGCCGAGGCTTCAGCGCTCCGGCCGAGGGCGGTCTGCCCGATCGAGGTGGAGAAGGCGACCTCGGCCGCATCACAGTCGCCGGTCGCTGCGAGCGCGACTCCGAGGTGGAAGAACGGCAGGTAGCCGTCGCGCTCGATCGGATCGTGGCCCGCCGCCGAGCGCAGGAGCGGAATCGCCGCCTCCGGCTCATGGCGTTCGAGCGCGGCGAGCCCCTTGGTGTAGTCCTCCGGCACTTCTGCGCTGCCGCCCCGGAACCGGAGGATCGCCAGCGCTGTCAGCACGCCGATCGCGATCACGGCGATACCGATCAACCACCCGGCCACCGCTCGCTGCGGTCGCTGTCCAGGGATAACGTCCGGCGGCTGCGTAGCGACACCGCGCGACTTCTGGATCACGGTTTGCTGCTCGGCCTCCTCGACCACGGCCGCCGGAGCCTGCTGCTCGACCGGCACTCGAAACGGCTGCGTGTCGTCTCCTGTCAGGGTCTGACTGGCGGTCGGCGGCGGGGGGTTCGCCGCGGCGGCCTTCCTGGCCAGCTCGCGCTGGATCTCGGTCAGGCGGCGGCCGAAGGCCTCCGCGCTCTGCGGTCTCCCTTCCGGCTTCTTGGCCAGCGCCTCGAGGATCAGGGCTCGCAGCGACTCGGGAATCCGGCCTTCGGGATCGGAGACCTCGAAGGCGAGCGGCGGCAGGTAGAGGTGGCCGGTGACGATCGAAGGCAGATCCTGCCCGGTGATCGGGTGACGCCCGCTCACCAGCTCGTAGAGCATCACCCCGAAGGAGTAGAGATCGCTGCGCGCGTCCACTGCCGTCGACGACAGCTGCTCTGGCGACGAGAAGCGCGGCTTGCCGAGATAGTGCAGCGTGGCCGACGCTTGACTGTCCTCGCGGAGGATCTTGACGATGCCGAGGTCGATCAGCTTGACCAGCGAGTGGCCGTCGGCATCCCGGGTCAACATCAGGTTGTCGGGCGAGATGTCGCGGTGAACGTATCCCTTGCGATGCAGGAATCCGAGAGCCCGCAGGGCCTGGATGGCGATCCCCAGTGTCTCGTGCAGGTCGATCGTGGGGCGAGCCCGGCAGTACTCGTCGAGGTTCACGCCCTCGATGTACTCCATGACGATGTAGGCGACGCCCTGCGGGTCGATCGAGAAGTCGTAGAGCTGGGCGATGTTCGGGTGACGGAGCTGGATCGCCGTCTTCGCTTCCCGCGCGAAGCGCTCGTCGAGATCGGCGTCGCTCGACATCTGCGCGCGCAGGACCTTGATGACCCGAAGCTCCTCGAGCAGGCGATGGCGGACGAGATAGATCGTCCCCATGCCGCCCTCGCGCAGGCGGCGAACGACCTCGTACTTCGGATCGAGCTTCTCGACGTCGACCACTCGGGCGGCTAGAACTCGAAGCGCAGCCCGGCCTGCCAGGTGGCGAGCTCGAAGTCGTCGCGCGCAAACTCCCTGTCGTAGGCGACGAAGAGGCTGCCCCACAGATACTGAGCCGAGAGGCTCAGGCCGGCATCGATCCAGTCACGATCCGGTGGGTCGAGAAAGACCAGGAAGCTCGAGCCGGCGGCCTGGTCACCGAGGAAGCTGGCTTGCACGGTGCGGGCGTCGTTGTCGAACTCGTGGCGGTACGTGACCGTGAACTGCGGCACCAGCACGCCGTTGGACATCGAGATGTTGCCCGAGAGATCGAAACCGAACTCGCCGAGGAGCGACTCCAGTTGCTGTTCCTCGACGGCGACGCCGAAGTCGGTCGGCACCGGGACACCGCCGATCACGACGTTGGCGATCGCGCCGCTCTCCGCGAAGGGGTCGACCTTGGCGCGCGCCCAGCTGCCACGCACGAAGCTCGAGGCGAGGACGCGCCGGCCGCCCCAATTCCAACCGCCCTCGAGCGACGCCGACTGCTGGTCGCCGTTGTAGAGAGCGCGCGCATCGAGATCTCCCACCACCGGCAGCTCGATCCGCCGGCGCTGGTCGTAGTCGGTCGAGCCGTAACCGACAGTGGCCTGCAGGTAGGAACCGTTCGTCGCCTGCCAGGCGCCGTAGATCATGAGACTCTGGGCGTCGAACTCGAGCTCGCCACCACCGCCGGCGAGGTCGGTCTGGTTGGTGGCATAGCCGCCGGCGATGCCGAAGAAGCTGTTCGGGCCGGCGGCGAAGTCGACGCCGAGGGTGCCCGACGTGGTGTCGAAATCGAAGGCTGTTTCGTCACCGACATCGCCCGACTGTTCTCCCTGCTGCAAGCGGCCGGTGAAGAACAGTCCCCAACGACGATCGCGCGCCGGCTCGGCCGCGGCGGCCTGCGCCAGCATGGAGGTGCCCTGTCGCCCGCCCATGCCGCGGTGGCCACCGAGCGCCGCCTCGACGTTGCGCCCCAACCGCTCGCGACTTTGAGATTCGCTGCGCGCGGCGGCGAGGGTCGTGCCGTCGATGACCGTGCCGCCGGCCGACCAGGAGATCTGCGCCCCGGCGGCGAGGGCACCGCCACGCAGCGCCCCCAGGCGGGAGGCGACGATCGACTGCTGTTGCGCGGCGCTCGCGGAGGCTGTCTTCGAGGCGCTGCCGAGCCCCGTGGGCGACATCTCGATCAGGGCCTCGGTGCGCTGGTCCTGGTTGGTGAGGGTCCCGGTCATGAAGACACAGAGCGGCGTCGCGCGCGGAACAGGACGAGGCGTGCCGTCGGGGTTGTTGAAGACATCGAAACAGATGTCGTCGAACGATCCGCCCGCCGAGGCCCGGGTGTTGTTGTCGGAGGTGAGCTCGCCGAGGCTGCCGACGGTGATCGAAAAGAGAATTGGTGACGATCCTCGCAGCGAAGCGCGGATGGTCACGCTGCCGGCGACGCCGAAACCGAAGGTGGCGCGCGCGATGCCTGCGCCATCGGACGGGGAGGGCGCGCCGCTCGTCCCGCGAGGCGAGCCGGGAGCCGCGACCACTTCCCAGGCGAGCGACACATTCGGCACCGGAGTGCCGTTGGCGTCGAGCACCCGTACCTCCAGGGTCAACCTGTCTCCGAGCACGACGTTCTGGGTCCCGGGCGAGACCGGGACCAGGCGGAACGATTCTTGAGTCTGGGCGCTCGCGATGGCGTCGAAGGACGTCATCGTGAGGGTCGCGAGGGTCGCGAGGGCGAGGAAGATCGCACGAAGCGCAGAAACGCGAGCGGGACGAGGGATCGTCATCGAATTCTCCTTCCGGCGGCTGTTTGGAGCACTCTATCCCAGCCGCGAACTCACGATTCCAGTGGCGGTTTCGCCCCCCCGGCCTGGCCGTCCGAGACCGGCTTTTCGGGAGACAATCAGGGAGTGACCTCCACCAGCAGCCGCTCGCATGGCGATCGACCTTCCACGAGCCGCATACGCGGCGATGTATCCCTCAGGAGCCGCATACGCGGCGATCTATCCCTCAGGAGCCGCATACGCGGCTCTTTGCTCGCTGGGGCGATGGGGGATGCGTTGGGGGCGCCGATCGAGTTCCTGCGCTGGCCGGAGATTCGGGCGCGCTACGGGCCGCGCGGGCTCGAGCACTTCGAGCCGGCCTACGGACACCCGCCGATCGCCGGCGCGATCACCGACGACACGCAGATGACGCTCTTCACCGTCGAGGGGCTGATCCGCGCCGAGGTGCGCGGCGAGGCGCGCGGCACGTCGCATCCATCGTCGGTCGTGCATCACGCCTACCGCCGCTGGCTGCTGACACAAGGGGAGAGTTGGCCCGAGGCGGACCGCGCCGGCGCGGCAGCGGAGTCCCCGCCATGGGCTGCGGACGGCTGGCTCATCGGCGAGCGCTTTCTGCACGCACGCCGCGCGCCGGGCAACACCTGTCTCGCGGCGCTGCGCGTTGCGGGGCCTTACGGCCGACTGGCAGAGAACGATTCGAAGGGCTGCGGCGGGGTGATGCGCATCGCGCCGGTGGGGTTCCTCTTCCGCGCCGGCGAAGGGATCGCGGTCTTCCGCATGGGCGTCGAAATCGCCGCGCTCACCCACGGCCATCCGACCGGGCAGCTTCCCGCCGGGGTTCTGGCGGCGGCGATTCACGCCATCGCCTACGAGGGCCGCTCGCTGCCCGAAGCGCTCGACGCGGCGACGGCGATCCTGCGCGAGGCGCCGGATCACGCCGAGACGCTCTATCCGCTCGCGGCAGCGCGGGCGCTCGCCGCGCAAGGCGACCCGACCGCGGAGAAGGTGGAGTCGCTCGGCGGCGGCTGGGTCGCCGAGGAGGCGCTGGCGATCGCCGTCTACGCCGCGCTCAGCTTTCCCGAGGATCTGCGCGCGGCGCTCGTGCTTGCGGCGAACCACTCCGGCGACAGCGACTCGACGGCGGCGATCTGCGGCAACCTCCTGGGCGCCGCTCTCGGGGAGGAGTCGCTGCCGACCGACTGGCTGGCGGGCCTCGAGGGGCGTGAAGTCATCGCCCGGCTGGCGGACGACTTCGCGCTCCAGTTGAGCGGCGCGGCGCCGCAGATGGGCGAGGGCCGGCCGAGCACGCCGGAGGCGGAAGAGTGGTGGGAGCGCTACCCGGGCTGGTGAAGTAGACAAGCGGTGACTGGCCCCAGGCGCCCCGTCAGGGCACGGTGGCGGACCAGCGGCAGGCGGAGGAGCCGGTTTCGAAGCCGCTGCGCAGCAGGGGAATGCCGGACCCGAGGTGGATCTTGTCGAAGCGCGCGTCGCACATCGACGTGATCGACTGCGAGAGCTTGAGACCGATCCAGATCGACTGGGTGCCGAGGGGCGGCGCGGTCGGGGCGAGCTCGGCCTGATCCCAGCTGCCACCGAGGGTCGTACCGCCGGTCTCTTCGCTGCCCAGGAACGTCCCGCCGCAGGCCGGCTCGGAGTAGTAGCGCAGGATCCCCTGCACCACCTCCTCGCATTCGGCGCGCACCACGAAAGTGAAGTTCCAGGCGCCTGCCGGCGGCGCCGCGACGCAAAGAAAAGCGGTCGCCGGAGTCTGGAGATCGGCTGGTGAGACCAGAAGCGAGCCGGAGGCATTGGCCGGCACGCAGTCGGGGTCGGTCTGCGACCAGGCGAGGCTGGCGATGTCGCCGGTCCACTCGGCGACCGCAGCGACGTCGAACTCAGGGTTCGGCACGACGCCCTGGGCGCTGGCGCTGCGCACTGCGTTCACTTCGACTATCGCGGCGGACATCGCAGCGACGAGCCAGGCGAGTCGCGGCAGAGTTCGGACCGACATCGGGCACCTCGGGTACGTGCGAAGAGTTGGCCGGACTCTATCCGCGAATCGCCGCCGCGGTGGAGCGCGGGCGCATCACCTCTTGACGACCGCCGGCCCGCTCGCGTGCTCGACCGGCGGAACGGTACGCAGGAAGCGGAAGATCGCGCGCAGGTCGTCGTCGCTCAGGCGGCCGAAGGCCCCCCACGGCATGACCCCCATCGGGTAGGTCTTGCCGGCGCGGAAGCGGTGCAGGAAGGTCGCCTCGTTCCAGCCATAGATGCGGCCGGTCTTCGGGTCCGGAGTGAGGTTCGGCGGCACATAGAAGTGGGCGGGGTCGATCCCGGACTCCATCGGCTCGCCGCCGGAATAGCGGGCGCCGTCCTTGCGATTGCGGTCGGTGTGGCAGTCGCCGCAGGTGGCGACATTCTCGACCAGATAGCGCCCGCGCTCGACGTTCGGAGCGCCGTCGGGTCCGAGCGTGGGCGGGCTGGCGACGGGGCGCGGCTCACCGACCGGGGGCGGCGCGATCACGAACGCCATGAGCGCCTTGCCGAGGAGATTGAGGTCGTGCTCTGGTACGGCGGCGGCCACGGCCGGCTGCGAGCGCAGGTAGGAGATCGCGGCGACGAGATCCTCGTCGCTCATGCCGTGAAAGGCCATCAACGGCGCCGCGGCGCGCCCGTCGTGGCGCACGCCGTAGCGCAGGATCCGCGCCAGCTCGCCGTCCGTCCGCTTGCCGATACCGGTTTCGGCGTCGGGCGTCAGGTTGCGCGAGTAGACCGTGCCGAACGGCAGCGGAAAGCGATGGTTGCCGGTGAGCGGCGGCGTCGCGCCGGCGTCGAGGCGATCCCACTCCTCGCGCGGCAGATGGCAGTAGGCGCATCCTGCGGGGCCGTAGACCAGCGTCTTGCCGGCCTCGATGACCGCCGGATCGGTCGAAGCGTGCAGATCCGGATACGGCGCGTCGAACGTCCGTTTCCAGCGCAATTCTGCTGCGGCGGCGGCGAGTCCGGCGACGAGTAACAGCAACACCATCGTCCAGACGAGGATTCGCCCGAGCTTTCTTCCCATGAAGTTCCCCCTTCCTGGAAATCCGGAGCCGGATCCTAGTCAACGCCAGTGGGATCGTCCAGAGGTTGCAAGGGGTTCCCGGCGACTCTGTGCCGCCGCGCGTGAAGCGACTTGCAGCGGGCGGCAGCCGGGGGCGTTAGGATCGGCGGCGTCGTGAGCGATCAGATGCGATCGGGCTTCGCCTTCGGGCGGTTTCAGTATGACGCCGCGCAGGTCAAGCTCCTGCTCGCCGGGCGCGAGGTGCCGCTGACGGCGCGCGAAGTCCACCTGCTGGTGATCTTCCTCTCCCGTCCCGGGGAATGGCTCGAAGAGGAGTGGCTGGCGCGCGGCCTGTGGCCGAATGCCGTGCCGCCGACCGGCGAGCTCGACCGGCTGGTGCGCGCGCTCACCGCGGCGCTCGACGAAGGTGCGGACGGCGTGGCGACGATCCAGACGCTCAAGAACCGCGGCTACCGTCTTCTCATCCCGGTGCGGCCGTTGGCTCCGGGCGGCGCTACCGCCGTCGCCCCCCCCGCGGGGGCTGCGGAGGCCGGCGAGCTCACCGGCGGGCGCAGCGCACGCCGGTCGCTGGTCTCTCCGGCGCAGCTCGCGGCCGGGCTGCTGGTCGCGGGCGCCGGGATTCTCGGGGTGCTCTGGTGGATGGGCCCGCCGGAGCGGCCGAAGGGCGACATCGGAGCGCGCGCGCTGGCGACGCCTGACCCGGCGGCGATGCGCGCCGCAGCTGCGGCCGAGCTCGCCAAGGGGCTGGCCGCCGCGCCGCTCCCGGACCTGGCGTCACGCCGTGCCGCCATCAGTCATTTCGAAGCGGCGCTGCAGCTCGACTCCGGGGCGCGCAATCAGGCGGCGGCGCATGCGGCGCTCGCCAACCTGCTGGTGCGCGAAGGGGAGATGGAGCGCGCCCGGCTCGAAGCCCAGGCGGCGCTCGCCGCCAACATCGCCCTGGGAGAGGGGGCGAAGCTCGCCGATCCGCTGGCGGCGCTCGCCTTTACCCAGCTCTTCCTCGCCCGCGAGCCGCTGACCGCGCGCGCCTCGGCCGAGCGCGCGCTGGGGATCGACGCCCTGCATGTCGGCGCGCGACGAGCGTTGGTTTGGAGCTGCGCGGTCGAGGGGCGATTCGACGACGCGCTGCGCGAGCTCGAACCGGCGAGCCTGCCCGGGCAGTTCGATCCGGAAGTCGTGACCGACGAGGCCTGGATCCACTACTTTTCCGGTCGCTCGCTCGAAGCGCGCCAGCTTCTCTCCGCTGTCGTCCGTCGCGAGCCTCTCTTCCGCCGGGCGCACGCCGCTCTGGCGGCGCTGCACCTTTCCGAGCGCCGGCTCGCCGCCGCGGCGGTCGAGCTCGAACTGCTCGACGCGCTCGACTCGGGCGCGACGCTCGACGACGAGCGCATCCGCCGCCTCACCTCCGCCGGATGGGCGCCCCCCGACGCGAGCGAAGCCGCGCGCCTGCTCGAAGAGCGCGCCGACGCGGCGGCGAAGCGGCCACCTGCAGCGGTAGCGGGAACCGGCGGTTCCGACACCGAAGCGGCGCGGATCTACGCCCAGTTCGGCGAAAGCTCCCAGGCGCTCGCCGCCCTCGCGCGCGCCCTCGAACGGCGAGAGAGCGCCGCGACTCTCGCCCGCATCGATCCCGCCTTTCAGCCCCTGCGCAGCTCGGCGGCCTTCCGCAAGCTCCTCGACGAGGCCGGCGTGCCGGCGCTTGCCAAGCCGGCCGCCGCCCGCTAGCCGTTCTCCGACGCAACTCACCGCGATCTCTCGCGTATGCGGAGGCATGGACCTCCAAGCCGCCGCGCGGGCCCCGCGCCATCGCCGTCGACGCCTCCTTCTCGCCACGATCGGCGCCCTGGCTCTCGCGCGCGCGGGATCCCTGGCAGCGGATTCGACCGGCTCGCTCGACGTCACCAAGTACGGCGTCGTCTTTCGGGTGCCGGCAATGGCGGCGGTGACGGTCGAAGCCGGCCAGCCGTTCGGTGACGGCGACCGGCGATTCGAGCTCTACCGGCCGCCCGCCTCGCCGGCGGGCGCCGCGGCAGGCGCCGGCCGCCCAGCGCTGCCGGCGATCGTCTTCGTCAACGTCACCGGCTCTCCGTTTCAGGAGTGGGCGATCTATCGCGACTGGGCGCGGCTCGCGGCGGCGCACGGCATTGCGGGCATCGTCTACCAGAGCGACGGGGCGGACGCGACGAAGAGCCTGAACGCGCTCTTCGCCCACCTGCGTGCGCACGCTGCGGAGCTCGGACTCGATCCCGCGCGGCTCGCCGTCTGGGCGTGCTCGGCGAACGTGAGCCTGGCGCTGCCCTGGCTCCACGGCGCACCGCGGCCCGAGGTCGCGGCAGCGGTGCTCTACTACGGGCACGCGCAGGTGCCGGAGCTGCGGACCGATCTGCCGGTCTTCTACGTCCTCGCCGGACGCGACAGCCCGCAGTTGAAGAACGGAATCCGCGAGATCTTCGCGCAGGCGGTGCGACAGGCCGCACCGTGGACGATGGTCGAGGCGCCGACGCTTCCGCACGCTTTCGACGCCCTCGACGAGGGAGTCGAGTCGCGGCGCCTCGTGCAGGAGACGGTCGCCTGGCTGGTCGACCGGCTGGTGAGTCCGCCGCCGCCCGGCCCGGCGCCGGACCTCGCGCGGCAGGCGCTTCTCGGAACCTACGGGCAGGACTTCGCCGCTGCCGAGGCGGCGCTGCGGACGATGCTCGTCCGTCGCCCGGACGACCGGACGGCGCTCGCAACGCTCGGCGGGGTACTGGCCCGCAGCGGCCAGGACGCGGCCGCAATCCCCGTCTTGCGGCGGGCGATGGCGGCGGGCGAGTCGGGCCTCTCTCTGAGTCTCCAGCTCGGCCAGGCACTGGTGCGCACCGGTGAGCTCGACGCCGGATTCTCCGAGCTCGCGAAGGCCGTGGCGGCGGGGGCGAATCCCAACTTCGTCTACAACCAGCTCGGGGTGCCGGCGATGCAGCGCGGCGACCTGGCGGCGGCGATCCGCATCTGGGAGCAGGCGCTCGCCGGGCCGGACGCGATGCCGGCCGCAAGCGACGCGCGGCGCGTGGTGCTCTACAACCTGGCCTGCGCCCTGGCCCGCGACGGGCAACCCGACGCGGCGCTCGACCGGCTCGGCCAGGCGATCGCCGCCGGCTTCGCTCCGCGGGCGACGGTCGAGGGCGACGAGGACTTCACCAGCCTGCGCGCCGATCCGCGCTTCACGGCGCTGCTCGACAGGATCATCGCGACGCCCTGACCGGCTAGTCCGCAGGAAGGTGCCGGCGGAAGAAGTCGCGGAGCTCCTCGTTCACCTGGCTGGTGGTGAAATGGCCGACGCCGTCGTAGGTGCGGAACTCGACCGTCGCTCCGGCGTCGCGGTAGATCCGCTGGCAGTGGTCCCAGCGATCGGGCTGCATCTTCGCGCCGATCACGGTGTCGACGATCGCCTTCTCGGCCGCGGTGTAGCCGTCGTCGAACTGCACCGCATCGTTGTCGTCGAGC
>JAGOCP010000212.1 GCA_017998715.1 Thermoanaerobaculia bacterium | reverse complement strand
CGCGACCGCGGCGACGATGGCCGCGTCGGACACGGCTCGCAGGTCCGCCGCGACGGTCATCCGGCCGCGCAGCAGGTCGAAGCCGAGCGCGGCCTCGCCGCCGACGACCGGACCCACTTCCCGGCGCAGCGCGGCGATCTCCTCCGCGCAGTCCATGCCGGCCACGCGAAAGGCCCGCGTCGCCGCTGTCGCCCCCTTCGCCCCCTCAAGTTGCCTCGTCATCTGCTTTCTTCCTGCCACCCTTCCCGTCTGCGCACGGACCGGCGAGATGCCGGAGGAGGCATCTTGCCACCAACCGGTCCGGACTCTCCGGCTAGAGCGCGAGCTCCAGCCTCAGGGTGCCGACCAGGGCGTCGTCGATTCCACTGCCGCCGGGATTGACGATGTACTGCAGGTCGGGCTGCAGGCGCAGCCACGGGGTGAGGTGCCAGCGGTAGAAGATCTCGCAGGCGAGCTCGTAGGACTCGGTGTACGTCCCCGCCGCGCGCGCCGGCCCGCTGAATCGCACCCAGGTCGCCATGACGCCGAAGTGATCGACTTCGCGCCCAGGGAGGTAACCGGTCCAGACGAGGCCGGCGCCGGCGTGCAGGTCGACCGCCGAGATCCGGTCCGACGTCGAGCCCAGCTGCAGGAAGCCATCGAGGCCCGGGCCCTCGCCGGGTGCCTGCGGCGGCGAGCCCGCTCCGGGCCGGCTCGCCAGCCGCCGGTCGAGCACGAGGTAGTAGGAGGTCGCCCCCGACTCGGCCAGGCCGCTGCCGTCGACGCGATCGAAGTCGCCGGTGTGGTGCGTGACGCCGAAGGCGATACGCCGCAGGCGACTGCCTGGGAGCGGTCTGCGGCTGCCGATCTCGGCGACCAGCAGGAGGTCGCTCGGGTCGCCGAAGAGGGTAGATGGACCGCGAGTGCCGGTCGGGGAACCCGCCTGCGTCGCACCGTCGAAGATGCCGCCGCCGACATAGAGCCAGTCGACCGGCGAAGCGAAGAGAACTGCGCCGGTCGCCGGGTTGGGATAGGTCGTGAAGCCGAGGATCGTCGGGCTGAAGCCGGCCGACGAGTTGAGCATCTCGGCGCCGTTCTCGACGAAAGCGAACTCGTTGCTGGCGTCGATCTTGCCGAGCTTCAGCCGCAGTCGACCGGCGGCGAAGATCTGCTCGTACCAGAGCTCGTAGAGCGCGGTGAAGCCGGGGGCGTCGAGGTTGGAGAAGCCCTGGAAGTCGCCCACCAGAAGGTCGGTGCCGTGGCGCCCATCCTGGGTCTGGAAGTCGAGAAACAGCGTGCCGCCGGAGAGGCCGAAGAGCGGTTCCGTGTCGAGAGCGAAGCTGACTTCGAACAGATTCCGGATGGTCTCGCGACCGGTGCTGATGCCGCCCTGGAAGTTGCGCGACAGGTCGGCGACCAGGAAGCCTTCGAGCGTCATGCCGCGCTCGTCGAGCCAGGGGCGCAGGCCCCCGAGATCGCCCAGGGCCGGCCGGCCGCCCTCCTCCGGCGTCGTCGCCGGCGAACCGGTGCGGTCGTCGGCGCCCGCCGCGGTGGCATCTGCCGGCGATTGGGCGCAGAGAGCCGCAGCGGTCGCCAGCCAGGCGACGATGACGAGCCAGGTGACGGAAAGTCGGGCGCGGCGTCGGGGCGAGGTCGGGGGCAAGGAAGGCTCCGGTCGACGGAGGCCGGATTCTGCTTCAATCGAGGCGGTCAGCGAAAGCCGGCGGCCTGCAGGTCGAAGAGCTCGGCGTAGCGTCCGCCGGCCTCGATCAACTCGTCGTGGGTGCCGGCGGCTTCGATCCGGCCGTCGGCGAGGACCAGGATCCGGTCGGCGCGGCGGACGGTCGAGAAGCGGTGCGAGATGAGAATTGCGGTCTTGCCGAGCGAGAGCTCGGCGAAGCGCTGGAAGACCTCGAACTCGCTGCGCGCATCGAGCGCGGCGGTGGGCTCGTCGAGGATGAGGACGTCGGCCTGGCGCATATAGGCGCGGGCGATCGCGATCTTCTGCCATTCGCCGCCGGAGAGCTCGACGCCGGTCTTGAAGCGCCGTCCGATGAGTTGATCGTAGCCGGCAGGCAGGCGCTCGATCACCTCGTCGGCGAGGCTGCGTCGTGCGGCCTCGCGAATGCGCTCACGATCGCCTCTCGCCTCGATGCGGCCGACGGCGATGTTCTCCCCGGCGGTCAGGTGGTAGCGCACGAAGTCCTGGAAGATGACGCCGATGTGGCCGCGGACCGCGCCGAGATCGTAGTCGCGCAAGTCGCGGCCGTCGAGCAGGATCCGGCCTTCATCGGGCTCGTAGAGGCGTGACAGGAGCTTGACCAGCGTCGTCTTGCCGGCGCCGTTTTCGCCGACCAGAGCCAGCACTTCGCCGGCGCGCAGCTCGAACGTCAGGTGGCGCACTGCCCAGCGCTCGGCGCCCGGATAGCGGAATCCGACGTCCTCGAAGACGAACCCGGTGCGAATCGGCTCGGGGAAGGGCAGCGGATTCGGCGGCGAGACGATCTCCGGCCGCAGGTCGAAGAAGGAGAAGAGGTCGTCGAGGTAGAGCGCCTGGCCGGCGACCTGCGAGAAGCCGATCAGCAGACCTTCAAGGAGGTTGCGCAGGCGGCGGAACGAGGCCGACAGGAAGGTGAGGTCGCCGATCGTCAGCGCACCCGACACCGTGCGCCAGGCGAGGTAGGCGTATGCGCCGTAGTAGCCGATGGTGCCGACCGTGGTCAACAGTCCTCCCCAGCCGGCGCGGCGCACGGCGAGCGCGCGATTGGCGCGGTAGAACTCGTCGGCGAGCACGCGATAGCGCGCGATGAGGAAGGCGTTGAGGCCGAAGATCTTGACCTCTTTCGCCGTCTCGACGCTGGCGCCGGTGGCGCGCACGTAGTCGAGCTCGCGCTGCGCCGGCGTTCGTCGCCAGGCGAGCTCGTAGCTCTGGGCGTTGAAGTGACTTTCGCCGAGGAAGGCGGGGATGACCGCGAAGGCCAGGAGGACGATGAGCCAGGGGGCGTAGATCGTCAGCCCCGCGGCGAAGGCGGCGATACTGACGATGTCCTGCGCCTGGCCGAGGAGCTGTGACAGCAACCCGCTCCTGCCCGAGGCTTGGCGCCGCGCGCGGTCGAGCTGGTCCTGCACTTCGCTGTCCTCGAAGTCCTCGAGGTCGAGCGTCGCGGCGTGCTCCATGAGGCGGATGCTCGCGGTGTTGGCGAAGCGCTCGCCGAGCAGCGATTCGAGCAGCGAGACGATCCGGCCGACAACGTCGGACAGCACCGCCAGCGCGAGCTCGAGGCCGAGAAAACCGAGCAGCGGACGCAGGTGCCCGCTCGCCAACCAGCCGGCGAGGTCGGTGGGAGCCCCCGGAAGGTGAGTGAGTCGCAGGACCTCGTCGATGATCCACTTGCCGACGAACAGCGTTGCGACCGGCAGCAACGCGCGCAGCAGGCGCAGCAGCAGCGTCGCCAGGGCGAGCCCCGGGTGGATCTCCCAGATCAGGCGGAGGAACGGGCGGAGATTGCCCAGCGCCGAGAAGCGCTGCCGGAGCGACCGTGGTGCCCGCCCGTCGACCGCGCGGCCGATCCCTCCGGACGCCCCCGCGGCGCCAGCGCCCGCCGATGCGGCTCGTCCTCCCTGGCTGTACTGCTTGGGCATCGCCGGAGCATCTTACGTCCGGCTGCGGCAGGCGGAGTTGCGATTCCGCCTGCGGGCGAGGCTCGTGAAGCGCGGGAAGCGCCGTGCCGCGTCTCAGGGCGCTGCGGCGAGCTCGACGGACGCTGGGGTATCGAGCGCCAGGAAAGGCAGATCGAGCGGCTGCAGGCGGAGCGCGACGGTCTCGCCCGCGGGCGTGGCCGCGAGGATCTTGGCGCGGAATCCGCGCGCCGGGCTGCCGGCGTCGGCGACGCGCACGGTGACGCCGGGAGCGAATGCGCCGGCTTCCGCCGCCGGGACGGAGGCCTCGAGCACCACCTTCTGCGCTTCGACGAAGCCCAGCAGCGGCTTGCGCTTCTTGGCCTTGGCGCCGACGGCGAAGAGCTGCCGCACCACGTAGCCGTCGGCGGGTGCGCGCAGATCGGCGGTGGCGAGCTCGCTCTGTAGGCGGGCGAGATCGCTGATCGCGTTCGACTCCGCCATCTGCGCGTCGGACACCGCCTGGGCGTTCGACATGTCCGTGCGGTTGTTGCTCGACGGCGAGCTGCTCGTCGCGCCGCGCTGCACGGCGAGCCGACGCTTCTCTTCCTGCGCACTCGCCAGGTTCTTGCGCTCGCCCTCGAGCTCCTTCTGCAGCTTGGTGACGTCCATTTCGACGAGGATCGCGCCCTTCGTTACCGGCTGATGGAGGGCCACCGGCAGCGCCCTGACTTCGGCGCTCAGGGTCGCTTTGAGCTCGGTCTCGCTGCCGGGCGGGGCGACCAGACGGGCGTCGGCCGCGACGGCATAGGCGGCGGGCACCCAGCAGAGCGCCGCCGCGGCAGCGAGAAAGAGGGTGAATCGGCAGGGGCTGGTGGCTGGACTTCGCATGGCGTGTGTCCTCCGCAGCCTGCATCCTAACTGCACTCGGAGTCTCGGCGCTCGCGAGGCGACGGGGCCGCTCGCGGGCGGTGCGGGGCGGCACCGGCGCGAGTCGATGGTACGCTGGCTCGAAGACGAGAGGTCCCCTCACGATGCCGCGCATGCTCCCGCTCCGTGGATCCTCGGCCTGCCGTGCGCTGGCGGTCCTCGCCCTGCTGCTGGGCGCAGCGGCGCCGGGCCGGTCTGCCCCTGCGTCCGCTGCCGCGACCGCCCTGGCCTCGCCGGAGAACGACAGCGCGCCGCGCCGCAACCGCCTCGAGATGCTGGTAGAGAGTGTCGGCGCCTATGTCGAGCGTTTCCAGGCCGAGATGGAGGCCGCGGTGCTCGACGAGAGCTATGTCCAGCTGCTGCGGCAACCCTGCTGCCGCGAATCGCGGCGTCCGGGCGAGGATCCGCTTCTCGCCTGGCAGACGACTGCCGAGGGCGCGCGCCCGAAGGGACTCATCGCGCGCCGCCAGCTGCGCGCCGAAGTGCTCCTGGTGCGCGTCTCCGGCGGAGTGCGGGTCGGATTCCGCGACGTCTATGAGGTCGACGGACAGGCGATTCAGGATCGCCACGAGCGGGTGCGGCAGCTCTTCCTCGCCGGCTCTGCTGAAAGCGCCCAGGCGCTCGGCAGCATCAATGCCGAGAGCGCGCGGTTCAATCTCGGTCAGATGCAGCGCACGACGAATCTGCCGACGTTGCCGCTGCTCTATCTCGCGCCCGCGATGCACTCGCGGCTGCGCTTCTCACGCGGTGGCGAGGGCGAGGTCGACGGAACGGAGACGACGATCGTCGAGTTCCGCGAGGACGCGAGTCCGACGCTCGCCGCCTCGGCCCAGGGAAGCGACATGCCGGCGCGCGGGCGCATCTGGGTGGAGCCTGCGAGCGGAAGGATCCGGCGCATCGAGCTGCGCTACGAGCCGGGAGCCCGGCGGGTGATGAACGTCTGGTTCCGCGAGGATCCGCGCATCGGCGTGCTCGCGCCGGCGCGGATGTGGGAGTGGTACGAGAAGGTACCGCTCGACGACGAACCGTCGGCGAACTCCTACCAACGCGCCTGGCCGGCCGATCTCGAAGGCCTGGCGACCTACTCCAATCTGCGGCTCTTCTCGGTCGATACCAGCGAGGAGATCGGCGAACCGGCGAACTGACGACGGTTCAGTTCTTCGCTGCCGGTTCCTGCAACTGGCGGATGTAGGCGACGAGCTCGCCGATCTTGCGCTCCACCTGCGCGCGGCGCTCGGGGGTGTCGCTCTCGGGCCAGAGAAAGAGCTCGCCCCAGACCGGCATCTCGCGCGAGCCGTGCGCCGCGACGTCATCGCGTCCGTCGACGGTCTTCATGAGGCGTTCGACGGGAAAGACGCCTTCGTTCTCTGTCGCGAGGCGGGTCAGGTCGGTGGGCTTCGAGGCCAGCGTGGCTGCGATCTCACCCTTGCCGCGCAGGTCGACGCCATGGCAGCTGGCGCAATAGGTGGCGTAGGTGGCCTTGCCGACTGCCGTGGAGTAGAGCGGCGTGTTGTCGGAAGCGAGCGCCGCGCCGGCGGCCAGCGCCAGTCCGAGCGCCACTGCCGCGAGCCCTGCGAGCGTCGCGGTCTGTCGGCTGATGATCCTGTTCATCTCGTCCTCCTGTTCGGGACTGCACGCTCCCCCAGCCCACAAGGTAGCAGGCAGAGGGCCGGCGCGGCACCACCCTGCGAGGCAGTGCCTGCCGGCGCGCGG
>JAGOCP010000211.1 GCA_017998715.1 Thermoanaerobaculia bacterium | reverse complement strand
CGACATCGCGAGCTACCTCGAGCCGTTCGTCGCCGACACGACCTACGCACCGTACAGTCTGATCGTCGATTCGATCGCCGACGGCCTGCCGCACACTCTCCAGTTCGAGTACGTCAAAGGAATCGACGGCAACGGCGCCAACTTCAGCCTCGACGATGTCGCCCTGACCCAGTTCTCCTGCCAGGCGCTGCTGCTCGACGGCTTCGAGACTCACGACACCTCGAACTGGACCCTCACCCTTCCCTGACCCCTCCGCCCGGGACACACCAATAGGACCGACCCGAACGAGTGTCCCTTGGGTGTGTCCCGCCGTCCGCCAGCACACGCGTGCGCTGGCGGACGGTCGCCCTACCGGTTGCCGGTGCGCTCCCGGCGGCGCGACAGGTAGAGGCCCGCGCCGACCATGAGCGCGATCAGCGCGGCGAGGCCGATGCCCGAGAGCGTCGGAATCTCGATGATCGAACCCTCCACCGTGACGGTCGAGCTCGCCGCGGCGTCGCCGCTGTCGCCGTCGTTCACCTGCAGGTCCACCGGCACCGTCGCGCCGACCGCCAGACCTGTGGCGTCGAAGGTCGGGTTGGCTCCGACCTCGTCGCCCCGCGTCGCCGCGCCTCCGGTCTCGCCGAACAGCGCGTCGCCGTCGAGATCCCAGGCGTAGGTGAGCGGGTCGAGGACGCCCGCCGGGTCGCTGCCGCTCCCGGCGAGAACGACCGTGCCGTCGACCGACACCGTATAGGGGCCGCCGGCGAAGGCGGTCGGAGAGACGTTCGCGACCGACACCGTGGCCAGAGCGTCGGTCGCGTTGGTGCCGTCGAACGCCCGGAGCGTCACGTTGGCGAGGGACGGACCGTCGAGGCCGGCCGCCGAGAAGGTCGGCGTGGCGCCGACCTCGTCACCCCGCGCCGCCGCGGGCCCGGTCTCGCCGAAGACCGCGTCGCCGTCGAGATCCCAGGTGAAGGTGAGCGGGTCGCTGTCGAAATCGAAGCCGCTTCCGGAGAGCGGCGTCGTGCCGCCTTCGTCGACGACGTACGGCCCGCCGGCATCGGCGGTCGGCGCGATGTTGCAGCCCGGGCCGACCGACGTGCCGTTGAACAGCAGGGCGACGCATTCGATGTTGCCGATGTCGGCGGCGCCGAGGTCGGCCACCTCGAACGACCAGTTGCCGTTGACCACCGCCGGCGCCTTGCCGGCGAAGGCGACGAGCGGCTGCTGCGGCCGGAAGGAGCCGATGAACGGCGCCGCTCCGGCGGTGATCGATGTCGCCGCGTCGTCGTCGAAGGTGGTGTCGTTGGCATCGGCCGGGCAGTCGGTGCCGAAGCCGGCGCCCGCGGCGCCGATCTGATAGGCGAGCAGGACGACCGTGTTGTCGGGGCTGCGCAGGCGCAGGACGATGTCACCGTCGAAGGTGTGGGTGATGCGCACCCGCACGGCGACCTTCGAGAGCGTCGAAGTGAAGCCGGCGACCGGAATCGTCAACGCGGCGCCGGAGCCGTCGTTGTCCGGGATCGCGACCGGGCCGGTGGCCGCGAAGGTGGTGGCGGCCCCGCCGGTGGTCGAGACGGAGAAGGGGATCGCCAACGGACCCTGCGCGGTGGTGAGCGAGAGCACGAGCGCGAGCGGCACGCCGGCCGGGTAGGTGAGGCCGGTGCGCAGGCGGAAGCGGGTCACATTGGTGCCGGTGCCGCCGCCGGCGATGTCCGGATAGGCCGACGCGCCGTCGACGACGTCGACCAGCGGCGAGGTCGTCGTCAGGATGGCGCTGATGCTGGTGGCGGCGATGCTGCCGCCGTTGGTCAGCGTGACGTCGAGGTAGAAGCACTCGCCGGGATCGACAATCAGGTTGTTGTTGCCGAGGGTCGAGTCGTCGACCGCCGTCGAGGTGACGGCGAGGCCCGGCGTCGGGTCGAGCGCCGCGTCGGCGTCGGTCGTGCCGGTTGCGCCGACGACGAGCCCCGTCGTGCTGACCGGGAAGTAGCCGGCCTTGGAGAAGTCGACGGTGTAGGTGCCGGGGGCGATCACGAACGAGTAGTTGCCCGAGCCGTCGGTGAGCGTCGTGGCGCCGTTCGAGACCTCGACGAGGGCACCGGCGATCGCCAGCGTGGTCACTGAGTCGGTCACCGTGCCGCTGAGGATGCCGGTCGAGAGCGCGAAGTCCTGGGTCGTCGTGCCGCTCGCGGCGACGATGACGCCCGCCGCGGTCTCCGGGCCGTAGCCCGCCTTCGAGGCGGTGACCGCGAAGGTGCCGGCCGGCACGACCATCGAGTAGGCGCCGCCGGCGATGGTGAGGGCCGAGTTGCCGTTCGAGGTCTGCACCAGGGCGCCGACGATCCCGGTCGCCGTGTTGGCATCGGTCACCGTGCCCTGGAGCGTGCCGCTCGCGGGAAGCGCGCTGACGCAGCCGGGCATGGTGAAGCTCGCGATCCGGGTCGTCCAGCAGGCCGTGGCCGAGCACGACGGCGGGGCCACGGGGTCGTAGTACTCCTGGGTGTACCAGAAGGTGCACTCGTCGGCGGGGTCGACGGAGAGCGCGCTGTAGTCGCCCCAGCGCGAGCCGGTGCTGGTCTGCGAGCGGCCGCCGGCGGAGATCGCCAGCTCGCCCTGGAAGAGGCCTCCCGGGGGATCGGTGGCCAGCCGTCCCGCGACGCGCACGCCGGGGAAGGTGGCGAGGTCGCTGACGCTGTAGCCGACGGCGATGTTGCCGTTGCCGTCCATCGCGGCGCTGCCCATGAAGCGGTGCGTCGCGTCTGGAGAGAAGGTCGCCTGCTCCTGCACCGTGAAAGTGCCGGCGGGCAGCGCGCGGCGCAGCTCGTAGTAGCGCATGGCGGCGCGGTGGCCGCTGGTGGCGGCGGGCGGAGTGGCGTTGACGTCGACGGTGTGGGTGAAGACGTACGACTCGTAGGCGCCGAAGTTGCGGTAGCCCAGGCGGTGCATCGGGCGGTCCGAGAGCGCGTCGACGCGCATGCCGCAGGTGGCCGGCGGCGGCTGCTCGATGTCGTCGCGGGCGGTGAAGGCGAAGCCGCAGTTGCCCGAGACCTGGGTGAGCGTCGGGTCGAACGCCGCCACCGCCAGGCTGCCGCCCGGGAAGCCGAGCTCGGTGAGCGTCGAGGCGGGCGGGTTGGAGAAGTCGGGCTTGAGCTCGAGCAGCCGGATGCCGTCCTGCGGGTCGCCCATCTCGTTGGCGGTGATGCCGGCGAGCACCACCGGCGCTCCGGCGGGGGGGGCGATGCCGTCGACGTCCGCGGGCAGGATGCGCGACAGTCCCGGGTGCGAGAGCGTCAGGTCGAAGAAGATCATCTCGGCGGTCGGATCGCCGGCGAGCATCTTGGCGCGGTTCATCGCGAAGATGCCCTGGCCGAAGACCGGTCCCTCGAACAGCGGCGCCGTCATGACGAACGAATCGGGCCAGACGCCGATCTTCGGATAGTCGTTGAAGTAAGGCTCCGGAATGGCGAAGTCGTAGGCATAGTAAGCCCCGACGGGGCTGGAGGTCTGCGAGACCAGGAGGCACTCGTGCGCCTGGCCGGCGCCGGCGCGGTTGCCGACCGCGAACTGGCTCAGGATCCAGCGATCGGCGAGCGGGTCGTAGTTGACGATCGGATCGCCGTCATTGAGGGTCGAGCAGTCGCCGGTGCCGCCGGCGCTCAGGAAGAGCGCGCGGATCGTGACCACCGGGCCGGCGGCGGAGCCGTCCTTGTTGAAAACCTGGCAGGCGAGGTTGACGCACTGGACGTAGTGGTTGGGGCCGACGTCCCCGACGGTGTCGGGGGGCGAGACGAAGAAGCCGGAGACGGCGCCCTGCGTCGCCTGGCTGACGCCCTGGAACGAGGCTCCAAGCGTCAGTGCGGCCGGGGTGCGCGGGTAGTCGGTCTGCAGCGCGCCGTCGGGGGTCACGTCGCCCACCGCCTTGCGCCACGCCGCCTTGGCGCGATCCGCATCCGAGATCGGCACGAAGGGGACCTCCATCAGGACGTTGGGATCGGGCTGCAGGAGCGGCAGGTGAATGTCGCTCATCTTCGCCGTGACTCCGGCCATGACGGGCTGATAGGTCCGGATCCGCGGCTGCACTCCGGCAGCCGGCGGGCCGGCCGGAGAGGCGGCGAACGCGACGGCGATGGAGATGAACCAGCCTGCCAGGACGACCGGCACGAGGCGCAGTAGCTTCATGAGAATCTCCCCTCAATGGATGAACGACAGATCGAAAGGCTAGTGAGGGGTCGAGCCACTGTCAATCCTGACCGTTTGGGTAGGAGGGCGCGACTCACCGTGCCGGGTCCCAGCTCCTGCGCCGCGCCGGTTTCGAACCTCCTCGAGCCATTTCGAGGGCAAAGCCGTTGCCGGGCTCTAGTTCGGGCCGGCCCGCAGGCGCTCCGGCAGCGCCGCCAGGACTTCCCGGTCGAGCCCGAGTGCCCAGTGGCAGGAGGTCGCCTCGAGGTTCTCGACCTCGGGGGTGAAGACATCGACGCACGCCTGCCAGGCGACGATGCCGTCGCGGCGGCTCCAGATCGCCGTCACCGGCACGCGGATCGGCGTGCGGTCGACGACCGCGAATAGCCGCTCGATTTCACCGATATCCCAGCCCTGCAGCCGATAGAAGCCGGCGATCGCGGTGTGGCGGAGGCCGCCCACGACCGGGCTTCCGAGCGTCACGACACAGCGGACGAGATCGGGACGTAGCCGCGCGAGCTCACGCGCCAGCAGGCCGCCGAGGCTCCACCCGACCAGGGCCACCGGCGCGCCGGTCGCGACCACGACCTCCTCGAGCCGCGGCAGCAGGCGCGCGAGGGTCGCCTGGGCGTCTGGAGGGTTCCGGCCCAGCCCCCAGCCGCGAGCGTCGAAACCCTGGCGACGAAGGTAACGGCGCAGCGTGCACGTCGATCCGTCGCCGACGCCCATGCCGGGAAAGACCCACACGGCTTCCCCGTTGCCGCGCGGAGCCGCAGCCAGGTCCGCGCGAAGCGCCGGACGCCGACGGCGAAAAAGGAGCTCCCGGAAAAAGAGGAGCTGCAGCGCCAGGCCGATCAGCAGTGAGGGATGCCGCGCTGGCATCGCGGGAGCGGCGGCGCCTGCGGGCCACGGAACCAGAGGCATCGCCTCAAGGGTAGCAGGAGGCGAACCTCTGCGGAGGGGAGCGCTCGACGGCGACTGCCCTCGTCTGCCTTCTTGTGCGTCCCTCTTGTGCGTCCCGCTCGTGTGTCCCTTTTGTGTGTCCCTCGGCGCTCAGCCGCCGGTGGCCATCGAGGCGGGCATCGGCACGGCGACGACTTCGCCGCGGGCGGTTTCGCGTCCTTCGGCGGCGACCGAGACGGCGACGACCTGCTTGCGCCGCCCCGACTCGGTGACGCGGGCACGCAGGACGAGCTCGGGCCCGAGCGGGGTGGGGCGAAGATAGTCGACCTTCAGCGCCGCCGTGACGTAGCGCGTGAGCTCGCCGCCGCCCACCTCCTGGCCGGCGACCCGTTCGACGTGCGCCGCCGCGGTCGCCATGGCGTGGCAGTCGATGAGCGCCGCGATCAGGCCGCCGTAGACGAAGCCCGGGATCGAGATGTGCTCGGCCCGGGGCGTGAAGCGGGCGACGACCTCGTCCCCTTCCCAGGCGCTCTCGAGGTGGAGACCGGCGGGGTTGCTGCGGCCGCAGCCGTAGCAGCGCGTGGCGTCGTCGGGATAACGGTGTTGAAGCGGTGTCGGCTGTGGCTCGGTCATCGTCATCTCCTGGCGCGTGCGGCGGGCAATCGCCGCATTCTGTCAGGGGCGCGCACTCGAGGCGTTGCCGATGCTCCTCCAGGCTCCGTCCTGCCGCGCATAGAGCTCGATCCAGCTGAAGCCGAAGGCGATCGACTCCGCCGGACCGTTCGCCGGCTGCTGCAGCCCGGCAGCTTCGATCTGGCAGGCGAGCCAGCCGAGCGAGCCGTCCGCGGAGAGGGCGATGACCGGCGTCGCGACGTCTTCGTAGCGGCTGAAGCGCGTGCTCTCGAGGTAGGGACCGAGGCGGGCCGCGAGCTCCTCTCGCCCGAGCTCTTTGAGGACACCGCGCCCGGACGACGTGGTGCGCTCGCCGGCGTCGGCGAGCAGCATCCGGACGTCGCTCCGCCGATGCGCCTCGAGGGCGCGCTCATGCGCCGCGGCGAGCGCGGCGAGGTCGTCGAGGCGGGCGAAGAGCGTGTCGGGCGCCTCGGGGAGGCTCACACCGGGAGCGAGACGGAAGGGCAGCACCGCGGTGTAGCGGTAGGCATGACGTTCGCTGCCATGCAGGAAGTCGACCGCGAACGGCAGCTGCACTTGCGGCGCCGCGGGGAGGC
>JAGOCP010000210.1 GCA_017998715.1 Thermoanaerobaculia bacterium | reverse complement strand
GTGTCGACGACGGTGACCTCGTGGCCGAGCGTGCGCAGCGCTTTGACCACCTGGGCGGCGCCGGCGAGGGCGACGTCGCGTTCCGGGGTCGAGCCTCCGGTGAGCAGGGCAATCCGATTCATCGCGTCGTCACTCCTCGCTCGCCACCGGCAGAGCTCACTCGTACTGGATGAAGCCGGGCGCCAGGATGCCATTCGGATCCCAGCGGCGCTTGGCGGCGCACAGCCGCGGCCACTGATCGCCGTAGTGGGCGGCCCAGCGTTCCGGCGTGTCGAAGGTGATGAAGCCGGAGAGATAGCGCTTGCCGCCGTAGGCGATCGACAGCTCCGAGGCCATGTCGAGCTGGGTCAGCATCTCGTCGAGCTTCGACTCGGGCACGGCGCCGAGGACGCCCCAGCCGAGCACCTGCTCGCCGCCGGGGTGCATGAAGAGTGGCACGCTCGAGGTCGAGGTCTTCGCCGGCCAGAGCAGGACATGCCCGCCAGCGCCGAGAGCGCCGGGCGGCAGATTCGCGAGCACCGCCTCGATGTACTCCTTCGCCGACTCCCACGGCAGCGTCGTCTCCATCCAGGGGTGCGGCTTCTCCCAGTAGCCCGAGAGCTTCCAGGCCTCGAACATCGGCTCCATGCGGCGGCAGAACTCGAGCTGCGTCACGTCCTGGATGAGGGAGCGGCGCCACGGCGAAAGCGGGGCCAGCACCTTCTCGTCGTCGGGCTCGTCGCCGGGCGCGAACTCGATGGTGAGGAACATCGGAAAGAGCCACTGCGCGAAACCGATCATCCCCTTGCCGAGCTCGAGACCGTCGCCGATCTTCTTGAAGCCGAGCGGCGCCGGCGAGCAGATTCCACCCATGGAGGCAAAGGCGCCGTCGGGGGCGTGCATGACCTTGAGGGCGTCGTCCATGAAGCGGCCGAGCTCGTCGTAGACCAGGGTGTACATGCGCACCATCGGCGCGCAGCGCCGCAGGCGCGTGCGCACGCGGGTGATCATGGCGATCTGCCCCAGGCTGCAGCGCACCATGTCGAAGAGCTCGGGCTCGCGGTCGCGCGAGCAGACGACGATGTCGCCGGCGCCGGTCACGACCTCGAGCTCGAGCGCGTTGTCGGCCTGCGTGCCGTAACGGAAGCTCGCGACGCCCAGCCCGGCCATCGAGGTCGTGCCGGCGACGGTGACGCTCAGGTTGTTGGTCAAGACCGGCGGCAGCAGGCCGCGCGAGGTCGCCGCGACGACGAGCTCGCGCCAGATGACGCCGCATTCGACGTCGGCCCAGAGCTCCTCCTCGTTGATCTCGAGGATCCTCGTCATCGCCGACGAGTCGAGGAGCAGGCCGCGGGTGGTCGACTGGCCGCTCTGGGTGTGCCCCTGGCTGCGCGGCGCCACCGGAATACCGCGCTCGTTGCAGAAGCGGATCGCCTGGGCGAGCTCCTGGGCATTGGCGCAGCGCGCCACGGCGGCCGGCAGGCGGTGCTTCCAGCGCCCGAAGTCGCTCTCGAACGGCTGGCGGTCGGCAAGGTCGAAGAGAATGCGGCCGGGCAGCTGCGCCGCGAGCTCTTCGAGCGCAGCTCTCATCTGGTCGTCGTTCATCGTCTCGGATTTCATCGGGTCTCCGTGCTGTCGTACAAAGGCATTCTAGAGTCTTACGCCGGGCGGGAGCGAACGGCTTGCTTTCCGACCCGCTTCATTCGAGCTCGAAATCGGCCACGATCTCTCCGACTGTTAGGCCACGGTGGTTGCGCAGCGTCGGCCTGTCGTAGGCCGCCAAGGCCTGTCGCTCTCCGGCAGCGAGCAGCTCCAGCCGGTCGAGCAGCTCGAGGACGACGACATCGCGGCTGCGCTCGGACCCGTCGGCGATCTTGATCGCGATTCCGAGCGGTCGCGGCCCACGGGCGGCGACGACGTAGACGCCTTCGGCCCCCTCCTTGCCGATCAGGCGGCCGGAAGTCGCAGCGATGAGTTCGGAGGTGAAGCGCTCCGGACCTGCGACCATCTCGGGGTGTGCCGCAATGGCAGCAGAGAGGCGCCCCAACGCGGCCTCCCGCTCAGCCTCGCGCCCGCTGGCGACGGCAGAGCTGCCCGATGCGGCGAACTGGGCGAAGGCGCGCGCCAGCTCGACGAGCGGCAGGGTGAATGTCGGCGCGCTGCAGCCGTCGATACCGCAGGGGGCGATGGGCTGCGAGAGGCCGAGAACCCCGGCCAGCTCGGCGGCGATGGCGCGCTGCAGCGGATGCTCCGCCGCGATGTAGTCAGACGGGTCGAATCCGAGCAATCGGCAGGCGAGCAGCATGCCCGCGTGCTTGCCGGAGCAGTTGTTGTGCAGCGCCGTCCAACCCAGACCGAGACGCTCCTCGGCGCTCGCCGTCTCTTCGCCCAAGGGGCGATGGGCGCCGCAGAGCAGGTCGCTCTCGGCGAAGCCGGCGCGCTCGAGCAGCGACAGGGCGCGTGCGCGATGCTGCGGCGTTCCGCTGTGCGAGGAACAAATCAGGGCAAGGTCGGCGGCCGAAAGGGCGAAGGCGGCCTCGCCACCGGCGAGAAGCAGAGGCAGCGCCTGAAAAGGCTTGATCGTCGATCGCACGACGACCGGCAGAGCGGCATCGCCGGTCGAGTGCAGCCGTTCTCCCTCCGGCGACACGACCGCGATCGCTCCCCAATGCCAGGACTCGTCCGCCGCCCCGCGGCGGACGGTAGCGAGCCGGCGAAGCGTCGGCTCAGGCCTGCTCGGCAGCGAGGGCGGCCTCCAGGCCGTCATAGGTCGGGAAGAGAGTGTCGAGCTGCACCACGCGCAGCAGTCGGCGGACACGTTCGGAGGGCGCGATGAGGATCAGCTTGCGGCGCGCTTCGGTGAACTTGCCGAGGTAACCCACCAGCTCGCCGATGCCCGTCGAGTCCATCTGATTGATTTTCGCCATGTCGACGAGGACGTGCCGTCCGTCCTCCTCCAGCACTCGTTCGAGCGCCTTGGAGAAGAAGGCGGCGCTCTCCCCGAGCTTGATGACGCCCTCCACGACGAGGAGGGTATCGGGACCGATGCGGCGCTTTTCGACGATCATGGGAAGAGCCGCGAGGACGGCGTCGGGAGAGCTTAGCAGCGACCGGCGCGAACGATCAACGACCCGCGGAGTCGCCGATGACGCGCACCACGCGCTGCGGGAACGGAATCTCGAGGCCGGCCTCCTCCATGGCGCGTTTGGCCACCTCGAGCAGCAGGAAGCGCGAGCTCGTCGGCGCCAGCGGATCGGCGACCCAGACGCGCAGCTCGACGGTGACTGCGGATTCGCCGAGCGCCGTCACGACGACCTGCGGCTCGGGAGTGTCGAGAACCGGCAGGTCCCGCCGCGCCGCCTGCAGCAGGACCTCGCGCACCCGGTCGACGGCGATGCCGTAGGCCACGGCAACCGCCGCGTCGATGCGCATCGCGGGCGAGCGCGAGTGGTTGACGATCGGCTGCTGGATGACCTCCTTGTTGGGCAGGATCACCTCGCGCTGATCGAAGGTCCGGATTCGCGTCGAGCGCAGTCCGATCTCGCTCACCTGCCCCTGATTGCCGGCCATGGTCACGGTGTCACCGAGACGGTACGGCTGGTCCCAGAGAATCGTGAAGCCGGCGAAGATGTTGGCCATCGTCTCCTGCGCTGCGAGGCCCACGGCGAGACCGGCTATGCCCAGCCCGGCGATGAGCGAGCGCACCTCGAAGCCCATCTGGTCGAGCGCCATGAGGACGCCGATGGCCAGCACGGCGAATCGCGTCAGCGGCACCAGCAGCTCGCGCAGGGCCTCGTCGGAGCGCGCGCGCTGGGCGAGCCGGCGCACCAGACGCATGGCGAACCGCGACAGCAGCCAGAAGAAGAGGAAGACGATGATGCCGGTGATCGCCCCGGGCAAATGGCGGATGAACCGGTCCACCAGATCCGCCACGACCTCCTGCAGGTTGTGCGGCGTCGCCCGCAACTCTTCCTTGAGACGCTCGGCGTTCTCGGCGGCCGTCTGCAGGGGTTGGATGAAGGACAGCAGTGCGTTCACCCGCCTATCTTAGCCCGGCACCCGCGGGAGATAGACTCCGCAGACCATGAAACGACGCGCCCTGCTGCTTCTCTGCGTACTCGCGCCGCTCCCGGCTCCGCTCGCCGCCGCCGGCTTCGGCCTCTTCCAGCACGGCGGCCGCGGCGCCGCCCAGGCCGGCGCCTTCGTCGCCCGCGCCGACGAACCGTCAGCAGTGCGCTACAACCCTGCCGGGATCGCCCGGCTCGAGGGCTTCCAGCTCGAGGCCGGCCTCGATTTCCAGGCCCCCGCGGACGAGCTCGACTCCCCCGGCAGGACCGACCTGGCGCACCACATCATCCAGTTTCCGGCCGCGCTCTACGCCACCTGGAAGCCGAAAGAGCTCGCCGTCCCGCTCGCCTTCGGCCTGAGCATCGACGCGCCGTTCTGGACGATCACGAACTGGGATACGGCGCTCTTCCCCGGCCGCTTCGACACCATCCGGCAGGAGACCTCGCTCTTCGAGCTCCGCCCGACGGTGGCCTGGGCGATCGACGAACGCTGGAGCCTCGGCGGTTCGCTGCGCTACGTGCGCGGCGGCTTCGAAACCTCCTTCGCGTCGAATGAGCTCTTCCTGCGCGAATCGCAGAACGTACTCCTGGTGGAGACTCACACCGAGGCCGCGTCGCAGGTCGACGGCTTCGGTATCGACGTCGGCGTCCAGTACAGCGCCCCGGCTTGGGGCTGGGGAGCGGTTCTCGGATCCGGCATGTCGCTCGACGGTGGAGGCGACATGGAGCACTTCGCGAGCGAACCGATCAGCGACCCGGCGGTCGAGGCCGCATTCAACCGCAGGTTCGGCTCCTCCTCGGTGAGCATGAACTTCGAGCTCCCGCCAACGGCATCGATCGGAGCCTGGTGGGGAATTTCAGAGAGCCTGAAACTCGAAGGGAACGTCGTCTGGAGCGGTTGGTCGGCGCTCGATCGCACGACGATCGAAATGGACAGGAATCCCTTCGACAACTGCTGCTCAGATGCCATCCGTCGCGAACGCAACTGGAAGGACGTCGTAGGCCTGCGGCTCGGCGCCGAGTGGACGCTCTCGCCGCAGTGGGCGCTGGGCGGCGGCCTCGCTTTCGAACCGAGCCCGGTGCCGGACGAGACGATCGAGCCCGGCTTCCCGCAGGGAGACGCCATGGTCTACGCCTTCGGTGCCTCCTACAACCTGCCGGGACTCTCGTTCGACGCTGGCTACTCGTACCATCAGTACAGCGACCGCGGCGTCCGCTTCTACACCTACGAAGCTCCCGGCTCCGGCACCTTCAGCAGCCGCGCGCAAGTCTTCTCGATCTCGGCCCGCTGGCGCCGCTAGGCGCCGGCAGCCTCTTCACTCCCGGGCAGAACGAAAAGCTCCCGGTAGAAGATAAAGCCTCCGGTAACGGGGTTTTCGGCTCCGGCTCTCTTGGCTTGCGCCGGCGCTCGTGGCTCAGGGGACGGCGGCGGACCACTGGCCCGTGCCGCCGCTCGCGAAGCCGTCGCGGAAGAGATCGCTGCCGCCGCCGGCCTGCGTGGTGTCGCAGGTGATGCCTGCATACTCGATGGCGCCACGATCAGGTTCCGCCGGCCGGAGGTGGCCACAGTAATCGTCCGGCACGGCGGCGAGGGGTTCGGCGAGATCGACGAAGGCGGTGCCTTCGAGAAGCGTCAGATCGGCAGCGAGCGGGTCGGCGAACCACTGCTGGTACTGCGGCGTGGTCACGCCGGTGAGGTTGGCGCTCTGCGTCGAACTGCCGCCGTCGCGATTGCGGATCTGGCCCGAGACCAGGTTGTTGCGGAGATCCGCGGTCGAGGCGGCGAAGCGCACGTCGATGCCGGTGTTGGCGATCAACGTGTTGTCGTAGATCCGCGTGTCCGCGGCCGCGTTGAGGTAGATCCCCACATCCTGCGGGCAGTTGACGATCACGTTGTTGCGCAGGGTGCCGTGTTGATGCTCCGGCGTGCAGGTGCCGTCCTCGCAGATCGAACCGGGACTGCTGCCGCCACCGCCCAGCGAGAGGCCGAGGCGCACGCCGCCAGAATGGTCGCGCTCGCAGATCACCAGGTTGCGTTCGAACAGGCCGTCGCGCGAGTTTCCCTTGAGGAAGGCGGCGTAAGAGACGTGATCGCCCTGCGCCTTCTCGAAGTCGTGGATGAAGTTCGCCCGCACGACCCAGCGCCGCCCGCCGACGACGTCGAGCTTGGTCACCGGATTGGCTGTTTGCCGGGGGGCGGTATCGGCGAACTCGTTGCCTTCGATCACCACGTCGTCGGGGAAGATCCCGCTCCCCG
>JAGOCP010000209.1 GCA_017998715.1 Thermoanaerobaculia bacterium | reverse complement strand
CGTGAAAGACGCCATCGGTCATCTTCATGATGTTGTCCTTCATGAAGCAGGTGACCTTCTTGCGCTTGTTCCGCCGGGCGTACTCGAAGGCATAGCGCACGATCTTCTCGGAGCCCGGCCGGCTGATCAGCTTCAGGCACTGGTAGACCTGGTCGGTCTGGCGGTGCTCGATGCCGGCGTAGGTGTCCTCCTCGTTCTCGCGCACGATGACGACGTCCATGCCGGGGTGGCGCGTGCGCACGAACGGATGCAGCGACATGCACGGGCGGACGTTGGCGTACTGGCCGAAGGTCTTGCGCACGGTGACGTTCATGCTCTTGAAGCCGCCCCCCTGTGGGGTGGTGATCGGCGCCTTCAGAAAGACGTTGGTGCGCCGGAGCGAGTCCCAGGCAGAAGGCTCGATGCCGGCAAGGTGGCCCCGCTTGTAGACGGCCTCGCCGATTTCAATGGTCTCGATCTCGATTTGGGCGCCGGCCGCCTGGATGATCGCCAGTGTCGCCTGCATGATCTCCGGGCCGATGCCGTCGCCATGCGCTACCGTAATGGGGGTCTTGCCGCTCATGAAGGATTTTCCTCTCGTGACGGCGCCGGGGGACGCCGCGAAAGCCCAAGTCTATCGGAGCGGGCGGCCGGCCGCCTCCCGCAGCCGGCCGAACTCCCCCCGCCCCGACGCACTGAACCCGTTCAGAGCGTGGCGGTGTGCAGCGGGCAGGTCTCGCCGCCCGCAGGACCCGTTCCACCGGCATGGCCGGGGCCGACGATGGCGTTGAAGGCGAGCCACGCGCCGAGCGCGATGCAGACCGCAGCGGCACTGCGCCGCAGCACCGTCGACCGGGCGAGATCCCGCAGGCGGGAAGCGGCGAGCCCGGCGGCGAACAGCGACGGCAGCGTGCCGGCGCCGAAGGCCGACATGACCAGAGCCCCGTCTCCTGCGCCGCCCGCGAGGCTCGCCATGGCGAGCATCGAGTAGACCAGCCCGCACGGCAGGAAGCCCCAGACCAGACCGAGCGCTAGCGCATGGCCAGGGCCTCGGGCGCCGAGGAAGCGGCGGCCGAACGGTTCGATGCGCCGCCAGAGGCGCGCGCCGAGGCGCTCGATCGGCTGCAGGAACTGCGGCCGACCGGCGAGAAAAAGGCCGATGCCGACGAGGAAGAGCGCCGCCACGAGGCGCGCCGACCGGCGTGCGATCTCCGGCGGCAGGAATCCGCCGGCGGCTGCCCCGAGCGCGCCGGCGGCTGCCCCGAGCGCGGTGTAGGTGAGGATCCGCCCGGAGTTGTAGGCGATCAGCCCTTGCAGGCGCCCGCCGCGCGGGTTCGCTCCCTGCGGCCGCGCCATCGAGAAGGCGCCGACGATGCCGCCGCACATGCCGAAGCAGTGCCCGGAAGAGAGCAGGCCCGCGAGGAAGGCACTTCCGGCGGCAATCGTGTTCACAAAGAAGGTCCGAGTGCCGCGGCGCTCTCTGCCGGCTGCCGGATCGCGCCGACGATGCGCCAGTCCTCGGCTTCGATCTGCAGGTGGAACTTGCCGCGGGCGAGCGGCGGAACGGCGGCGCGGTAAGTTCCGGGGGTGGTCCGCCGGAGCTCTACATGGGCGTCGGCGCCGCCGTGCGTCGAGTGCAGGAAGGCGAGCTTGAGGCTCGCCGGCAGCGCCGCAACGTCGAGCGCCGTCAACAGGACCTCGACCGACTGACCACTCGTTTCCGGAGCGAGGGGCGACAGCGTCGCGATGCCGGTGATCCCCCGGCGCTGGGCCGCGAAGTCGCGCTCGAGCGTGACGTTGATCGCCTTGCCGCGGGCGTAGTAGTCGTCGACCACGACGCCATCGAAGACCTGAAAGGCGAGCACGACGGTCGACACGCCGGCGATGACAGACCAGGCCGGGAAGAGGATCAGCAACCAGACCAGCGGATTGCGGTACCAGGTATTGCTCGCTGTGGACGCCATCAGCCCCCCTTGTGCTCGTCGCCCTGTTCGTCCGCGTCTTCGGGCTCGGCCCGCCGCGGGCCGAGGAAGCGCGCCGACTCGCGCACGCTGATTCTCGCATCGTCGGCGGCGACCAGCTCGAGCTCGATGTGGTTCGAGTGCTCGGGGATGTCCGCCGGCGCGACTCGCAGGCGCACCGGCACATCGCGTACCTGTCCGGCGGCGACGTCGAGATCGCCGGCCTCGTAGTCGACCGTGATGTTCGGCAGGCCCGAGGCACGCAACAGGTAGGTCCGCGGCTTCTCGTCCATGTTGAGGATCTTCAAGCGGTAGACGTTCTCGATCCTGCCGTCGCGCGCTTCGCGGAAGGGGGCATTGCGGTCGCGCAGCACGTCGAAAGCGACCGGTACCCGGTTGGTGATGGAGATCCCGACCGCCGTGGCGATCCCCAGCATGAGGAGCGCGTAGGCGACGACCCGCGGCCGCAGGATCCGGGTCTTCAGATTCTCCATCGCGTTCAGGGTGGTGTAGCGCACGAGACCGCGCGGCGTCCCGACCTTGTCCATCACTTCGTCACAGGCATCGATGCAGGCGGTGCAGGCGATGCACTGGTACTGCAGGCCGTTGCGGATGTCGATGCCGGTGGGGCAGGCCTGGACGCAGAGGGTGCAGTCGACGCAGTCGCCGAGGGGTTTCTCCGCCGTCTCCTTGGCGCGAACACCGCGCGGCTCGCCGCGGGCAGGATCGTAGGAGACGATCAGCGTGTTGCGGTCGAACATCGCGCTCTGGAAGCGCGCGTACGGACACATGTAGATGCAGACCTGCTCGCGCATCCTGCCGGCGAAGAGCAGGATTGCAACCGTGATGAAAACGAGGAAGAAGGTCTCCCAGGGCCCCAGCGTGCCGGCGAGGATGCGGCCGCCGAGCTCCCGGATCGGCGTGAACGAGCCCAGGGTGGAGAAAGAGGTGAAGAGTGCGAAAGCGATCCACAGCACCCACTTGATCGCCATCTTCCCGGCTCGCGGCAGCGAGAAGCCGTTCTTGCGCAGACGAATCTGGCTGGCGCGATCGCCTTCGACCCAGCGCTCGATCCAGACCAGAATCTGGGTGAAGACGGTCTGCGGACAGGCGTAGCCGCACCAGACGCGGCCGGCGAGCGCGGTGAAGAGGAAGAGCGCGAGCGCCGCCACGACCAGCACGGCGGTGAGGTAGATCAGGTCCTGCGGCCAGAAGACGAGACCGAAGAAGTAGAACTTGCGCGCCGGCAGGTCGTGCAGAAAGGCCGGGCGGCCCTCCCAGCGCAGCCAGGGGAGCCCGTAGAGTACGCCCAGGGTCAGGAACAGCGCCGCGATGCGCAGCCGCGAGAAGCGGCCGTGCACGATGCGCGGATGGACCTTCTGGTGAACCGAAAAGTAGGAACCGCCGGCTTTGCTGGTCGTGATCAGGATCCTTTCGAGAGGCCGTAGACGTAGGCCGCGAGCAGGCGGACCTTCGCCGGGCCGAGGAAGTCACCGTGCGCCGGCATCATCCCCTTGCGGCCGTAGGACACCGTCTGGGTGATGATCTCCTCCGAGCCGCCGTACTGCCAGAGATCGTTGGTGAGGTTCGGAGCGCCGATCGCGGGGTTGCCCGTGGCGGTGATCCGGTGGCAGGAGAAGCAGATGGACTCGAACGTCTGCTTGCCGGCGGCGACGAGCTCCGGCTTGGTCTGGCGGTTGGTGAACGAGAGCACGTACTGCACGACCTCCTTCACCCGGTCCTTGCCGAGCGCCGGTTCCCAGTTGGGCATCAGCGCCTGGCGTCCGCCGGTGATCGTCGCTTCGATCGCTTCCGGCGTGCCGCCCCACTTCCACTCCTCGTCCCGCAGGTTGGGGTAGCCGGGAGCGCCGCCGGCATCGGAACCGTGGCAGGCGGTGCAGTGGTTGAGGAACAGGCGCTGGCCGATCTTCTGCGCCTCCGGATCCTGCGCCAGCGTCGCGATGTCCATCGCCGCGTAGCGGGCATAGATCGGCCCGTAGGTGGCATCGGCGGCCGAGACCTCGGCGCGGTACTGGTCCTCCTGCGTCCAACTCTGCGTGCCGTTCCAGAAGCCGAGACCCGGGAAGAGCACCAGGTAGACCACGGCGAAGGCGATGGTGCCGTGGAAGAGCCAGCGCCACCAGCCAGGCAGAGGGTTGTTGAGCTCGCGGAGATCCTCGTCCCAGACGTGGCCGGTCGTCTCTTCTTCGTTCGGCCGCTGCCCGCGGGTGACCGCGATGAGGAAGACGAAGCAGGCAGCGAGCGACAGGATCGAGGCGATGCCGATGTACCAGGGCCAGAAGTTACTGACGAATTCGCTCATTTCGTGCTCCTCGCGAGGCCACTGGCCGGAAGTTCTTCTGCGAACGGAAGGCGCTCGGCTTCCTCGAATTCGGGCTTCACGCGCCGGCTCCAGGCCCAGGCGATGATGCCGACGTAGCAGGCCGCCGAGGCCAGGGTGAAGATGTTCTGCATCAGGACGGCGTCCATGCTCACCTCCGCGCCTTGACGGCGGTACCCAGACCCTGGAGGTACGCAATCAGGGCGTCGAGCTCGGTCTTGCCGTCGAGCTCGGCCGGTGCGGCCGCGATCTGCTCGTCGGTATAGGGGGAGCCCAGGGTGCGCAGGGTGCGCATCTTCGCCTGGATGAACGCCGGGTCGGAGCCGCCCGCCGGAGCCTTCGCGAGCCATGGGAAGCCGGGCATGATCGACTCCGGAACCAGGTCGCGGGGATTGATCAGGTGTTCGCGGTGCCAGTCGTCCGAGTAGCGGCCGCCGACCCGGGCGAGATCCGGGCCGACGCGGCGCGAACCGAACAGGAAAGGCCGGTCATAGACGAACTCGCCGGCCACGGAATAGTGCCCGTAGCGCTCGGTTTCGGCGCGGAACGGCCGTACGAGCTGCGAGTGACAGACACTGCAGCCCTCGCGGATGTAGATGTCGCGGCCGGTCAGGTTGAGGGCCGAGTACGGTTCGAGGCCCTCGATCGGGACGGTGGTCGACTTCATGTACCAGAGCGGGACGATCTGGACGAGTCCGCCGACGCTGATCGCGAGCAGGATGCCGACGATCAAAAGGGCGACGTTCTTTTCGATCTTCTCGTGCGAATGAGGTTGGGTCATGGCGCTCTCCGATTAGCTCTGGGGGGTCTCAGTGGGCCAGGCCCGGGATGGGCATGTCGACCGTGCGGGCGCCACGCGTCGTCCGCACGAGGTTGTAGACCATGATCAGCATGCCCGAGAAGTAGAGGATGCCGCCGAGGAATCGCACCAGGTAGTAGGGGTGCATCGCCTGCACAGTCTCGACGAAGCTGTAGGTGAGGTTGCCTTCCGCGTTCACTGCCCGCCACATCAGGCCCTGCATGACGCCGCCCGCCCACATCGAGGTGATGTAGAGGACGATGCCGACGGTGGCGATCCAGAAGTGGAGCTCGGCCAGCTTGTTGCTGTAGAGCTCGCGGCCGAAGAGCTTCGGAATCAGGAAGTAGAGCGCTCCGATCGACACGAAGCCGACCCAGCCCAGGGCGCCCGAGTGCACGTGGCCGACGGTCCAGTCGGTGAAGTGCGACAGGGCGTTGACCGTCTTGATCGACATCATCGGCCCTTCGAAGGTCGACATGCCGTAGAACGACAGCGAGACGATGAGGAACTTGAGGATCGGGTCGGTGCGCAGCCGGCTCCAGGCGCCGGAAAGCGTCATCATGCCGTTGATCATGCCGCCCCAGGACGGCGCCAGCAGGACCAGCGAGAAGACCATGCCGAGCGACTGCGCCCAGTCGGGGAGCGCCGAGTAGAGCAGGTGATGCGGGCCGGCCCAGATGTAGGTGAAGATCAGCGCCCAGAAATGGACCACCGACAGGCGATAGGAGTAAATGGGCTTGCCGACCTGCTTCGGAATGAAGTAGTACATGATGCCGAGGAAGCCGGCAGTGAGGAAGAAGCCGACCGCGTTGTGGCCGTACCACCACTGCACCATGGCGTCCTGGACTCCGGCGTAGGCCGAGTAGGACTTCAACCAGCCGGCCGGCAGCGCCAGGCTGTTGACGATGTGGAGCATCGCCACCGCCAGGATGAAGGCCATGAAGAACCAGTTGGCGACGTAGATGTGTTTGACCCGGCGCTTGGCGATGGTGCCGATGAAGACGATCGCGTAGGCCACCCAGACCACGGCGATCAGGATGTCGATCGGCCATTCGAGCTCGGCGTACTCCTTGCTCGTCGTGATCCCCAACGGCAGAGAGACCGCCGCAGAGAGGATCACCAGCTGCCAGCCCCAGAAAGTGAAGGCGGCGAGCTTGCCGGCGAACAGCCGCACCTGGCAGGTGCGCTGGACGATGTAGTACGACGTCGCGAAGAGTGCGCAGCCGCCGAAGGCGAAGATCACCGCGTTGGTATGCAG
>JAGOCP010000208.1 GCA_017998715.1 Thermoanaerobaculia bacterium | reverse complement strand
CTCCTCGAGCGCCTCAGCGCCTTTCTCGCCAGCGAGGTCGCGCCGAACGAGGAGGAGATTCTCGCCACTCGCGCCCGTCACTGCGCCGGGCCCCACTGGCGGACCTGGCAGGACTCGCCTCTGGTCGCCCGTCTGCAAGCGAGAGCGCGGGCCGCCGGGCTGTGGAATCTCTTTCTCGCCGACTCCGACCTCGGCGCCGGCCTGACGAATCTCGACTATGCACCGCTCGCCGAGGCGATGGGTTGGAGCGCGCTCGCCCCCGAGATCTTCAACTGCAATGCGCCCGACAGCGGCAACATGGAGGTGCTGCTCCATCACGGCACGGCGGCGCAGCAGGAGCGCTGGCTCGAGCCGCTGCTCGCCGGCGAGATCCGCTCCGCCTTCTGCATGAGTGAGCCCGGCGTCGCCTCGAGCGACCCGACCAACCTCGCCGCGACGCTCGCCGTCGAGGGAGACGAGCTCGTGTTGCACGGCCGCAAGTGGTGGGCGACCGGACTCGGCCACCCTCTCTGCAAGGTCGGCCTGTTCGTCGGCATCACCGATCCGACGGCCGACCGCCATCGGCGGCATTCGCTGGCGCTCGTGCCGCTGGACGCGCCCGGCGTCGACATCGTCCGCATGCTCCCGTGTTTCGGCGACTACGATCCGCCGGCGGGGCACGGCGAGGTTCATTTCGATCGCGTGCGGGTGCCGCGCGACCATCTGGTCGGCGAGCCCGGCCAGGGCTTCGCAATCGCCCAGGGGCGGCTCGGCCCCGGGCGGGTGCACCACTGCATGCGCGCCATCGGCGCTGCGGAGCGGGCATTGGCCTTGATGGTGCGGCGCAGCCGCGAACGCTCCGCCTTCGGCAGACCGCTCGCGGACCTCGGAGGCAACCGGGAGCGCATCGGCGATCTGCGCATTGCCATCGACGGTGCGCGTCTGCAGGTGTTGCATGCCGCCTGGAAACTCGACCAAGCGGGTTCCCGGGGTGCGCGCGGCGAAATTTCGGCGATCAAAGTCGTCGTTCCCGCCGTGCTGCAAAGGGTCGCCGACGAGGCGATCCAGATCTTCGGCGGCGCCGGGCTGACCAACGACCTGCCGCTCACTGCCTGCTTCGCCATGGCGCGCGCCTTGCGCATCGCGGACGGTCCCGACGCCGTGCACCGCGACCTGATCGCCAAGCTCGAGATGCGCAAGTACGACCTTCCCGCAGTCGGCCGCACCAAGGGCTGAGCTCCGCCGCGCATGACGACGAGCTCGCGCTCCAGCAGCCTCCCCAGCGAGCGGCACGACGGCGAACTGGACCGCGAGGCGATCTCGCGCGTCGACGGCTGGCTGCAGGGCCGAATTGCCGCGCTCGCCGGAAGCCCGCTGCCGGTCGTGACTCGCTACGCCGGCGGCGTCTCCAACTGGACCTACCGGCTGCGCTACCCCGGGCACGACCTCGTGCTCCGCCGGCCACCCGTGGGCACCAAGCCCAAGTCCGGCCACGACATGGCGCGCGAGTCGCAGATCCTCAACCGCCTGGCGCCGCTCTTTCCGCTCGTACCCGAAGCCCTCGCGTACTGCGCCGATCCGGAGATTCTGGGCTGCGACTTCTACGCCATGCGGCGCATCGACGGCCTCATCCTGCGTCGCGACCTGCCGTCCGACCTCAGGCTCTCGCCGGAGTCCGCCCGCCGGCTCTGCCTGAACCTCATCGACGCTCTCGTGGCGTTGCATCGCGTCGACCCGCAGGCCGCCGGCCTCGGCGAGCTCGGCCGGGGCGACGGCTACGCCAGACGTCAGGTCGCGGGCTGGACCGATCGCTACCGCAAGGCGCGCACCGGCAACGTGCCGCGGGCCGAGACGCTGATGGCCTGGCTGCAGGCGCACGCACCGGCGGACGTCGCCAGTTGCGTCATTCACAACGACTTCCGGCTCGACAATGTCGTCCTCGACCGGGAGCAGCCGACGCGGATCGTCGGCGTGCTCGACTGGGAGATGGCCACAGTCGGCGACCCGCTGATGGATCTCGCCGGCGCCCTCGCCTACTGGGTCGAGGCCGGCGACGATCCGGTCTTCCGCGCGCTGCGGCGCCAGCCGACCCACCTGCCCGGAATGCTCACCCGGCGCGAGGTGGTGACGACTTACTGCCGCAAAGCCGGGATCCCGGAGATCAGCGCAGCGAACTGGACTTTCTACGAGGTGTTCGGGCTCTTCCGCCTCGCCGCGATCGCGCAGCAAATCTACCTGCGCTACCACCGCAAAGAGACGCGCAATCCGGCCTTCAAGCACTTCTGGCTCTATGTCCACTATCTCGTCTGGCGCTGCAACCGGATCCTCCGGCGGAGCGGCGCGTGAGCGCCGCAAGTCCACCTTGGCCGCGCCGGGCGGACGAAAAGGAAAAGGCGCCAGTAAAGGAAAATCTGGTCAACCTGGCGCTGTATGAAGCCGGCTGGTTCGCTTGCGTGCTTGGCGCGGCCTGGGGCCACGGCGGCGCGGGCGCCGCCCTGGCGGGGTGCCTGTTCCTCACTCACCTGGCCCTCGCCAAGGACAGGACGGGCGAAGCCAAGCTTGCCGCCGTTTGCGCGGCCCTCGGCTTCTTTCTGGACAGCGCCCAGGCGCTGGCAGGACGCCTTTCCTTTACCGGTCCTTTTTTCGCCTCGCAGGCGACGCTCGCTCCGGTCTGGGTGGTGGCGCTGTGGCTGCAACTTGGGACGACACTGCGCTTCTCGCTGGGTTGGTTGTCGCAGCGGTATCTTCTGGCCGCCGCGCTGGGCGCGGCAGGAGGTCCAGTCGCCTTTCTCGCCGGCGAGCGGCTGGGGGCGGCGACCTGGGGCGAGCCGCGCTGGATGACGGCGCTGTCGCTCGCCTTCGTTTGGGGCCTGGCGACGCCCACTCTCGTCTTCGCCGCCGACCGGATCGGCGCCGGGCGGCCGGCCGGCTATCGCTGGATTCGCTGAGGCGTCTTCAGCCGGCCGCCGCCTCGGACGCACGGCGATGCTCCGGCCGCAACAGCACCTGCCAGAGCGGCGCGCCGGCCGGCAGACCCCAGAGGCAGGCGAGGACGTAGACCGACATCGCGACGTTGCCGAGACCGAGAATGGCGACCAGCCAGACGGCGCGGCCGACCCAGCCGTTCTCGCGGTAGGCCACCCAGCAGTAGAAGGTGAGGAAGCCGAAATACGCGTCCGCGAGGGTGGCGCGGAACCAGGCGTCCGACCACAGGTCGGCGAGAGCGGTGAAGACGCCGCGCTCGAGGGTCGCCACGACCGAGACGGCGATCATCGCGATGAATATGGCGCAAAACAGAACGAACAGGACTCTCCTCATCGGCTTCTCCCAGGCTCTGTGTGGACTCTACGCAATCGCCGCGCGAAAAGACTCGAACAAGGTATCGCGCTATCGTTCGCTCGTGGCTTCGTCGAGCGCCGGTGCCGGAACGGTCTATCGCACGCGGGCCTCTGGCGCCGCGGCCGAAGAGCGCCGGGCGGCGGCCCTGTCGTTGCGCATCTCCTGGGCCCGCTTCGCGGCCTTCGTGGTCTTCCTCGTCGGCGGCGGCTTCGGCGTCGCGGGCCTGGGATCCGGACGCCTGGCGCCGTGGATCGCCAGCGCCGGCGGGGCGGTCGCGCTCGGCGGCTTCATCTCCTGGCACGAGCGTGTGATCCGGCGTGAGCGCGCGTTCGCGGCTCGCCGAATCGTCAACGAACAGGCGCTCGCCCGGCTCGAGCGCCGCTTCGACGCGCTCCCCGTGCGGCCCTACCCCGAGTCCGCCACGGCTTCGGCGACCGCCCGGGATCTCAATCTCTTCGGTCCCGGCTCGATTGCGCAGTGGCTCGGCGCGGTCGCGACTCCGTCGGGCCGCGAAGCGCTCGCGGCCTGGCTGTCGAAAAGCAAAGGCTCGGTAAAGGAGGTCATGGAGCGCCAGGGCGCCGTCGGCGAGCTCGCGCCGCTGCTCGACTTCCGGCAAGAGCTCGAGGTTGCGGCTATGCCTTTGGCTGCGACCTCTGCGGCGACAGCACGATTCGTCGAGTGGGTTTCGAGTAGGCCGTTCACCGAGATCCACCCGCGATTGCGGCTGGCCGGTCGGCTTTCGGCGCTCGCCAGCCTGGTGACGTTCGTGCTGGCGATGATCGGCCTCGTTCCGATCCACCTCTGGCTCTTCGTACTGGTCGCCAACTATGCCTGGACCTGGATGGTGAAAGGCGCGCTCGAGGCAGAGATGGAGCGGCTGTCGGCGCGCGAGGGGGCTTTCTCGGGCTACGCCCAGCTGCTGCGTCTCGTCGCTAGCCGCGGGTTCTCCGCGCCGGGCCTGACGGCGATCCGTTCGCGACTGGCCGCTTCCGGCCTCGACGCGGCGGCGGAGCTCGCACGTCTGCATCGCCTGTCCGAGCTCTCCGACGTCCGCCATTCGAGCGTCCACACGCTGCTGCAGGCGGCGATGGCCTGGGACCTGCTGCTCCTCGAGCGCGTCGCGGCCTGGCAGCGCCGCGCCGGGCGATTCGCCGGCGAGTGGCTGGCAGCGACGGGCGAGCTCGAGGTGCTGGCGGCGTTTGCCGGCATCCGCTTCGATCATCCGGACTGGGCCTTCGCGGAAATCGATCCGGCGGCGGAGACGCTGACCGCGGCCGTTCTCGGGCACCCGCTGCTCCCCGACTCCGCGCGCGTCGGCAATGACGTCGAGATCGGCCCGGCGGGCCAGCTGCTGCTCGTCACCGGCTCCAACATGTCGGGCAAGAGCACCCTGCTGCGGGCGATCGGCGTCAACGCCCTGCTGGCGCAGGCCGGGGCGCCGGTCTGCGCGGCGGCCCTGCGCATGCCGCAGCTCGCGGTCGAAACCAGCGGGCGGATCGACGACTCGCTGGTCGAAGGCGTGTCGTTCTTCCTCGCCGAGCTCCAACGTCTGCAGACCATCGTCGCGGCGGCCTCGGCGGCGCTCGCCTCCGGCACGCCGCGCGTCCTCTTCCTGCTCGACGAGATCCTGCGCGGCACCAACAGCGAAGAGCGCCGGGTCGCGGTGGCGAAGATCGTCGAGCGCCTGCTCGCTTCGGGCGCGATCGGCGCGGTCTCGACCCACGACCTCGAGATCGCCCGCGTCCCCGCGCTCTCCGGGCACCTGCACAACGTCCACTTCCGCGAGACGCTCACCGCCGGAACCGAAGGGCCCGCAATGAGCTTCGACTACCGGCTGCGCGAAGGCCTCGCCACTACCACGAATGCGCTCGTGCTGCTGCGCCTGGTCGGTCTCGACGGCCCACCCGACGGGCCGGGCAACCGGCCGCCGGCTCCGCATACAATCTCCTCCGGGCGCACCCGCGACCCGCGATAGACAGGAGCGAGCCATGACCACCGGCAAGTTGGACGACCACGCAGCGGCGGGGATCGACGGGATGGACCGCGAGCACGCCGTCGAGATCCAGATGGTGCACGCGCTGCAGGCGGCGCTCGCCACGGGCGATCGCGCCAAGGTCATCGTGCTCATGGATCAGCTGGAGATCTTCGCCAACGCGCACTTCATGGCCGAGCAGCACCTGATGCGCCTGCACGCCTATCCCGGTTTCGAGTCGCACGAGTTCGAGCACGACCGGTTGATCGCCGAGCTGCGCGAGCTTTCGACCCGCATCCTCGCGCATCCCGATGCCGGCAGCCAGGCGGACGTCGAGGCCCTCGAGCGCTGGCTCATGGTCCACATCCGGACCGAAGACGAAGCGCTCGCCGGATTCCTGCGCGGCAGTGCGGGCGGCGCCTGAAGCGCCTGACCTCGCGCGCCGCGACCCCAGCTCTCGACCTCTGGACTACGGAACCGTCGCCGTCCAGGCGACGGTCGTGCCCCCTTCGACGCCGTCGGCGAACAGAGCCGTGCCCGGCGCGCGCCGACCTGGGAAGAGGTTCCAACGCAGCAACGGACTGACGGCATACCCGTCGGCCGCTGCCGGGTCCGCGACGTACCAGCGCCCGAACCAACTCGAGCCGTAGAGAGAGATATCCGACGGCAGCGGCAGGCTCACCGAGCCCCAGCCGCCAGTGGCGCCGCTGCCCGAGAGAGTGATCTCCTCGCGCGCCAGCGCCGCGGACGGCGGCGGCGTCAGCCCGGGATCGGCGTCGTCGATCGCCAGGATCGCCGTCGCGCCGCCGAGCGCGCCCCAGACGCCCACCGTGCAGCCCGGGCTGCCGGCGAACGGCGGCTCGAGAGCGACGACCTGCGGCTCGATGCCTCCTCCGCCGACGATGCCCGTTCCCTCGACATGGGGCACGCGCGTGGACTCGGCGTAGAGGCGCGGGCGGTCGAACGGCGCCGTCTCGGCAGCCGCCCGCGGATCGGTGAGCGGGCGGGTCATGAAGGCGAGCAGCGCCGCTTTCTCCTGCGGCGACAGAT
>JAGOCP010000207.1 GCA_017998715.1 Thermoanaerobaculia bacterium | reverse complement strand
ATCCGGCCGCGATCGACGATCGCCACCCGGTCGCACAGGCGCGCTGCCTCTTCCATGTAGTGCGTGGTGAGCAGCACCGTTCGTCCGCGCTCTTTCAACCGCTCGACGATCTCCCAGATCTGGCGGCGCGACGCCGGATCGAGCCCGGTGGTCGGCTCGTCGAGAAAGAGAATCTCAGGATCGCCGACCAGCGCGCAGGCGAGCGACAGGCGCTGCTTCTGGCCGCCGGAGAGCTCGCGCACGAACGCCCGGCGCTTCTCCTCCAGGCCGACGAGGGCAAGCGCTGCCTCTGGCCTGAGTCCGTCGCGGTAGAAGCTGCGGAAGAGCTCGGCGAGCTCGATCACCCGGAGCTTCTCGGGGAAGCGCGTCTCCTGTAGCTGCACACCCAAACGCGCCCGCAGTCGCTGGCCGTCGCCCTGCCAGTGCTCGCCCAGTACCTCGAGCCTGCCGCCGTCGGGGGCGAGCAGGCCTTCGAAGAGCTCGACGGTGGTGGTCTTGCCGGCGCCGTTCGGGCCGAGCAGTCCGAAGCACTCGCCGGCCTCGACCTCGAGATCGAGGCCGGCGACGGCTACGAGGTCGCCGTAGCGCTTGACCAGGCCGCGACAGGCGAGCGCCGTACCAGGACCGGAGCGGGGACCGGTGACCTCGGAGCCGACCGCAGAGCGCGTTCGCATCTGTTCAACTCTACCCGAGGCCGGTCCGGACCGCGCCAGCTGATAGGCTCTCTTGCCCGGCGGCCACGCTTTCCAGCCCAGACCGCCGGTCCCGAACCTATGCCTCCGGCCTCCCACATCCGCAACTTCTCGATCATCGCCCACATCGACCACGGCAAGTCGACGCTCGCCGACCGCATCCTCGAGCGCACCGGCGCGGTGACCCAGCGCGAGATGCACGCGCAGCTGCTCGACGACATGGATCTCGAGCGCGAGCGCGGCATCACCATCAAGGCGCGCGCGGTGCGGCTCGACTACAAGGCCAAGGACGGCGAGACCTACGTCTTCAACCTGATCGACACCCCCGGGCACGTCGACTTCTCCTACGAGGTGTCGCGCTCGCTCGCCGCCTGCGAGGGGGCGCTCCTCATCGTCGACGCGGCGCAGGGGGTCGAGGCGCAGACCCTCGCCAACGCCTATCTCGCCGTCAACGGCGGCCTCGAGCTCCTGCCGGTGATCAACAAGATCGACCTGCCGTCGGCCGACATCGACCGCGCCAAGGAGCAGGTCGAGCAGGTCATCGGCATCGACGCCTCGAACGCGGTCCTGACCTCGGCGAAAACCGGGGTGGGCATCGACGAGCTCCTCGAGCGCATCGTCACCGACATCCCGCCGCCGACGGGCGATCCCGAGGCGCCGCTCAAGGCGCTGCTGTTCGACTCCTGGTACGACACCTACCGCGGCGTCGCCTGCTTCGTACGCATCATGGACGGCACGTTGAAGCGCGGCGACAAGATCAAGTTCGTCGCCGCCGGCAGGGTCTACACCGTCGAAGAGCTGGGCACTTACCACCCGAAGCCGCGCGAAGTGCAGGAGCTCTCGGTGGGTGAGGTCGGCTATATCTACGCCAACATCCGCGACCTCATCCAGGCGAAGATCGGCGACACCGTCACCCATCCCGATCGCCCGACCCTCGATCCCTACCCGGGCTTCATGGAAGTGAAGCCGATGGTCTTCGCCGGCCTCTTTCCGGTGGTCTCCGAGGACTATGAAGACCTGCGCGACGCGGTGGACAAGCTCCGCCTCAATGACGCTTCGTTTTCGTTCGAGCCCGAGAGCTCGACCGCGCTGGGCTTCGGTTTCCGCTGCGGCTTCCTCGGTCTGCTGCACATGGAGATCATCCAGGAGCGCCTCGAGCGCGAGTTCAACCTGGCGCTCATCACCACGGCGCCGGGCGTGCGCTACCGGGTCAACATCTCGAACGGCACCCAGATCGAGATCTCGAGCCCGGCGCAGCTGCCCGACCTCTCGCGCGTCGACTCGATCGAAGAGCCGTACATCAAGGCGACGATGGTCACCCGCGACGAGTACGTCGGCGGGATCCTGGCGCTGTCGCAGGACCGGCGCGGCATCCAGCGCAGCCTCCAGTACGTCTCCTCCGACCGTGTCCTCATCGAGTACGACTTTCCGCTCGCCGAGGTCATCCACGACTTCTACGACAAGCTGAAGTCGGTGTCGCGCGGCTACGCCTCGTTCGACTACGAGCTCTCCGACTACCGCGAGGGCGACGTCGTCAAGCTCGACGTGCTGATCAACGCGGAACCGGTGGACGCGCTGTCGATCATGGTGCACCGCCAGAAGGCGCACCCCAAAGGCAAGGCGCTGGTCGACAAGATGAAGGAGCTCATCCCGCGCCAGCTCTTCGAGGTCATCCTGCAGGCGGCGATCGGCTCGAAGATCGTCGCCCGCTCGACCGTCAAGGCGCTGCGCAAGGACGTGCTCGCCAAGTGCTACGGCGGCGACATCTCGCGCAAGCGCAAGCTCCTCGAGAAGCAGAAAGAGGGCAAGAAGCGGATGAAGTCCGTCGGCAACGTCGAGATTCCGCAGGAGGCCTTCCTGGCGGTCCTCAAGGTCGAGGACTGAGGCGCAGGAAGCTCGCGACCAGCTCGGCCCGAGGAGTAGAATTACCCCATGCCCCGGCGTGAAATGACGGTTCGGAAGTTCGCGCTCGGAGACCCCGCGATCGAGGTCGCGGACCGGGAGTTCTGGGCCGCGCTGTCGGGAGAAGAGCGGCTCGCGTTGACTTGGGATCTCGTCTGCCAGCACCTCGCCTGGACCCGCCCGGATGAACCTGAACCGCGACTTCAGCGATCTGTTTTCCGCGTTGAACGCTGAAGGGGTTCGCTACCTCCTCGTCGGGGGGTACGCATTCTCTTTTCACGCCGTACCGCGATACACCAAGGATCTTGATGTCTGGGTCGAAGCTACGCCGAAGATGGCGCCGCGCACCCTGCGCGCGCTCCTCGCCTTTGGCGCCCCTGCCGAGCTCATACAAGAATCCGACTTCGCCAAGCCCGCTATCACGGCGCAGCTCGGCGTGCCCCCCAACCGAATCGACATTCTGACCGCGGTCTCCGGAGTGGAGTTTGCGGATGCCTGGCAGCGGCGTGTGCAGAGCGAGTACGGCGGGATTCCGATCTGGGTCATCGGGCGAGAGGACCTCAGACGAAACAAGCTCGCCAGCGGCCGAAAGCAGGATCTTCTCGACCTGGAGAAGCTGGGCGAGAACTAGCGAGACGTTCGCCTGAGGCGAGAGGGTGCCACCAGGGGTGTAAGAAGGAGAGGGGCCGCACGTTGTCCTTCCCGGAGCCGCGATGATCGCCTTTCTCGACCGACTGCACGCCCGGGCACGGGCGAATCCCGTCCTCTACCGGGTGGTCCTCGCGACGCGCTGCCTGTTCGCCATGGCGTTCATCCCGACCGGCTGGGTGAAGTTCATGGGCCATCGCTTCACCCAGATTTCGGTCGAGAGTCCGGTCGGCGCCTTCTTCGAGGCGATGTACCAGACCGGCGGCTACTGGCAGTTCCTCGGCGCGACGCAGGTCGTGGCTGGGATTCTCATGCTCATCCCTCCGGCTGCCACTCTCGGGGCGGTCGTGTTCTTTCCGGTGGCGCTCAACATCTTCGTCATCACGGTGGCGCTCGACTTCCGGGGCACGCCATGGATCACGGGCGCGATGCTCTTCGCCGCCACGGCGCTTCTCGCCTGGGACTGGGATCGCCTGCGCGGGATTCTGACGTCGTCGCCGCCGGCGCTCACGACGGCGGGACGGCCACACCGGCCGCGGGTCGCCGGGCTCGGACCGGCCTGGGAGCGCACCGCCTATGTCGTCGGAACTGGCGCCGGGCTGCTCATCTTCGGCTCGGTCCGCGGTCTCGTCGGCGCGGGCGGCGCGCGGGCAGGCTTCGCCGTTGGGTTACTCGCCGCTCTCGTGGCGCTTGCCGGGGCGATCCGGACCTGGCGGAGCGGGCGGCTGGCGCGTGTCTCGCGGGATGAGATCGCGTACGATTCCTCTCCACGAGACTGAGATCCGGAGCGGAGAGAACGCGATGAGCGCAGATCTACCGACGGCCGCCGTGAAGCGGGCCGAAGAGGTCGAGAAGAAGGTCGTCGCCGCGGGGACGGCCACCGAGGTGCAGGTGCTGGTCGGCCCGGGGGACGGGGCGCCGAATTTCGCCTTGCGGCGCTTCATCATGGGCCCAGGCGGCGGCATGCCGCTGCACACCAACCTCGTCGAGCACGAGCAGTACGTGCTCACCGGCCGGGCGCGCATGACGGTCGGCGACGCGGTGCACGAGGTCGCCGCCGGCAACACGCTCTACATCCCGGCCGGGATGCCGCACTCCTACACCGTGCTCGAGGCGCCGTTCGAGTTCCTCTGCATCGTTCCGAACGCACCGGACAAGATCGAGATTCTGGAACCGGCTTGCTGAGCCCTGGGCGGCTTCTGCTGTGCCTGGTGGCCGGCACGGTGGCGGCGGCCTGCCAGCAGGCGCCGCCGCCAGCGCCGGTCGATCGCGTGCCGCTCGCGGCCTTTGCCGCAACGCTGCGCGTGAGCGCCGAGACGACGACGGTCGACCTCGGAGAAGCGGCGGCGGGCGCCTTGCTGCGCGAGGGGTGGGGTCCACCCGAGCCCGGACCCGCGGCGACCTTTCGTTGGGGTGCCGGACCCCTTTCTCGGGTCAGCTTCGAGCTCGTCGCGGCGCGCGACCTCGAGCTCCGCCTGCGCGGCTGGTCCTATCCGTTTGTCGCCGGCGCAGCGCAGCGCGTCGAAGTGCGGATCAACGGAGAGCCGGTCGACGAACGTGCCATCCCCGCTGCCTCGACGGCGTGGGCCGTGGCGGTGCCAGCGGCGCGAGTCCGGGCGGGAGAAAATCTCCTCGAGCTGCGATATGCGCGCTGGAACGAGCGCCCCGACGAGGCGCCCTGGGCGGTGGCCTGGGACGGCCTGCGCTTCGTCGCCAGAGACGGCCGCAACGCGCCAGCCGGAGCGGTCGCGATCGACGCTGCGGGCGGCGCGGTGACGCTGCCGGCCGGAACGGCAGCCGAGGCGACGCTCGATCTGCCGGCCGGCACGCGCCTGGCGTGGGACGCCGTCGAGCCCACCGGCGACACGCGCCTCGAGGTCGCGGCAGCGACCGAAGGGGGGGAATCGAATCCGCCCGGGGCGGGAACCGAACGCACGCTGCGCGCCCGGTCCGGCGGCAGGCTCGAGCTCACCGCGTCGCGAGCCGGCCTGGCGCGATTCGCTCTGCGCGCGCAGGGCACACAGGGGGCGGTGACCGTACGCGGCGTGCGTCTCGAGCAGCCGCGGCGCGCTGACGAAGCGACGGCTGCGGCTCCAGGGCCCGCCACCGCGCCGGCGCAGCCGGCGGTCGCCGCCAGGCCGAACCTGATTCTCTACATCATCGACACGCTGCGCGCCGACCATCTGGGGTGCTACGGCTACTCCCGCCCGACCTCGCCGCGCATCGATCGATTCGCTGCCGAGTCGATCCTCTTCCGCCAGGGGCGGGCGCAAAGCTCGTGGACGAAGCCCGCGGTCGCCTCGATCCTCACCGGCCTCTTCCCCGTCGCGCACGGCGCGCAACTGCGCTCGCAGCGCATTCACGAGAGCGTCGAGACGCTCGGCGAGCGCTTGCAGGCACAGGGCTATGAGACCGCGCTCTTCACCACCAACGCCAACGTCACCGCCCGCTTCGGTTTCGCCCAGGGCTGGGACGACTTCCGCTATCTCACCCACCGCAAAGGGAGAAAGCACCAGCACTACGACGCCGCGGAGATGAATCTCGAGGTGTTCGCCTGGCTCTCGGCACGCGCCCGGCGGGCGGACGCACGCCCCTTCCTCCTCGTCGTGCACACGCTGGACCCGCACGACCCGTATCGCCCGCGCGAAGAGTTTCGCGCGCGACTCGCCCCGGACGTGCCGGTCGAGTCGGCCTGCTGCTCGGGCACGGCGGAGCTCGCCGAGCTCTCCTTCGCGGCGGCGAAGCAGCGTGCCGCTCTCGCCATGGCGCTCTACGACGCCGAGATCGCCCAGAACGACGCCGCCTTCGGTGACCTGATCGACGAGCTCGACCGCCGCGGGCTCGCCGAGAGCAGTGCCGTCCTGCTCACCGCCGACCACGGCGAGGAGTTCTTCGACCATGGCGGATGGAAGCACGGCTACACCCTGTACGAAGAGATGTTGGGCGTCCCGATCATCCTGCGGCTGCCCGGCAGCCCGGGAGAGCGCACCGGTCGCGCGATCGCGCTGCCGGCCGATCAGGTCGACATTGCGCCGACCTTTCTCGCTCTGGCCGGCGCACCCGTGGGGCCCGAGCTGCCCGGCCGCGACCTCCGGGCTCTGGCCGACGAGGCTCACCCGGACGGCTCGCCAGTGCCGGCGTCGTTCGCCTGGCTCGAACGGCCGGGCGCCGAGTCGTTCGCGGTCACGGCGGGCGGCTTCA
>JAGOCP010000206.1 GCA_017998715.1 Thermoanaerobaculia bacterium | reverse complement strand
TCGGCGGGGGTGATCGGGACAACGTCGGGAGTCATCGGTGGGCTCCTTGTTTGGCGGGAAATTATCCGTTAGTTAGCACAATTGTCAACAAAATTAACATAAATCAAGCGTTAGTTATAATAAAACTAAGGAAAATTAGTGTTGCGCGGCGACTAGCTCTGCGTGGCAACCTCGTTCGGACGGTCGGGTAGGCTCTCATCCGGGGGGGGCGCCGATGCCGCAGGGACCGCGCAAGACCGCGCACGACTACGACCAGGAGCTGCTGGCGCTCTTCGATGCCTACGTGCACGGTGACATCGATCGCCGGAAGTTCCTCGAGCGCGCCGCGAAGTTCGCCGTCGGCAGCGTCACCGCCGCGATGCTTCTCGACCAGCTCTCCCCCGATTTCGCGCACGGGCTGGTCCTGCCGCCCGACGACGCGCGCCTCGTGACCGAACGCGTCGAGATCGCTTCGCCTTCCGGGCACGGCCCGATGCGGGCCTACTTCGCCCGTCCGGCCGCGGCGAAGGACAGACTCCCCGGCGTTCTGGTCATCCACGAGAATCGCGGCCTGAATCCCCATATCGAGGACGTCGCGCGGCGTTTCGCGCTCGCCGGTTTCGCGGCGTTGGCCCCCGACGCGCTGACCGCGCTCGGCGGCTATCCGGGGAACGAGGACGCCGCTCGCACCCTCTTCCAGAAGCTCGACCCGGAGAAGTCGCGCGCCGATTTCGTCGCCGCGTTCGAGTGGCTGCAGAAGAGTGCGTCGACGACCGGACGTATCGGCGCGGTCGGCTTCTGCTGGGGGGGCGGGATGGTCAACTGGCTGGCCACGCGGCGCGCCGACCTGCTTGCTGGCGTCGCGTTCTACGGCAGCTCGGCCGACCCGACGGAGGTCGCGAAGATCCGCGCGCCGCTGCTCATCCAGTCCGCCGAGGTCGATCCACGCATCAACGAGAGCTGGCCGGCGTTCGAAGCGGCACTCCAGGCCGCCGGAGTCGCCTACGAACGCCACCTCTATCCCGGCACTCAGCACGGCTTTCACAACGACACCACGCCGCGCTACGACGCGGCCGCGGCGAAGCTCGCCTGGGAGCGCACGATCGCCTTTCTCGAGCGTCATCTCGGCCTGGTGACGGCAGGGGCTGTAGTACCGCCCTCTCCGCCCACACCCTGACCGAGTGCTCGGTCGGCCAGGAGGTGCCGGGCGCCCCGAACGTCGCGAGCGCCTGTCGCCTCCCGCTGCAGATTTTCGATCCATCTCGCTGTCGGGCCGGCCAGGAGCGCGAACGCTCCAGGTGAGGGCACGGCTGGCAGGAGGGCGCCCGTGGCGGGCAATCTGCCCGGTGCCGGAGCGACCTCCGGAAGAGGTGAGATGCGACCCACTTCGCAGAGAGCTGCAGCGCTGCACTGTTTGGGATGGATGGTGATGCTGGGCGGCCTTCAGGCTGCAGGGGTCGGACTTTCGCCCGTCCGCTCCCGGCACCTCGAGAACCCGACGATCGGCAACACGGGTCCCCAGGAGGGCGACGGCTTCGCCCATGCCCTCGCCGCCGGCGACTTCAACGGCGACGGTCGCGACGACCTCGCCGTCGGGATTCCCTACGACTCGGGGCTCCTGGCCGCGCCGGTCTTCCAGAGCGGCGCTGTCGTCGTCTACTTCGGCGACGCCCAAGGGACCTTCGCGACGGCCGCGCCGCGCCAGCTGGCGCAGTTCGGCGGTGGCCTCGAGTCGGTCGACCACTTCGGGCTTGCCCTCTGCGCCGGTGACTTCGACGGCAACGGCTTCGCGGATCTGGTGATCGCCGCCGTCGGTGAGGACGTCGGCGACCAGGAGAACCCGGGAGCCCTGCTGCTGTTTCACGGCGCCCTCTTCACCGACAACTTCGAGGGCGGCGACACCCGGCTCTGGAGCTCGACCGCACCCTGAGCGGCGATGCGACGGTCGTAGCTCGGGCCTCTTCCGGGCATCGCCCTGCGGCGCAGCGGTCGTGCGGCTGTCCCCCAGCGCGGGGGTACGACGTTCTTCGATGGGAGGGCCCGCGATGGCCCCGGAGGAGACCGTCATGCGCCGATTCGTTCCGCTCGTCCTGCTCGCCCCGCTCGCGATGCTCTCCGCGCCGTCGGTGGCCCCGGCCGCGAACTACCGCCTGTCGGAGGGCCAACCGGCGAGCGACGTCTGGAACCTGGCTCCGGACTCGGTCTCGCACGACGGCAGCTGGATCTTCTACGTCCACGACGCCGAAGTCGATCAGGCGCACGAGCTCTGGCGAGTTGCGACCGCGGGCGGGACTCCGGAGCGGATCTCGGGGCTGCTGCCGGCCAATGCTGCGGTCGAGCATCATGCGGTGACTCCCGACGGTGCGCGGATCCTGTTTCGCTCGCCGCAGGACGAGCTCGGCCAGGTCGAGCTCTTTTCGGCGGAGGTCGGTGGCGCTCCCGGGAGCTTCGTGCAGGTCAATGCCCCCGTTCCGACCGGCCTGTCGGTCGAAGGACCGCTGGCCTTCTCGCCCGACTCTCTGCGCCTCGTCTACCAGACCAACGCGATCCCGCCGAGCGACACGGCCGCCTCGGAGCTCTGGATCGCGGACGTCGACGGCGGCGAGCGCAACCTGCTCGTGTCGCTGCCGCTCGGAGGGCACTTCGGCTTCGATCCCGGCGGACGGGCGACGCACGATTTCTCGCGCCTGATCTACCGCGCCGACGCAGTGGTCGACGATCGATTCGACCTCTGGTCGGTCCCCGTCGCGGGAGGCACACCGACCAAGCTGAACGGAGCGTTGGTCGCCGGCGGCGACGTTCAGGGCTTCGTCCCGTCGCCGGTCGACGATGCGGTCGCCTACATCGCCGACCAGCAGGTCGATCAGCGCAAGGAGCTCTACATCGTGCCCGCGGCCGGGGGGAACGCCGTCAAGTTGAGTCACGCCGTGAGCGGCAATTGGGTCATTCTGAGCCCGCATTTCGTGCCGGACGGTACGCGGATCCTCTACGTCGAGTACGACGTCGATACTCGCCAGATCTGGTCGGTACGGCCCGACGGTTCGGACCGGGTCGCCCTCCTCGGGCCCATGGTGAGTGGGGGAGCGGTGCAGCGCTATGCCTTCGATTCCAGCCGTCTGGTCTTCGTCGCGGACAAGGAGGTCCTGGGGCGCCACGAGCTCTATTCCGTGCCGGTCGCGGGCGGTACGCCGGTGAAGCTCCATCCGCCCCTCGTCGCGGGCGGGGACGTCGCCATCGATTGGGAGGTGGCGCCGCGGATCACCTCCGACGGCACGCGGGTCGTCTACGTCGCCGACCAGGCGACGGACGGCTACGACAACCTCTATGTCGTTCCGATCGGCGGCGGCGCGTCGGTCCCGGTGGGCGGCGCCGGTTCGCTGGGCGGCAGCCGCATCCTCGACTTCGAGATCTCGCCGGACGGCGAGTGGGTCGCCATGGTGCAGGAGCTGGAGTCGTTCGTCCCCGGAGGCGGTATCTCGACCCGTCTCCGCATGGCGCGCTTCGACCGTCCCGGCTGGACGACCGTCGACTCCTGCACCGGGGAGTGTGAAGTCGAGATCGATCCGGTCTTCTCGCCGGCCGCGAGCTACAGAATTTTCTATGTGGCCGACCAGGATGTCGACGAGAAACGCGAGCTCTACGCCGGCGACGCCTGCGTGCTCTGCGACGGCTTCGAAGTGGGAAGCACGATCCGTTGGAGCTCGGCCCTCCCCTGAGCCGAGCCCCGCGATCGCGACGGTCCGTGGCGCTGCGGCGGGCCCCTCACCGCTGGGCCTCCCTACCGGCGGGCCGGGCTTCAAAGGCGCGCTGAGCCAGCTTTCCGGCCAGGGCGGAGACGGCGGTCAGGGCGAGACCCCAGGCGATGTCGATCGGGATGATCCACGCTGGCCAGTCCCTGAGGACGGCCCAGTTCGTCAGCTCATAGGTTGCATAGGCCACGAAGCCGAGCCCGGCGCCACGCCGGGCGGCGGCGGCGGGCGTCGCAGTGCCGAAGACCGCCCAGCTCGTGATCACCGAAACGTAGAAGACGTAGAAGAGGAGAGCCGCAGGCCACAAGGCTTCGGGCCGCATCAGGTGGCCGAGCGCCGAAGTGTAGAGGCCGCGGGCGACGATCCCCAGCCACGCGAGGTCGAGGACGAGCATCGTCGCCGCCGTCGCCAGGAACGCCGCCGTCGCACCCAGTGCGGAGAATCGGTCGGTTCGGTTCTTCACGCGCGCCACCCTAGCCCAGAATCGAGGCGGAAGGCGCAATGCGGGCCCGACTGGAGACGCGAGAGGGCTCGGGCGCGCGCCCCAGGCTCGCGCCGCGGCTCTCCCGGGTGAGTTCGTCGACGGCAGTTTCAGCTAGCATGCCGCCGCATGGGCCCCGAATCGCCGGCCTCGCTGCAGGAGGCCATGGAGCGCGCCGAGAGCGGCGACGCCACCGCGCGGGAGGCGCTCTTTGCCCTGCTCTACGACGAGCTGCACCGTCTCGCCCACACCCATGTCGCGCGCGCCCGCGGTGCGATGACCTGGAACACGACGACGCTCCTGCACGAGGCCTACCTCGGCCTGGCACGCCGGGAGGGGCTGCAGTTTCCGGACGAGAACCGCTTCCTGGGTTACGCGGCGCGCGCCATGCGCGGGCTCGTCATCGATGCGATCCGCTCGCGGTACACGGAGAAGCGCGGCATCGACCTGATGTTCGTTCCGGTCGCGGAGGCGATGCTGGCGTCGGTGGGCTCGCCCGAAGAGGTCGAACAGCTGAACGACGCCCTCGCGGATCTCGCCCGGCTCGAGCCGGCGCTCGCCGAGCTCGTCGATCTCGCCTTCTTCTGCGGCTTCACCTTCGCGGAGATTGCGGAAATGCGCGGTGTCACCGAACGGACCGTCCAGCGCGACTGGGCGAAGGCCCGCCTGCTCCTCCACGGCGCGCTCGGGCGAACCTAGCGACCTCAGCCGACGGAACCGCCGAGAGCGGCCGCGGCCTGACGCTCGGCTCGCCGGGTCTCGGGCGCATCGGTACCCATCGCCTCCCGGAGGCTCTCGACCGCGCGTGCGAATCCAGCCCGTGCGGCGGACAGGTCGCCGGCCCTTGCGGCGGCCCGCGCCGCCTCGAGCTCGGCGAGGCCGAGCTCGCGTGAATGAACGAAACCGCCGAGGCCGGCGCGCGCCATGTCGCGGGCGCGCGCCGCGTCGGCAGCAGCGGCAGCGGTGGCATCGACGCTTCCGAGGTCGTTCTCGGCGCGCGCCGCGATCAGCAGCGCCTGCAGCAGATCGCGCGCCGGCTGCTTCTCGCGCTCGAGGAGCTCGAACGCGCGCCGGGCGAGGGCGACCGCTGCAACGGGGTCGCGGTCGACCGTCGCCCGGGCGCGGTAGAGCTCCCGCATGCCGGCGAGCCCGGCGGGCGGGGAACGGATCGCTTCGAAGGCGCGGTCCATCTCGGCGAGCGCCCGATCGGCGTCGTCGTACCGTCCCGCCTGGGCCTGGACGCGGGCGGCGATGCAGTGGATCCAGAACGGGACCTGCGATCCCGTCGTTCGGGAGAGGTTCCGGATCGCCTCGGCGGCGGCGGCGATCGCCTCTTCGTGTCGCCCGGCGTATGACAGCAGGCTCGCGCGGGACGAGAGCTTGTACGGCGAGACCGGCCCGCCGCCGAGCTCCCGGGAGACGGCGATCACGGCATCGGATTCGGCGAGCGCGCGTCGGATCTGGCCGGCATTGACGAGGGCGAGCGTCCAGTTGTGACGAGCGGTTGCGGCAAGCCGAGTGCGGGTTCGTCGCTCCGCAGTGAGTACCGCGAACAGTCTTTCGAACGTCGCGTTCGCCTCTTTGAACCGGCCGAGCTGGCCCTGGGCGAGCCCCAGCGTGTTGAGTGCTTCGGCGCCGCGGCCGGAAGGACCCGGGCGCGAGGCTTCGAAGCGCAGCGACTCTTCGGCGGCGGCGATCGCGCGCTCGAACTGGCCGCTCCAGCTGGCGACGATCGCCTCGTCGAGCCGGCACCGGGCGAGCTCGGCGGCGGCGACGGCAGGGTCCTGGGCGTCGAGCTCGACTCTGGCCTCGGCGAGAAGCGCCTGCGCTCGCTCGGGGTCGTCGTCGGTCACGGACATCGCGAGCTCGCAGGCTGCCACGGCGCGCAATCGCGGGTCGGAAGTCCGGCTCGCGAGCTCATGGGCGCGCTTCAGCACCCGCCGCCAGGGCGGGTAATCGGAGATCTCGTAGTACCGGCTCGAAAGCAGGACGAGCATGTGCGCCTGGAGCGCCGGAGTGTCGGCGAAGCGACCCTCGATCATGGCCTCGGCGCGTGCGAGGAGCTCCGACTTCGACAGCGGCTGGCCGTCAGGATTGGCTTCGGAGATCAGGAACCCGGAGAGGTCGTTGGTGATTTCGGCCCGGCGCAGCTCCTCGAGCGCGCGGTCGCGCTCGGCGGCCGAAGCGCGCGCCTGCCGCCAGCTGATCGCCGTGGCTGCGAGGAGAGCGAAGACCACCAGGCCCGCTGCGCCGACTTCGACACGGTGGCGCGCGACGAGCTTGCGCACGCGATAGC
>JAGOCP010000205.1:4970-6524 GCA_017998715.1 Thermoanaerobaculia bacterium | reverse complement strand
CGAGCCAGCGCCGACTGACCTTCCACACCCACGACAACTTCGGCGCGAAGATCTCGCCCGACGGCCGGAAGGTCGCCTACATGTCGAACCGGACCGGCGACCCCGAGATCTGGCTGCTCGACCTCGAGTCGGGCGAGGAGCGCAAGCTCACCGACAACCCGGCCGGCGACTGGGGCCCTACCTGGGCGCCGGACGGCCGATCGATCGTCTTCGTCTCGGATCGCGACGCCGCTCACCCCGTCTGGTCGTTGGCGCTCGACGGCGGGAAGCTCGAGCCCGTCGGCAAAGGCATCGCCGCGATCGAGGCGCTGCGCCCGCTCTGGGCGCAGTGGGCACCCGACGGCTCGCGGATCGGACTCGCGACTTTCGACGACAAGGGCGGCTCGGCGCTCTGGACGCTGACTCGCGACGGCAACGTGGCCGGCCCGCTGCTGCCGGGTCTGCGCGAGCTCGAGTTCTATCGCAATGGACGGACGGTCCTCTATACGCGACCTGGCGAAGGCGGCGGAGATTTCGAGCTGCGCGCCGCCGACCTCGAGAACGGCGCCGACGCGCTTCTCTATCGCGGCTGGGTGCGCGAGCTCACCGTCTCCGCCGACGGCCGGCTGGTCTCCTTTCTCCTCGCCGAGAGCCATCTGAACCTGAATCTCTTCGTCCTCGAGCTCGCGCCCCCCACCCGGCCGGGCGACCTGCCGCGCGCCCTCGGCGCGCCGCGCGTCGTGACCGAAGGCAAGGGGCGCTGGCACGTCCACAACGGCAGCCTCTCGGCCGACGGCAAGCTCGCGCTGTACACCCGCGACACCGACACTGCCGACATCTTCGTTCTCGCCAGCGCTTTGCCGAAATGAACCGCGCTCCTTTCCGAGCCGCATTCCGCCGGGCTCGACGGCGCCCGGGCAGGCAACCGTCGACGGCGCGGATCGCCATGGTAAACTGCGTTCCATGAATATTGCCATTGAAACTGCCATGGATGCCTCGGGGCGCCTCGTCCTGCCGAGGGCGATACGTGAGGCCGCCGGACTGGAGGCGGGAATGCCTCTCTCGATCACGGTCAACGACGGCAGGATCGAGATCGAACCGGCGCCGCGGGCAGTCAAGACCGTGCGCCGCGGACGGCTCACGGTCGCTGTCGCCCTCGAAGAGGGACCCACGCTCTCGGCGCAGACGGTGCGGGAGACCCAGTCCGCCGTCCGCCGCGAGCGCTAGGCGCGTGGCGAAAACCGCCGTCGACACCAGCGTTCTCGTCGCGGCTCTGCTCGCCTGGCACGAAGCCCACCCGCCGGCTTTCGCGGCTTTGACGGCCGCGGCGGAAGAAGACGAGCTCCTGCTGCCGATCTCTTCGCTGATCGAGTGCTACTCGGTGCTCACCCGGTTGCCGGCGGCGCACCGCCTGAGCCCGAGCGATGCCGCGGGCCTGCTCGAAAGTGCACTGCGCGAGACCGGCCGCGTCGTCGGACTCCGCGCCGGCGCGACGTGGGGATTCCTCGCCGCGGCGGTCCGCGAGGGTGTGCGAGGCGGCGCGACGTACGACCGGAGGATCCTCGCGGAGGCGCA
>JAGOCP010000205.1:0-4870 GCA_017998715.1 Thermoanaerobaculia bacterium | reverse complement strand
TACGAGATGCTCACCGGCGAGCGCCTGTTCGAGGGTGACAGCGTGGTCGACACGCTGTCGGCGGTGATGCGCAAGGAGATCGATCTCGCAAGGCTGCCCGTCGGGACCCCGGCCGCTATTCGCCGGCTCCTGCGCCGCTGTCTCGAGCGCAACCCGAAGAACCGCCTGCACGACATCGCCGACGCCCGGATCGTGATCGAAGAGGTTCTCGCCGGCAGGGCGGACGAGTCGCCCGCTCCGCTCGCTTCGATGGCTCCGGCCGCGCGCCCCCGGAGCCGGGAGGCGGTTGCCTGGGCCCTGGCCGTCGCCGCGCTGGTGGCCAGCGCAGCGCTCTACTGGGCGCGAGCGAGCGCAGCGCCGGTCGCGCCGAGAGTGATCCGGGCAGCGCTGCCGCTGCCCGCCGGCGTGTCGATCGAGCTCGACGGCGAGCGCGCCGGAATGCCGGCGCTCTCCCACGACGGCCGCCACGTCGCGTTCGGCGCTCGCGAAGGCGCGGGCCCGATGCGGATCTGGGTCCAGGAACTCGAGACCGGCAAGGCGCGCGCCTTGCCCGGAACCGAGGAGGGCTGCCGCCCGTTCTGGTCACCCGACGACCAGCGGCTCGGCTTCTTCACCTGGAGTCACCTCGCAACCACACCGGCCGAAGGCGGCGCCGTCAATCGCCTCGCCAAAGCGCGCGACGCCCGCGGCGGCACCTGGAGCCGCAACGGCACGATCGTCTTCGCGCCGCATCAGGTGGGCCCTTTGCTCGCCATCGCGGAGCAGGGAGGCGAGGCGCGTCCGGCCACGGCGCTGGCGGGAGACCTGCGTTCCGGCACTCACCGCTTCCCGCAGTTCCTGCCGGACGGCGAGCACTTCCTCTACCTGGAGCGAACTGCCGCCTACGGACCGGGGAGGAAGGCGGGCGTGACGCTCGCCCGGCTGGGCTCGACGGAACCGGTTGCACGCCTGCTCGAGACGGCGACGAACGCCGTCTACGCCGACGGGCAGCTCCTCTTCGCCCGCGACGGCGCGCTGTTGGCGCAGCGCTTCGATCCGCAGAAGCACCTGCTTTCAGGCGAGCCGCAGACAGTGGTGGGCGACCTGCTGTTCAATCTCCGCTTCACCTACGGCGTCTTCTCGGCGAGCGACCGCGGCCTTCTCGCGTTCCTCACCGGACACCAGAGCGACCGTTCCCAGCTGATCTGGCGCGACCGCGCCGGCCGCCGCCTGGGCGAGCTCGGGGCACCGGGCATCCTGTCGGGGTTGGGCGGCCTCGCCCTGTCGCACGACGGCCGATGGGCGGCGGTTTCGCGCATCGAAGAGGGGACGAGCGAGGCCGACATCTGGGTCTACGATCTCGTGCGCGGCACCGAGACGCGCCTGGCTCGCGTCGGGGTGGACGATTTCGGCCCGATCTTCACGCCGGACGGCAGCGCCCTTCTCTTCGGCTCCAAGCGGAGCGACGAGCAGGACACCGGCGTGGTGCGGCGGGACCTCGCAAGCGGAGCGGAGACCGAGATCCTGCCGAAGGACAAGCGAGAGCTCTTGCCGCAGTCGCTCTCGCGCGACGGGGCGTGGCTGGTCTACGACCGCGGCGACGAGGGGCGCATCGGCGAGTTCGACATACTCGCCCAGCCGCTGGCGAACGGCGGCGAGGCGCGGGTCCTCGCCGCCTCGACGGCGGACGACGCTTCAGGCCAGATCTCGCCCGACGGCCGCTGGCTCGCCTGGGCCTCGGACGAGTCGGGGCGGTACGAGGTCTACGTCGCCACCTTCACCGGACCTGGGGCGCGGGTCCAGGTCTCGCGCGCCGGCGGCGTACAGCCGCGCTGGAACCCCTCCGGCGGCGAGCTCTTCTTCAAGACCCCGGATAACACCCTGACTGCAGTGCCCATCGAGAGCGCCACCGGCAACTTCTCCGTCGGCGCGCCCGTGCCGCTCTTCCAGATCGTCGAGTTCATGGGCTGGACCTACGACGTCACCGCCGACGGCCAGCGTTTCCTGGTGCGCGAACCGCTCACCGAAGGAGATGTCTCGCCGATCACCCTGCTCACCGACTGGACCTCGCTTCTCGCGACCTCTCCGCTGCGGCAGCGCTAGCCAGTCGCGGGGCGCATCCCGTAGAATGGCGTCCCATGCGGGTTCGGGGCGTTTCCAGACCTCGACTCGCGCCCGTTCAATCCCCTGCCGCCTGATCCGTAAGGTCGCGCCGTCGCCAGCTCGTCGACGGGATGTCGCGCCATCGTCCGCGCGGCAGGATAGAAATCACCACGAAAGGAATCACATGGCTACCAAGAAGACCTCCGGGAAGACCGCGGCCAGCACTCGCGCGCCGCGCAAGAAGCAGGACGGCACTACGGCGAAAACGCCGGCAGCAGCAACGGTCGCGGCAGCGCCGGCGGCGCGACCGGCGAAAGCCGCGAAATCGAAGCCGGCAGAGAACGCCGCCAAGTCCAAGCAGGCTGCTCCTGCCGCGAAGGCCAAGAAGGTGACGAAGCTCGTGACGGCGTCCCGGCAGCCGAACGAGGCGACCCCGGCGAAAAGCGTAGAGACTGAGCGCGTCGCTGCCCAGATCGAAGCGATCCCGCCGCAGCCCGTGAGCCCCTCCCGCGGCGAGATCGCCGCCCGCGCGGCTGCGATCTGGCGCGAGACGGGCGGCGCCCCGTTCGACAACTGGATCCGGGCGGAGCGCGAGCTCGGCGCCTGAGGCACTAGTCGTCCGGAAGCCGGCCTCGCCGGGCGACTTTCCACAGTGTGGCACGCCGGCCGCCGCCCGCGAGCGGCAGGTCGGCGAGCCGCTCGCACCGCTTCTCCACTTCGTCGAGTACGTCTGGCGGTGGCCACCGCGGCAGAACGACATAGTCGACGGGGTAGCGATCGAGGAGATTTGCGCCGCGGCGGTAGCGGTAGGTGTAGACCGTACGTCCGCTGAGCTCGGAAAGAACCGGCGCCTCGTCGGCAAGGATCCGGGCACCGGGTGCGGTGTGGTGCTCGATTCCGGAGGCGATGCGGCGCTGATCCTCCCAGTGCTCGCCGGCCGTGGCAGCTCCCCACCGCTCCTCCTCAGGGTGCAACGCCGCTCGCGCCTGGATTGCATTCGCCATCACCAAAGCGACCGCTATCGCGCCCACCGCCGCATGGCCGGAGTCGCGCCAGCCGAGAGCGCTTGCCGCGCACCGCCAGGTGCTTCGCGCCCCTTGCAGCAAGTAGAGATAGAGGCTCGGCAGCAGCGGCAGCAGCAGGCGCAAGTCGAAGGTGAAGTAAGCCAGGACGAGGAGCGCGTAGGCGACGGCGAAACCGTCGAGCAGCGTCGGCCCGGCGCGCCAGGTCACCGTCATGCCGAAGAGCACGAGTCCGATGACGAGGCCCTGCGCCAGCCCGCCGCTGGACAGGGTGCATGCCCCGGCAATCGCCCGTGCGAAGTCGGCGGCGTTCGCGACCGCCCGTGCCAGAAGGTCGCCCAGCGTGATCGCCGGCGAAGCCGGGTCTCCCGGATCCTGATGCCAGAGTGCAGTGGAATAGGTGAACAGCAGCAGTTGCTCGCTGGGTACCGCGGCCTTCGCAGAGGCGCCGTGCGCGTAGAGCATCCAGGGCAGGCTCAGAAGAAGAACCAGGGCCGCCGGCAGCGCCCCGCGGAGCTTCCCCGGCAGGCCACCGCGGCGTTCGCCGAGCAGCAGGAGCGACGGCAGCGCGACCAGGCCGACGGTGCGCATCTGCACGGCGGCTGCGAGCGCCAGCGCTCCGGCCAGGCTCCAGGCCCAGAAGCGGGCGCCTTCGCGGGTCGCCCGGTGGAACAGGCCGAAGCTCAGCAGCAGAAGAGCGAAGAAGGGGAATTCGGCGACCACCCAGTTCAGCTGCCGCAGGAAAAGAGGGCTGGTGCCGACAACTGCCACGACCGCCGCTGCGACGGCCAGCCCGTGCCGCGGCCGCAACACCATCAGGGTTGCCGCCAACACCGCGACCGCAGCCAGGAACAGCAGGCGGTTGAGCAGTTCGTGATCGTAGCCGCCGGGCTGCACGAGGCCCGAGAGCGCCCAGGAGAGGCCGGGAGGGCGGAGAAAGAAGGGCTGGCCCAGGTAGGTGTAGCCCTCGCCGAGGGCGAGCGAACGACCGAGGAGCAGATAGATCGCGCTGTCCCACTCCGGCCGCCAATCGGTGCGCACCCAGAGTGCGAGCCCGCAAACAGCGTAGAGGCCGAGCGCGGCCCACGGCAGCCAAGTGAGGACTTTCTTCACAGGGGAGTTTCCGGAGCGGTCGCGCAAGAGAAAAGCCCCGGTGCCGCTGGCACCGGGGCTTTCGTCAACCGCCTGCCTGATCGCACGACCCGTCGCCCCCGGAGGTGCGACCAAGCCGGCGAGCGGAGGTCACGGGAGGATATCGACCCAGTAACCGACGATGTCGATTGCCACGTGGACGGAGGTCACCGGGCCGCCGGTCAGGGCGCTGATATCGGCACCCTGAACTGCATCCTGCGACAGGGCGACGATCGCACTGTTGGCGATGTTGACGTTGGTGGTGAAGTTGATGTTCGAGACCGCCGGCGGAATGACCGACGAGTTCCAGACGCGGATGTTGCCCTTGTTGTTGGGCGAAATCGCGGTGATGTTGATCGCCACCGCACGGGCCGTCGGCAGGGGCCCCACGTACTCTGGCACGCCGCAGCTCGCGAGCTGCCCACCCTGCGCCACCTGATCGAAGGTGCCGACGATGTTGAAGGCGCGCGTCTCGCTGGCGGCGAAGTCGTTGCCGCTGCCCGTGCCCGCAGTGGGGGCATCGGGGCAGGTGGCCGCAGCCTGGGCCGGCGCGATGCAGCGGGTGTCGAGCACGCGGCACGGCGTGACCGGAACGAAGGTCAAGTCCGCAGCGACCGCGACCGCAGGGGCGGCGA
>JAGOCP010000204.1 GCA_017998715.1 Thermoanaerobaculia bacterium | reverse complement strand
TACGGCCTCGGCATGGCGCCGGCAACCAGCATCTTCGCGGTCAACGTCTTCGCCAATTCCGTCCTGCTCGCCGACGCGACCAGGATCGCCCTCTCGGGCGGCGCGATTGGTTCCAACAACTCCTGGAGCACCACCGGACTCGCCGGCGTCGGATACACCGCGGACGCGCGCCTGTCGGACATCCTCGTGCGCGACGGCAACCTCGATACGCCGAGCGTCGCCGAACCCTTCCTGCAGGTCTTCTCCGCCGGCAACTCCGGCTCGGGGGCGTCGACGATCACCGAGCCCAAGGAGGCCAAGAACATCCTCAGCGTCGCCAACAGCCTGAACGCGCGCGCCGGCAGCATCGAAGCGATCTCATCCTCCAGCAGCCGCGGCCCGGCGATCGACGGCCGCACGCTGCCGACGATCACCGCGCCCGGTTCCTCCATCGCCTCGACGCGCAACGACACCGGCGGCAGCTGTTCGACGGCGATTGCCGGCACCAGCAACCGCTACGCCTTCTGCTCCGGCACCAGCATGGCGAGCCCGCACGTCGCCGGCGCGGTGATCCTCCTCACCGAGTGGTGGCGCGGAGCGCACGGCGGCGCCAATCCGAGCATGGCGCTGGCGAAGGCGCTGCTGGTCAATGCCGCCGTCGACATGGGCAGTGCCAACATTCCGAACAACAACGAGGGGTGGGGCCGGATCGACATCACGCGGGTGATCCAGCCGGCGGCGGCGGTCGTCGCGCTCGATCAGCAGCAGGCATTCACTGGCACCGGGCAGCAGTTGACTCGCCATTTCGTCGTCGACGACCCCGGCCAGCCGTTGCGCGTCACTCTGGCCTGGTCCGATGCGCCCGGCGCCGCCGGAGCGAATCCGGCCCTCGTCAACAACCTCGATCTCGAGGTCGTCCACAACGCGCAGACCTACCGCGGCAATGTCTTCAGTGCCGGGTCCTCGGTGCCGGGCGGCATCGCCGACAGTCTCAACAACCTGGAGAATGTCTACCTCGCGACTCCCGCTTCCGGTCCGGTGACGGTGACGATCACCGGGAGCTCGATCGGCGGCGACGGGGTGCCGTACAACGGCTTCCCCACGGATCAGGACTTCGCCCTTGTCTGCTCGAACTGCCGATTGCCGCAGCTCTTCGCCGACGGCTTCGAGAGCAGCGACACCGCGGCCTGGTCGGCCACCGTGCCTTGACTTTCGCCTAGTCGGATCGCGCGCGCAGGAGAATCAGGCGCTCGTTGCCGTTGCCGCTGCCTTGCACGGCGAGGAGCTCGGCACCGGCGCGGCCGTCGAGGTCGACGGCGCCGAGCGGCAGGGCCTCGGGATCGATGTTCTCGACCTTGGAGCTGTCGCCTTCGCCGCCGACGGAAATCGTCACCTTCTTTTCGGCTTTCGCCGCCGCAGGAACCGGCAGAGCGGGAAGCGACACGGTGAGCCCGGCACGTTCGGCGACAGCGCTCTTTCCGGCTGCCGAGAACGGCCGCAGCTCCATCTTTCCGTTGCCGACCAGGAAAAGCCCCGGTTCAGGCGCGGCGACGAGCGCCCAGCCGCCGGGAGCCTTCTTCATGTCGCTGCGGTGCGCGCGGCTCTCGAATCGGCCGCGGCCCTCACCCCGCCACCACTGCACGACCAGGTCGGACCCCGAGAGGCCCTCGGGGAAAGCGGCGAGGAGGTCGTCGTGGCCATCGCCGTCGACGTCGCCAAGGGCGATCGCCGTCTCGTGCCAGCGTTTGCTGTCGAGCTCGACGGCGAGCGTCGGCGCGCCGCCGGCGCGCGTGCGGTCGGCGGCAAGAGGCAGGACGCGCAGGCGCTGGCGCTCGAAGAGGTTGACCTCGTCCGACGCCTGCGTCCGTACGACGAGCACCGGTACGCCGTCGATTTCGAACGGCCAGCTCTGCGAGACCTTCTCCGGTCCGGGCAAGGAAGCCCAGAGCTCCTCCGGCACTTCGCCGACTGCTGCTGTGTCGATCCGCAGGCACTTCAGCCGAGTCGAGCCGACGGCCTCGGGTCCGGCCAGATAGACCTCGCCAGAAGGGGATCGGACCGCCGCGACGGGTGGACTCGAAAGACGCAATCCGCTGCCAGTGCGCGCCACCTCCAGTGGTAACCGCGAAGGCCGCGTCCAGGTGCCGTCAGCGGAATCCCAAAAGCGCAGCGCGCCTGGCTCGATGACGGCGAAGCGGCGGTCCAGTCCTCGCCTAAGCAGTCCCGGAGCGAGCGCCCGCGGGTCGAAACTTTCGACCTCGAAGAGCGTCCGCGCCGCGAGAGGCGCTGCAAGACTCGACAGCGGACCCAGCGTGACCAGGCGGTCGGGTCCACCGGCGATCAGCTCCGGCCCCGAACCCCGAACGAGCTCGGCCGCAGCCAACGAGTCGATCCAGCCGTCGAGACCCTCCGCCAGCAGGTCGAGCCGCGGCTCGGGTGCGAGCCGCAGGCGCAGAAGCCGGCGCGGCCCGTCGGGCTTGCGCGGCGGCCGCACCAGAAGCAGGAGCCCGTCCTCGCCCACCGCGAACTCGGGAGAGAGCGCCGCGACCAGCACGCCGCCAAGCTCGACGATCCAGCGCTCGGCCCCCCCTTCCGCGACCACGGAAATGCCCGGAGCCGAAGCGACCGCACCGTGCGGCAAGGCAGAAGCCGGAGTCCCGGGCGCAAACGCGACGCAGACGGCGAGCGCTCCCGCGACCCCAGCTCGCGTCGCCAACCCCTTTACCAGCAAGCTTTTCTGCTTGAATCCCAGCGCAGTCACCGGACACCACCCGAAAGATAGAGATCGAATGCGGCGCGCGCGCCGATCGTCTTGCCGCCGATCGGCTGGGTGACGCAGAGGTCGCTCCTGCCGTCGCCGTCGAGGTCGTTGACTGCGACCAGCGCGACGTCGAGCGGCTCGCGCTCGAGCGTGATCGCGAGGTCGGGCTCCGGAGCGTAACGGGCACCGGGCTGACCGCGGTGGATCGTCACCTTCTTTCCCCGCCCGAGTTGCACGAAGTCTGCGCGGCCGTCGCCGTCGAAGTCGCCGGCGAAGGAGGAAAGCTGCCCGAGCGCCAGGCTGTCGAGGCGCAAACGCAGCTCGCCGGCGAGATCGAGATTGGGCACTGGCCGGAACGACAGCCCTTCCCCCTGCCGGTAGATCCCGAAGTCGAGGCCGAGCTTGATCGACTTCGTAGCGAGGACCCGCATCGCCTCGAACAGGCTGAAGTCGAGCGACAGGGCGACGAGATCGAGCTTGCCGTCGCCGTCCAGGTCACGCACTCCCGAGGGTAGAGAGAAACCGCCGCCTTCGCCTTCGTCGCCTCCGCGGCCCTCGAACACGTAGCCCTCGACGGTGAACGCAGCCTTCGGCACCCGGTCCCACTTTGCATCCGCTCCCAGACTGTGGACGCTGATCCGGGCATGCGGCCGCTTCGCTTCGGCGAGCTCCGCGCGCATCGAATCCTTGGCGCTGGGAATCTCCAGCGCGGTCACCACTTCGGCCTGTCCGTCACCGTCGAGATCTCCGAGCCAGGCGACCTCCCGCGTCGGCGCCGTCTTCGCCTTGGCGTCTGCGGCGAGCGCTGCACTCGCAGTGTCCGCGTCCCATCCGGTCAGCGGATCGAAAGCCGGGCCGAAGCGGCCCTCACCGAGATTGAGCCGGACGCGCACGCCGTCGCCTGCGAGCCTGGGATCGCGGTAGAGCAGGTCGGGAAGCCGGTCGCCGTTGAGATCCAACACCTCGGGCAGGAGCACCTCGCGGACGACGCCCGCTTTTTGCCGGAAGGGACTCGCCTCCTCTTCGTCCTCGCGCCCTTCGGGGCGCGGCAGCGGGCTCGAAGCAGGCGCGGAATCGTCTTCCGGAGGGGCGACGACCGAGGCGGCGACCGCGGACAGGCCCGCCGCCGTGGACAAATGCACGGCGAGACCGGAGACCGCCGGCACGAACAGGTCGTCGGAACCGTCGCCGTCGAGGTCTGCGGTCAGACCGCTGCGGGCGACGAACGAGCTGCTGCCGGCGAACAGGGTGCGGGCCGCGATGCGCGGCACGATCCCGATCACGGGTGCGGGCGCCTCGCCGGCCGTGCCTCCCTGCTCGCCGGATGCCGGGGTGAGAACGATCTCCGCCACGCCGTCGTCGGTCCAGGCGAGGAGCGGCGCCGAGGGCGGCCCCGCCTCGATCGCGTGCACCGAGGGAGGCAACTCGAGGCGCAGCGCTTCGACCGCGAAGCCCTGCCCGGCGACGCCGCGGAAGAGCAGCAACTCGCGACGATCGAGCACCGTGGGAACGACCGTCAGCACGTCGACGAAGGTCCCCTCGTCGTCGACCTGCATCGGCTCCTCGATCCCGACCTCCCCCCAGGAGGTCGAGGCGACGACGACGACGAGATCGCGCCGCCCGTCGCGATCGAGATCGACCGCGAACGATTCGACCGGCACGCCCGGCAGCTCGAGACGCTGGTGGGCGAGCGCGAGTTTCGCCGGCGAAGCTACAAGGGGAGCCGATGAGGCGACGCAGACCGCGAGAAGCGGCACGGCGAAGGCAAGGCTGTCGCGGAGAGTTCTCATGTCATAGCCACTACGTTCGAGCGTCGGATTTCTAACGGTGCAGGCTCGGCTTGAAGCGGCCGGTGCGAAAAACCTCGCGGATATCGGCCAGAACCTCCTTATCGATCATCAATCTCTCGCCCTTCGCCAGGTCGATCTTCTGCACGTTCTCCACCCGGATGTCGTAGTTCTCCCAGCCCATGTAGTCGACCAGCAACTTCTGGAAGCGCGCATCGACGACGCCGTCGGCCGGCCCCTTGGCGAAGCCGCGCTGCATCCAGATCGACTGGATCTCGCGCGCGATCTCGGGCGTCACCGGGATCATGTTCTCCGGTCTCGAGCGGGTGAAGTAGAGGCGGTTCAACGCATAGAGCCGCTCGAGCTCGGCGATCGGCGTCGGATGGTCATAGATCGAAATGTCGATGAAGTTGTCGGAGCCGTCGTAGCCGGCCCCCTTGCGCGTCACGAGAAGCGCCGCACTCTGCTCGCCGCGCTGGTCGCCGCCCGCCTTGCCGCCGGCGACGAGCGCCGCCATCAGCCGGTCGGCGAGCTCTCCCGGTGTCGTCTCGTAGGCCCTGGCCATCGCTTCGACGGTCGCCTCCGAAACCAGGATGTTGCCCTGAATGGTGAAGCCGCTACCTGCGACGACCGTACCCACGCCCGCGCCGAGACCTATCGACCTTGTCGCTGCCGCGGTCTGTCCGATCCGCCCGCCGGCCCAGGCGAAGCACTCTTTGCCGGTCCAGGTCGCGGCGTGGCCACGCGCATCGACGATGCCGACCTGGCGCTGTTCGCGCAGCGGATCGTCGCGCAGCAGGATGGTGAGAGCCTCCTCTGCCGTCGCGCCGCGCGCCAGGAGGTCGAGGCCGTCGTTGCCGAACGAGATCTTGGCGAAACTCTGGGTAGCCACCGCCCCGATCCCCGCTCGCGCCCAGGGCACGACGGCGCGCACGTTGGGGAACTTCGACTGCACGGCGACGCCGAGGTCGCCGGTCGCCGCGTCGAGTGCGACGATCGAGAAGGTCGAGACGAGGGGGTCGCCGGCGGCGTTGCTCTCGACCGTCGGCTGCGTCGCTCCACAGGCGATTCCAGCGAGAAGAAAGGCTTCCAGTAAAGGGACGACTGCCAGGAGCTTTCGCATGCCGGGGACGATACCGCAGGCGGTGCATGCTAGCGTCGCCCCGCTTGTCGCTCCTCGGGTCGCGCTCCGGTCGATTCCTCGCCGCGCTGGGATTTGCCGGCGTCGTCGCTGTGGCCGCGCTCGTGCACCACGCAGCGCTGCTGCAGCCGGCGCCGCAGCAGGACGAGCCGGATTTCGTCGAGGCGGCGGAGCTCGTCGCCGCGGGCGGTTCGCCCTACGACCAGGAGAAGTACAACTACCCGCCGCCGTTCGCCGAGCTGGGTGCGGTCGTCCTCGAACGCGGCGGAATCGGGCTCTTTCTCGCGGTGATGCGCGGCGCGAATCTGCTGGCGGTCGCCGGCCTCGCGCTCTTCGCCGCCGGTTTTGCCGGCCTCTCCTCACCTGGGCGTTTCGCGCTCGCTGCGGCGCTTGTCGCGCTTCTCCCGATCGTCCACTACACCTTCTGGGTCGGCAACACGACGCCGGTCGCGGTCGGACTGGCGCTCGCCGGGTGGCATCTCGGGAGGCAGAGACCGCTCCTCGGCGCCGTTCTGGTCGGCGTGAGCGTCGCCTTCAAGCCGATCGCGTTGGTCGGCGCGCTCTATCTCTCGGCTCGCTGGCTGCTCCGACCGGAGGCGAGGCGGAGCCGAGCGAGCGCCGCGGTCGAGGCCCTCGCCTGGGCGCCGGTGACGGCGCTGTGTCTTCTGCCCTGGGCCGGCGAGATTCCGGCTCTCCTCCAGCGCATGGCGGAGCCGCCGATCTTCTCGCCGCGCAACCTCTCTCTGCGGCGTGTTTTCGACGGCTTCGGGATCGACCTGCCGGCGGCGGCGATCACGCTCACGGTGCTCGCGGTCGCACTTGTGCTGGCGAAACAGCGCACGGTCGACGACGTCGAA
>JAGOCP010000203.1 GCA_017998715.1 Thermoanaerobaculia bacterium | reverse complement strand
TTGGCGAGGCCGGAGAAGATCTGCTCGAAGGCGCTCCTGCGGATCTGGCGCTCGCCGGCGCCCGAGAGCACCAGGCCGCCTTCACCGTCGCTCTCGAGCAGCCGCTCTTTCTCGAGCGCGGCGAAGAAGGCATCGAGGTCGACCGATTCGTCGATGTAACCCTGCTCCTGCAGGTACCGCATCCATGCCATCGCCTCCTCGGCGTCGCCGGCGGAGGCAAGCAGCAGCTGGTTGAACAGCCGCATGAGATCCATTCCCGCCAGCATCTGGCGCAGCAGGTCGGGATCGAGATGGAAGTAGCGGTGGCGCATGGCTCGTCCGGCGGGGCCGGGTCAGTTGTACTCGCCGGTGCCGCGCCGCGGGCCGCGCCGTGGCGGCTTGACCAGCTGGAACTTCAGCAACTCCTTGTAGCTCACGGTGCTGTCGAGGTCGTGGCGGGCGAGCTTCACGCTCTGGTGGAGACCGTCGAGCACCAGCTCGCACCAGAAGGCGAGCTGCTCACGGCTCGCGCCCGGCGCGCCGGTCTGCGTCGCGAGCGCCTGGAGCCCCGGGACGCGCGCGAGCTCGGCTTCGTATTCGACGAACGGCATCTCGTCGGAGAGAGTCACTGCGTTGCCGGCGGCGAACCAGGCGAAGACCGGCGTGTACGGCCCGGGCTCCTCGGCGGCGGCGCCGGCAGGCTCCTTGTCGAGCTCGGGGAAGCGCGCCTCGAAGAGCTTTCTGACCGCCGTGCCGATGAGCTTGCGCGCCACCACTTCAGGACCCTGCTGCTCGCCTTCGTAGACCATCTCGAGCTTGCCGGTGAGCGCCGGCAGGAGCGGCGGCAGATCGCACAGGCGAGGATAGACCGGGCGATCGCCGGTAGTCAGGGCCCGGCGCTCGAGATTGGAGGCCAGGAGCTCGAGCGCCGAGATGGCGACGCGCGCCGAGACGCCCGAGGTCTGGTCGACGAGCTCGCTCTCCCGGGCGGCGATCGAGATCTCTTCCACCAGCAGGCGCGCCTCGTCGGTGAGAACGATCGGCGCGCCTTCGCGCTCCGTCCACGCCTCCTGGGCGGTGATCTGGGCGGCGAGCGCGGCACTGGGCGGATAGTGGGTGAGGATCTGCGAGGCGATGCGGTCGCGCAGCGGCGTGATGATCGAACCGCGATTGGTGTAGTCCTCGGGGTTGGCGGAGAAGGCGAACAGCATGTCGAGCATCAGGCGGACGGGAAAGCCGCGGATCTGCAGATCGCGCTCCTCGAGCAGGTTGAGGAGCCCGACCTGGATGCGGGGCGCGAGATCCGGCAGCTCGTTGATGGCGAAGATGCCGCGGTTGGTGCGCGGGATGATCCCGAAGTGGATGACTTCCGGGTCGGCGTAGGTCAGCCGGCGGGTCGCCGCCTTGATCGGATCGATGTCGCCGAGGAGGTCGGCGATCGACACGTCCGGAGTCGCCGTCTTCTCGCTGTAGCGAGCTTCGCTGCCCAGCCATTCGATCGCCGCGTCGTCGCCCGCCTCGGCGATGCGGCGCGCGCCCCAGGTCGAGATCGGCGCCAGCGGGTCGTCGTTCACCTCGCTGCCGGCGAGCACCGGAATCTCCGGATCGAGGAGCGTGGTGAGCTGGCGCAGCAGGCGCGACTTCGCCTGCCCGCGCAGTCCGAGCAGAATGAAGTCATGCCCGGCGAGCAGAGCGTTGGCGATCGCCGGGATCACCGTGCGTTCGTAGCCGACGATGCCGGGGAAGAGCTCCTGGCGGGCCGCAAGCTTGCGGCGCAGGTTGGCGCGGATCTCCGAGCGCACGGTCTGGGAGCGGTACGAAGTGCGCTTGAGCTCGCCCAGGGTTCTGGCTTGATTCGTCATCCGTGCTGTGCCTCCAGCCAGCGTTCGGCGTCGATCGCTGCCTTGCAGCCGCTGCCGGCGGCGGTGACTGCCTGGCGATAAAGCGGGTCGGTGACGTCACCGCAGGCGAAGACACCGGAAATGGCGGTGCGCGTGGTCGGCTCCTCGACCAAGAGGTAGCCGGCTGCGTTCGTCGCCAGCTGACCGCCGAAGACCTGGGTGTTGGGCTGGTGGCCGATGGCGACGAAGAGACCTTCGGTGGCGAAGACCGACTCCGCGCCGGTCGTGCGATCGCGCAGGCGGAGTCCGGAGACTCCGGCGTCGCGGCTGCCGAGGATGTCGACCACCTCGGCATCCCAGATCCAGGCGATCTTCGGGTTGGCGGCCGCCCGTTCCTGCATGATCTTCGAGGCGCGCAGCTCGCGGCGGCGATGGATCACCGTGACCTTGGCGGCGAAGCGGGTGAGGTAGGTTGCCTCTTCGAGCGCGGTGTCGCCGCCGCCGATGACCGCGACCTCCTTGCCCTTGAAGAAGAAGCCGTCGCAGGTCGCGCAGGCTGAGACGCCGTAGCCCATGAGCTCCCGTTCCGAGGGCAGGCCGAGGAGCTTCGCCGAGGCGCCGGTCGAGAGGATGAGGGCGTCGGCGGAGTAGCTCTTGTCGTCGCTGCGGAAGCGGAAGGGGCGCTGCGAGAAATCGACCTCGGTGACCAGCTCGAACTTCGCCTGCGCACCGAAGCGCCGTGCCTGTTCGCGCATCTGGTCGATGAGCTCGGGGCCCTGGATGCCGTGCACGAAGCCGGGGTAGTTCTCGACCTCGGTGGTGATGGTCAGCTGGCCGCCGGGCTGGTTGCCCTCGAAGATGACCGGCTCGAGCCCGGCCCGGGCGGCGTAGAGCGCTGCGGTCAGGCCGGCCGGACCGGAACCGAGGATCGCGACACGAAAATGACTGTCTGGGGACGGCGCTGCGTTCGTCATGCGACCGAAGAGCTCCTTTCACAGGGAGATACGCGGTGAGGGGCGATGCGGACGGCGTCGCCGCAACGCAGCGACTATAACAACCGGCTGCCGGGCTTCATTTCCCGGCGCTCGCGCGGTTCTTTCCGGATCAGGAAGCGGTGCCCGGCCGGAGGACCGTTTCGGCCAGCCGGAGGACGTTGCCGGCACCGCCGACGGTGAGGTTGTCGATCGTCGCCCAGATCCAGAAGCTGTTGTCGCCGGCCGCCTGAACCTCGCCGACCAGGAGCTCTTCTTCGCCGGCTGCCTGCACCGGTCCGAGCGCCGCGGGCTTGCGGGCGAGGGTTCCGGCGCGGCCGATGAGCTTGCGCAAGGCTGCCGGTTCGATCTCCTTGCCGAGTTCGACGAACAGGCTCAAAGTGACCGCGTGGAAGATCCCCGCCTGGGCCGTCTGAACCGAGATCCGCGCGTGGGGCGGACCGGCGGGCTCTCCGGCGAGGCCGAGTGCGAGCTGGGCCTGGCGGGCGATCTCGATGCCCGGGAAGACACCGGGCAGGAGATTGAACGCGATCTGAGCCGGGAAGTGCTCCGGTTTCGCCGGTTTGGCGAGCGCCAGCAGCGCGCGGCTCTCTTCGAACAGCGCGTCGATACCGGAGGCGCCGAGCTCGGACGCCGGCAGCACGGCGGTCGCCACCGCCCGGCGCAGGCCGAGAGCGCGCAGCGGTTCGAGCAGGCGGGTCAGCCCGACGGCGGCGGGCGACGGGGCGAGCAGGCGGTCGTGCCCGAGCCAGGCGAACTCCTCGACGCCGGCGACCGCCGGAAAGCCGTCGGCGATGGTCGCGCCGTGCGAGGCGACGATGGCCCGCCCTCCCGGCGGTAGCAGGGCGAGAGCTTTGCGGTCGAGCTCGATCTCGCCGCACAGAATGGTGAGATCGACGCCGGCGAAACAGTCCTCTTCGACCCGGCCGACGAAGGCGGCGCCGTCGAGGCCCTCGGTCAGCGTGCCGACCATCTCTTCGTCGAGCGCGAAGAGGCGCAGATCGGAGCACAGGTCGGGGCGTTGCGCGAGGCGTTCTGCGACCTCCTTGCCGAGCAGCGAGAGCGAATGGACGAGCGCGATGCGGCTCACGCGGCGGTTGCCTCCGGCGGCGGCGTCCGGCCGATGCCGGCACGATTGGCCAACCAGAGCGCCGGGCCGGAGAGCGCGTAGGCACTGGCCATCACCGGCAGGAAGGCTTCCGGGTAGAAAGCGAGCAGCAGGATCATCGCCGCCAGCGGGAGCGCCATGCGGTAGCTGTGCGGCTGCCGCAGGTCGAGAGCCTTGAAGCTCCAATAGCGGAAGGTCGAGACCATCAGACTGCCGAGCAGCAGGAGCGCCGCTGCCATGCCGACGAGCAACCAGCGCCGCCCTTCGGCGTGCGGAGCGGCGAGCAGGATGCAGGCGATGCCGCCGGCCGCCGCCGGACAGGGCAGGCCGACGAAGTACCGTTTGTCGGCGCGCACCGTCTGCACGTTGAAACGGGCGAGGCGGGTGGCGCAGCAGACGACGAAGTAGAGCGGCACCAGCCACCCCAGCCGGCTCCACACCGACAGGCCCCAGAGGTGGGCGACGAGGGCTGGCGTGGCGCCGAAGGTGACGACGTCGGCGAGCGAGTCGAACTCGCGCCCGAAATCGCTTTCGGTCCCGGTCATGCGGGCGATTCGGCCGTCGAGGTTGTCGACCACGGCGGCGATGAGGATGCAGCCCGCGGCCCAGAGAAAGCGGCCGCGCAAGGCCAGAATCATCGCGAAGAAACCGAAGAAGATGTTGCCGATGGTGAAGGCGCTGGGCAGCAGGAATGCGGCCCTGCGCCGGTGGCGTAACAGCCGGGACTCCGGCGCGCTCATCGCGTTCCCGGCGTCGCCGCGCTGCTATCGCGCGCCATGGGCGTCTCGCCGACGCGGACGCGGTCGCCCTTCTTGACCAGGATCTCGTAGGAGGCCGGAACGTAGAGGTCGACCCGCGAGCCGAACTTGATCACTCCCATGAGCTCGCCGCGCTGGCGACGGTCTCCCTTGCCGAGATAGGAGACCACGCGGCGCGCGATCAGCCCGGCGAGCTGCCGGACGCCGATGCGGTCGCCGTTCGGGCGCAGAAACACGTTGGTGTAGCGCTCGTTCTTGTCGCCGACGTCGGCGCGGTAAGCGGCGAGCTTCTGGCCGCGCAGCAACGCGGAGAAGACCACTTCGCCGGCGACCGGGCAGCGCTGCACGTGGACGTCGAAGACCGAGAGAAAGGTCACGACGCGGCGATAAGGGCCGGGACCGATCTCCGGATCGACGACGTCCTCGACCGCCGTGACGAGACCGTCGGCGGCGGCGAGGACGACACTGTCGGGGCCGGTGTACTGGCGCCGGGGATCGCGGAAGAACAGCAGGACGAGAAGACTCAACAGCGCGACGGCGATCGCGGCGGCGCGGCGCTCGAACCAGAACAGCGCCACCGCGATAGCCACCAGCGGCAGAACGAAAGCCCACGCCTCCTTGGCGAAGCTCATCCGCAGCCGCCCGGGAACGGGAAAGAGAAGAACCCGATCGAGCTCAGGCGCTAACCTGGGATTCCTGATGTTCGCGCATCATCGCTTCCATCCGGTCCTTGAGCGCGAGCTTGTGGATCTTGAGACGCTTCTCCTCAGCCTCGTCCTCCTGCGACGGGAGGGTTCTCTGGGCGATCTGCGTCAGGCGCTCCTCGCATTCGTGATGCTCCTGGTGGAGCAGGCGGAAGGCCTCGCTGTTGCGCAGGAACTCCTGTCTGAGGGCGTCGAGATTCGGCATAGGCGAGCTCTCCTTTCTCCGGTTGGAAACGATCCGAAACGAGGATAGCACCCGGCATTTGCGCTCTCAACCGGCGCGGGCTCCTGGCGGACGGAAGTAGAGCCAGGCGTCGCAGCCGTCACGGTAGTAGGCGCGCCGCCGGTCGGTGACGGTGAAACCCAGGCGGCGGTAGAGCTCCTGCGCCGCGAGATTGTCGGCCCGGACCTCGAGAAAGCTGGCGATCGCCTGGCGGTCGAGCTCCGCCAGGGCGAGGGTCAACAGATGGGCGGCCACCCCTTTGCGCTGCCAGCCGGCCGCGGTGCCGATCCGCAGCAGCTCGGCTTCGAGCGCCTGCGGAACGATGCGGAAGAGAGCGAAGCCCACGGCCTCCCCGTCCGCAGTCTCGGCCAGCCAGGCGCGGGCTCCCGGGACCTCCCAAAAGCCGGCGAGCGCGCTGGACGACCAGGGTTCCGCGAAAGCCGAGAGCTCGAGCGCGGCGAGCTCGACGATATCCGCAGGCGCTGCGGATCGGACGCGGAAGGCGCCGGCAGGCGGAGTCAAACCTGGGGGTTCCGCGGCGTGAAGGCGCGCAGATAGAGCGGATCGAGCGCTGCGGTGAGCAGGTGCTGCAGCCGGCCGGCCGACGCGGCGGCAGCGACGGCGGCGGCGAGGTCCTGCGCGCGCCGCACCGGGAGCGCCGCCAGGGCGGCCGGAACGGGCTGCGTCTGGTGGATCGCGACGAGCGCGCCTGGCGGCGCGGCGAGGTCCGGCGCGGCGGTACGTAACGGCGAACGGATCGCGACGAGCTGAATTCCATCGCGTCGGAACTCCTGTACGAACCACTCGTCGCGCAGAGCGTCCACCAGGGCCACGACAACGGGTGAGTCCGGCGGTTCGGCGTGCAGCGCGAGCGCTGCCAGGTTCGAGAGCGCGACGACCGGCACGGCGAGCGCGGCGCGCAGACCGAGCGCCGTGGCGAGAG
>JAGOCP010000202.1 GCA_017998715.1 Thermoanaerobaculia bacterium | reverse complement strand
GCAATGAGGGGTGGTTCGCTGGTGACGGATTCCGAGTAGCCAAAGGCTCAGGCGAAACAGGCGTGAAGTGAAGATCGGCTCGTTGTCAGTGCGGAGGATCTGAGGTTTCCCGAAGCGCTCGAGAGCATCGAGCAGACAGCGAAGAATGCCGATCGTGGAGCGATCGCGTAGAGAGGTGAGAGCGAGGCATAGGCGGGAGCCGTGGTCGAGAATGCCGAAGACCGGACGTGGCGCCTCCGGGCCCGGGAGAAACGTGAGGTCCAACGCCCAAACGAGATTCCGCGGGACCTTCCGGGGCTTGCGATGCTTGAGCTCTCGGCGTAGGCGAACGATCTCTTCGTGGTGTTTCTTGACGAGTTCGGCGACGAAAGTCTTGCCGACGGTCTCTCCGCGATGGGCGTGGAGAAGATTGAAGGTGTCGGCGATCTTGCGGGCGCCGTCGGGCAGCAGGGCTTTGAGACGCAAGACTTCCTTCCGGACCCACGCGGGCTTCCGTTGCTGAAATCCGTGGACTTTCGCGAATGTCTCGGAGGGTTTGCGATGCCGCCTTCTGGGTCGAGCGGCGACTCGCGTCGTTCGGAGCACGATGCAAGAGAGAAGCGCGGCGAAGGCGACCAAGAGGATCGGGATCACGGCGGGCCTCCGCGCGGGGAATGGTCGACTCTAGCGAGACCGAGGCCGTGCTCCGGACCTGGCCCTCCTTCGCTATGCTCGCGCTCGCCCCATGATCGCGTCGCGCTTCAAGTCGAGTCAGCGAGCCACCGCGCGCCTCCTCCTCACCCTGGCGCTCCTGCCCACCGGTCCGGTGATGGGCATGGGGGCGGTCGCGCCCGAAGATCTCGGCCTGCAAGTCACCGAGGCCGCGCCGAAGCTGGGAGCCAACATCCGGCTCGCGAAGCGGACGACTAGTTTGGAGCTGACTCAGGAGTTTGCGCGGCAACCCGCGCGGGGGGCGTGGCTCGGCATCGCCGCGAAGGTCGGCGGCATTGGCCTGCCGGCAGAAATCTTCGGTAAAGGAAAGAAGCTGCAGGAGCTTGCCTTTCGCTCCGCAGTCGAGGCGCTTGTAGAGTACTCATAGGCCGAGTCGAACAGATCCGGCTGCCAACGCGAAGGACGAGGGCGCTCTGGGAGAGGCCGATGGGAAATCGCCGCGCATGGATGGTTTTGGTCATGTCGATCGTCGCCGCGACCGCAGCCGCTCAGTCCGGCCCAACGACGTACGCCTACGACGCGAGCGGCAACGTCACGTCGAAATTCGAAAACGGCGCCTTTTGGACTTACATCTACGATGCGCGCAATCTCCTCCAGGAGGTGCGGCGCGACGGCGTGTTGATCGAATCGTACAGCTACGACAGTCGAGGCCGCCGGACAAGGAAGGCCGGTTCCGGGAGCGTCGTGCGGTATGTCTGGGACGACGACAGGATTCTCCTCGAGACAGACGACGCGGGTAACACAATCGCGAAGTATGAGTACGCAGGTGATCGCCTTCTTGCGGCGCGTCGACTCGCCGAGGGGCACGCTTACTATCTCGTCGATGGCCTTGGTTCGTCGGTGAATTTGATCAAGCCGGACGGCTCTCTAGTGGCCCGGTACAGCTATGACGCTTGGGGGAGCTTGCGGTCGATAGCTGGCGCCTCGTCGAACCCATTCCTCTTCACGGGGCATCAGTTCGACGAAGCGACTGGCCTGTATAGCGCCAGGGCCCGCTACTATGATCCGGAGATCGGCCGCTTCATCACCGAGGACCCTGGGGGCGGCGATCCCATGATGCCAACGAGCCTGCACGAATACGCGTACGGGAACGGAAACCCGACCGTCTACACGGACCCGACCGGTCGCTACTCCGAGGCCGGCCACTACTACACGCCCTACTATGTAGCACTTCGCGTCGGAATGAGTCCGGAGGAGGCTAGGACTTTCGCCTTCTACACGCAGGTGCCGGATGAGGTCTCGTCCCTCGATGCCGTCGCGAATCAAATCTCCGCCGGTTTCGAGAAGGGCAAGGACGCTGCTTGGCCAGGGCGAGGATCCGAGGACGCTCGCTCGCGGCGAGACATCAACCAGCCATCCGTTCACGCGTTGACCGGCACGAACGCCTCCCTGGAGAGCAAACGCGCTCGCCAGGCACTCGCTGATTCGCCGACTCTAGCCGCTGCGGGACTTGCGGCCCATCGACTTGGCGACACCTTCTCGCACCGTGACCTCGAGAATTCCGCATTGCTCTATTCGACCGGACCCGGTCATGCCAAGCACGGCACCGCCCCTGACACGATTCAAGCGCGACCTGAGCTCTACCTCAAGTACGTGCGCTCGCTCGCGGACGCACTCAAGCAGCGTTGCGGCGACCGGTGCAAGGGAGCGGCCACTGACGAAATTGTGGAGTCGCTGAAACTAGCCACCGAGCTTCCTCCGGGCGGGACGATCCCCGGCAGGCTAGATCTGGAGGGCCACAAGAAATTGGCCGGCTTCGCGGAGGGACAGGTGCGGGCGATGCTTCAGCTTGAGAGCGATTGGCGTGTGACCGAAGGTAAGGAAGCTCTGGATCTCTCGTTCCGCCCCGAGGAGTTCGACGTTCCTCGCCTCGGCGACAAGACGCTTCCGGAACTTGTCGGGGAGATGGAAGTTCGAGGCCAGATTTCGACGACGGACGAGGGGTGGATCACCGAGCGCGATCTTGGGGCCGCTGTGGAGTATTCGAACCAGCGCTACAAAGAGGAGCAAACGGGCCGCGTGGTAGAAAGTGCAGACGCCGTAGGAGTCGCTGTGAAGCCTCCTTGGCGAGAGGAGAATCAGCATTAGGCGCTTCGGTCTCTTCCTGTTCGGAGTTCTTCTCGCGGCCTCACCGGCTGCGGCGTCGGATCCCACGGCTCTGTGGGTCGTCACGGGTTGGACGATCCTGGGATTCGGCGTCTGCGGTGGCTTGCTGGGAGCTTCCCTGATTTTCTTCGCCACCCGTTCGCGCCGTGCCTGGGCCGTCTGGCTTCCCGTCCTCCTCGTGGCTTTCGCGCTCCTCGGCGTCGCGGTTGCGTATGTGTTCCTTTGGTCTGCATGAACTTCGCTAGTGGCGGCGGCGATTCTGTTTCCCGTCCCCACGTCCACCGTGCCTTGGAGGATGAGACTCGCGAGCGAATCGGGCTCAAAGCCCTCGCAGATTTGTGCTGACAGCCGTGCGAGGTGCTGGACGAAGTGCCGGATTTTCCGAAGCTTCGGCGCTCTGAAGTGGTGCCATGGTGCCCTGAGGAGGTGCTGAAGAAGTGCCACCCTCTTTCCGGGAGTGCTCGACACTGAGGCATCGGCTTAGCAGAAGGAGAAGCAGCCTAGTCTTCTTCCCGCGCTCGCAAGCTCCCGATTCGAGTCAGAGATGAACCTGGCTGAGCCGAAAAGGTGGCAGCATCGCTGGCCGAGGCACTCCTGAACCCGCGACCCGGCACCACTGCGTAGCCTTCGGCCGCAAGAGCGATGGGAGTCAGAACTGAGCTTAGGGATGTCGCGCGCCTTCGCGCAGGCGCTCGCCGCCTCGCGCTGCGACTCGCACCGGCAATGCCGAAGCAAACGCCCCTTCGGGAAACACGACCTCCTTCACGCCGGAGCGAAGCAGCCGGGCCGTTTGTCGATAGGCCGCGACAAAGGTGATGTAGTCCTTGCGAAGGGATCTGCGGACCTCTGGCGCGCTGGCGTGAACAAGCGGAGCCTGAGCTTTCTCGAGCCGGTTGGGCTCCTGATGCGGGTGTTGGCGACAGACGGTTTCGCGGCCGAGAGGTTCCTTGCCGGTCTCTTCCTCGCGTTGCGCTCTCCAGGCCTCGATCTCTGCAATCAGTTCCCGAATGCGAGCTCGATAGGCCTCAGGCTCGAGCGAACTCCAGCAGGGGAGAGGGGTGAGCCTGAGCTCCGCGCGCGAGCCAGGTCGAGGAGGGAAGCGGGCACGCTACAATGTCCACTGAGGAACCGCCCGCCATGAACACGATCCGCGAAGAGATCCACAAGCTCGCCGATCAGCTTTCGGCCGACGCCAGGTGGGGCGACGCGATGTATTCGCTCTATGTCCGTCAGAAGATCGGCGCGGGCCGCAAGGCGATCGCCGAGGGCCGCTTCGTGACCCAAGAGCAGCTCGAGCAGCAGATCGCCGAGTGGCAAGGGAAGTAAGGTGGAGCGGCCCCGCCCGCGATGACGACTGGAACATGCCGACGAGCTACAATCGGCCGCAACGCTGAAGGGGCGCCACCCATGACTGCACCTGCGACGAAGACCCAGCTCCTCGAGGACTTCGAACGTCTGCCTGCCGATCTCCAGAGGACCATCGGCGAGCTGACTCATGCGCTCGCAGTCAGTCGGCCGCGCGGCGTGCCCGCTCGCTCGCTCTTGAAGCACGCCGGTGTCCTCGATCCGGATTCCGCGCGACAGATGCGCGAAGCGATCGAGGAGGGCTGCGAACAGGTTGACCCTCGTGACTGGTGAGGTGCTGCTCGACACGAACATCGTCATCGCTCTGCTCGAGCGCGAACCCCTGGCTCTCGCCCACTTTCAGAGCGATCTCGAGGTTTCGATCAGCGTGATCACTCTCGGCGAGCTCCTGTTCGGCGCCGAGAAATCGGAACGAGTCGCAGAGAACCGCAGCCGCGCGGAGGCCTTCGCCGACGATTGCACGGTGCGAAGCTGTGATCGCGCGACGGCGCGTCGTTACGGCGCGATCAAGACCGACCTCCGCCGCAAGGGGCGCCCGATCCCGGAGAACGACATCTGGATCGCCGCCACGGCGATCGAGCATGGGCTCGTCCTCGTGACCCGCGATGAGCATTTTCGACAGATCGAGGGTCTCGGAATCGAGACCTGGTAGGCAAAGCCCCTCGATCTCGCTAGTCGACCGCCCCGCGATATCGCATCACCACCAGCGTGCGGTCGTCGTCAGCCGGCAGCCCCTGGGTGTGCCGGCGCACGGCGTCGAGCAGGCGGTCGCGGAGTGCCTCGGCGCTCGCAGGAGGGCCGGCCAGGTGCTGGCGGACGCGGTCGTAGCCGAACTGCTCGCCGGCCGCGTTGACGCATTCGATCAAGCCATCCGACAGCCAGACCATGGCGTCACCGGGAGCGAGCTTGCCGCGCGCCTCGCCGGGCGGCGCCGCCACGCCGCCGACGGCGCCAATGGCGCCGAGCGGCATGCCCGGGGCGAGAATCTCCTCGACCTGGCCGCCGCCGCGAACGACATAGGCGGGGGGGTGGCCGGCGTTGGTCAGCTCGAAGCTCCCGGTCGCCGGATCGAAGAGCGACAGGCTCGCGGTCACGAAACTGCGCTCGCCTGCCTTGTTGCGCAACAGCCGATGCACGCGCGCGAGGATGGCGGGGGCGGCGACCCGGTCCTCGACCAGCAGGGTGAGCGCCGACTTGACCAATGCCATGCGCAGGCCCGCCGCCAGGCCGTGGCCGGCGACGTCTGCGACCACCACGGCGACCCGGCCGTCGCCGGCGGCGAGGATGTCGAAATAGTCGCCGCCGATCGCCGCGCTGGGTTCGAAGTAGGTCGAGAAGTCGACGCCCGGGCGATCCTCGATCCCGGCCGGCAGGAGGTCCTGCTGGACCTGGCGCGCTAGCGCCAGCTCCTTGTCCAGGACCTCCTTCTGCGCCGCCGTCTGCACGAGCTCCTCAAGATGCTCGGACATCTCGTTGAAGGAACGCTGGAGGTCGCCGAGCTGGTCCTTGCGTCGGACGGGGATGCGGGTCGAGAAGTCCCCCTGGCCGATCGTTTCGGTGGCGCTGGAGAGGCGATTCACGGCGCGTGAGAGCCCGAAGATCATGAAGATCGCGATGCCGGCGGCGACGAGGTAGATCTCGGCGAAGAGCACCGCGACGCCGACCAGCGCGAGCCAGGCCGCCGAATCGACCTCCGCCGAGGTGGAGAGCATGGCGCGGAAGAGGCTCGGCGGGCTGCTGGCGAGCGCCGCCGCGATGCTCGCGGAGGCCGGTTGCCCGGTCGCGAGCCAGGGCAGCGAGCCGGTCGACTCCATCCACAGGATCGTCGGCTTCTCCCAGAAGCGCGGCGAATCGGCCGCCGCCGGCGGGTTGAGCTTGTAGTACTCGGCGCTCTGCTCGGGGGTGCGATCGAGCCACAGGCCGCCGAGGCGGAACTCGCGGCCGAAGATCTGCAGCCGCGTGGTCGCCTTGCGGCGCGGATCGTCGTCGCGCAGCAGATCGACCCAGACGTGGGTGCGGCGGCGAAGCTCGGCGTCGAGGGAGCCGGCGTAGTAGACCAGTACGCCGCGGTCCTCGCTCCGCGCCAGGGCAGCGGCGGAGATCCTGCCGTCGGCGAGGGCGACGAACGGCTGACGCTCCTCGGCCGGCGCCTTGCCGACCGGGCGCGCGCTGGCCGTCTCGAGCCAGTCGGGCCAGGCCAGAGGCGCCTCGGCGTCGCCGGAGACCTTTCGTCCGGAGCGATACTCGGCGAAGGCGAGGTCGCCCACGCGGTCGGGGAGCTCCGTCCGGCGGTGGAGAAGGTCGGCGACGCGGGTGTCGGCCGCCGCTGCGAGCTCGTCGTCGAGGTCATCGAGGGCGTCGCGGTAGAGGTGGCCG
>JAGOCP010000201.1 GCA_017998715.1 Thermoanaerobaculia bacterium | reverse complement strand
CGACCCGACCACCCTCCCGTGTTGTGCTGTAATTGCGCTTCTTGGCGCCCGTCGTGAGCGAAAATCTGGTCTTCCCCGACCGCGGCCCCGTCTGGTGGCCGATCTCCGAGCTCCGGGCCGCGCGCGGAAGTGCGCGCCTGCGCAGTCTGGTGGCGATCTGGCTCGCCCTCGTCGTGGCCTCCGTCGCTTTCGGCGTGCTCAACGTCTGGCTCGACTGGAACGGCATTGCGCTCGCGATCGGCGGCATCCCGTTCGAAGTGACGATCTTTCCGCCCTTCCTCGTCTCGATCCTGATCGCCCTCTGGCTGGGGCCGACCTGGGCGGCGATTCCGATCTACCTCGCCAATCTCGCCAGCGCCCTCGCCTCCGGTCTCGATTTTCCGTTGGCGGCTCTGTTCGCCGTCGCTGGAGTGATGGAGACCCTGATGCTCTGGGCGTCGCTCGTCGCGGTGCGGGTCGATCCGGACCTACGGCGCGGCCGAGATCTCGCCTGGTTCGCCGGCGCCGGACTGGTGGCGGCGGTCACCGGCTCGCTCGCCGCCATCCTGTGGAACAGCAGCCACGCGCTCGATCCGGTCGCCGGGCAGCGCATCTGGCGCGGCTGGGTGATCGGCGACCTGCTGCAGCTGCTGTTCATCGTCCTGCCGATCCTCCGCCTTGGCGGCCGGCGGGTGCGCGGCTGGATCGACCGCCACTTCGTCTCGCCGCCGCTGCACGATTTCAGCTACACGCACGGCGTCGCACTGACCGTCGTCGGTTTCGGCATCCTCGGCCTGGTGGTCTTCCTCGGCGTGCATCAGGCGCTCGGCACGATCGAGATCGCCCTCGACGCGCGCACGGCGAGCGGCGACCTGCTGCTGCCGCGCCTGCGCGAGATCGTCCTGGTCATGGGCCTGCTGTCGACCGCCCTCATCGTCGCCACCGGGATGTTCTCGACCGCGCTCGCCCGCCTGGGCGAACGCCAGCGGCGCGAAGCGCTGCAGGACAGCCTGACGGGCTGCTCCAACCGGCGCGCCTTCGCCCAGATCTTCCAGAAGGAATCCGAACGCAGCCGCCGCCTGCACTTGGGGATCGGCGTCCTGTTCGCCGATCTCGACCGCTTCAAAGAGCTCAACGACCGCTACGGGCATGCCATCGGCGACCTCATCCTGGAGCGCGCCGCACGCCGCATCGAAGGTGCCCTGCGCGAAACCGACCTGCTCTTCCGCTGGGGCGGCGAGGAGTTCGTCGTCCTCATGCCGCATACGCCGGGCGCCGAGGTCGGCGCGATCGCCGAGCGCGTTCGTGAAGCGCTCGACCGGGCGCCCCTCCTGGCGCTGCCCGGGGGCGAGGAGATCGCCATCACCGCCAGCCTCGGCGGTGCCGCCGCGGCCGACTTCCCGGTAGACGCCGCCGAGCTGCTGCGGCGCGCCGACGAAGCCTGCTACGAGGCCAAGCGTCTCGGCCGCAACCGCGTCGAGCTCGCCGGCGAAGTCAAGGCAAGCTGACCGACCAGCGCGAGAGGTCTGCGGTCTCGAAACCGTCGGCGAAAGGCAGGTCGGGCAGGTAGGTGAACGACGCCACGAGGGTGTCGCTTTGCGCGTCGGGATTCTCGACCGCGACGTCGACCGCACCGACGGCGTGAGCCGGAGCGGTGGCGGAGATCGAGGTCGAGTCGTTGAACGTGACCAGCGTCGCCGGCGTACCGTCGAACGAGACCGTCGCGCCGTTGACGAAGCTCGAACCGGCGAGCGTCACCACCGTTCCGCCCCACTCGCTGCCCGCGACCGGCAGGATCGAGATCAGGTTCGGCGGCGGCGCGCCGGCGTTGATGGTGAAGTTGGCGTTGCCGATGTCGAAGAAGACGTTGCCGTTGCACGAGACGCGGACGCGCGCCTGGGTGGTCGGGGCGTTCGGCACCGTGATCGTCGCCGCGCCGTCGTTGGCGGTCGCGGGGTCGAGCGCAACTGTGAAGCTGTTCCCGCCGTCGGTCGACAGGTCGATCGCCACGCTGGCGCAGGAGACCGGCACGGCGTCGGTGCCGGCGACGTTCCAGGTCACCGCCTCGCTGGTGCCGCCGGTCCATGTGATCGCCGAGTTCGGCGAAGTGACGACGAACGGGCCCGCCGCCGCGGCCACCGTCACCGTCGTCGCTGCGCGGTCGACACCGCCGCCACCGACCCGGTTGTCGCGCGCGGTGAGGCGGAAGGTCATCGTGCGGTTGCGCGTCGACATCGACTCGCCGAACGCGGCGACATTGGCGAGAATGTCGGAGAGTTTGGGAAAGGTCCTGCTCGGCGTAGTGAGCGGCACGAAGGAGCGGAAGATCGGCCGCACCGCGGCAATGTCGTCGTTGGGTGGCGCCGCGGTGCCGAGGTCGTACTCCTCCCACATGAAGGTGAGGGCATCGCCGTCGGCATCGGTGGCCGAGCCGGTGAGGGTGAATGGCGTTTGCTTGGGGATGGTGAAGGCGGCGCCTGCGTTCACCACCGGTGCGCTGTTACCGGTCGCGGTCGAGACGGCGCAACTGTTGCCGGTGCTGCCCGTCGAAAAAGTCACGATCTGATCGAAGCTGCGGCTGTGAAAGGTGTCGTCGCTGTGCGGCTGGAGGTCCTCGGCGCCGCAGATGCCGGCGTAGGCCATGATCGTCGAGCCGCTGCCCGGCTCGTAGGCGGAGCTGGCGCTGCGATTGCCGCCGCCGCAATTGCTCGTCGTGCCGTTGAAGGTGTGGGCGCCGCCGAACTGATGCCCCATCTCGTGCGCGACGTAGTCGACGTCGAAGCCGTCGCCGACCGGATTTGAGCTGCCGGTGACTCCCCGCGCCTTGCTGGCGGTGCAGGGTACGTTCAGGCTCGCGACTCCCCCGCCGCCGGTCGAGAAGACGTGGCCGACGTCGTAGTTGGCGGTGCCGATGACGGTGTCGAGGTTGGTCTGGTTCTGACCCAGCATGGTGGAGCCACTGTTGTTGGAGTAAGGGTCCGGCTCGGCGATATAGACGATCAGGTTGTTGTTGGCGATCAGGACCATGCGCACCGCGACCTCCCGCTCGTAGATCGCGTCGACGCGATTCATCGACACGACCATCGCAGCGAGAGCGCAAGAGACCGCGGCCGGGTTGGGGCTGCAGACCGCAGTCGAATACTCTCTCGTCGCGGCGAGCGCCAGGCGGTAGGTGCGAAGCGTCGCGCCGGACGGCGTCTCGGGGACGGGCGTCGCCGCGAACCCGGCGCCTGCCGCGGTCGCCACGTCGACGGCAGAATCGTTCCCCTTCACCTCGCAGCGAAAATCGTCTCCGGAACGGCGCACCGCCTCCTGCTTGAAAAAGGAGATGGCGAGGTCGTCGTGCCAGCGCCGATAGGGGTCGATGAACACCGTGCCCTCCGCCGCCAGCACCATGGCGTGAAAACCCAGCGGGGTGAGGCTCAGCCGGGCGGTCGCTGTCGGATCGTCGATACCCTGCGCGACGTAGGTACGCAGCTCCGGGTACCGGGCGGCGAGTCCCGCTTCGACGATCGGCGACTCCTCGACGCGGAACCGCCGGTCGCTGCCGTCGGGCCAGGGCAGGACGAGCTCGAGCGGCGGTGCGAGCGTCGCTCCCGAGCCTTCGACGGGCGCCGCCGCCAGGGCCGCGGCGAGCGCCCCGCTGTCGACTTCGACCAGGCGGAAGGAGCGCGGCAGCGGCGCCTCGACGGCCGCGTCGCGCGCTGGTAGCGCCCCGGAGGCGCCGGCGGCCAAATCGCGGAAAGGGCCCTCGGCCGCGCCGTAGGCCGCGGCGGGCCGGACCCACGGCAGGCACGCGAGCGTCGCGACGAGCATCCCGGCGAGCGAGGCGGTGGACGACGACGAGCGGCGAGCGGGCATCGGCTTCCTCATGGGCAAGACGGCAGTTGCGGCAATGGGAGGTCCGGACTGGGCGCGGGCGACGCCGGCAGGATACCTCCACCGGCCGGCCGGGAAAAAGAGGGCTCCCCGCGCGCGCTCCGGCAGATCGCCATTGCACGGTTGACGGCCGGGGGCGTTCGCGGAGATCCTAGTGCCATGGTCCACGGAGCAGGCCGCCGATGACCGACCCGCTGTTCTGGCATCGGTTGCAGTTCGGCTTCACCATCACCTACCACTATCTCTTCCCGCAGCTGACGATGGGCCTGGCGCTGCTCATCGTGGTGATGAAGGCGGTCGCCCTGCGCACCGGCAAGAGCAGCTGGAACGACGCGGCGCGTTTCTGGATCCGCATCTTCGGCCTGAACTTCGCCATGGGCGTGGTCACCGGCGTGCCGATGGAGTTCCAGTTCGGCACCAACTGGGCCGCCTTCTCGCGCCGTACCGGCGACATCATCGGCCAGACCCTGGCGATGGAGGGGATCTTCGCCTTCTTTCTCGAGTCGAGCTTTCTGGCGCTCCTGGTCTGGGGCGAGCGCCGGCTCGGACCGCGCAAGCACTTCCTGGCGGCCCTCGCGCTCTTCGTCGGCAGCTGGCTCTCGGGCTACTTCATCATCGCCACCAACGCTTTCCTGCAGCATCCGCAGGGTCACGAGCTCGGCGCCGACGGCGTCTTCCGCCTGCGCGACCTCGGCGCGTTCGTCGGCAACCCCTGGGCGATCGCGCAGTACCTGCACAACCAGATGGCGGCGGTCGTCACCGCCTCCTTCGTCGTCGCCGCAGTGGGAGCCTTCTGGCGCCTGCGCAGCGAGCACCGCGAGGTCGCCGCGATCTCGCTCCGCGTCGGCGTCATCGCCGGCCTCGTCGCTGCGCAACTGGTGGCCTTCCCCACCGGCCACAACCAGGGTCGCCTGGTCGCCGCCCACCAGCCGGCGAGCCTGGCGGCGATGGAGGGGCGTTTCGAGAGCGGCGGCCACGCGCCGCTGGCGATGATCGGCCAGCCCAACGTCGCCGCCCGGCGGCTCGACAATCCGATCCATCTGCCGTCGCTCCTGTCCTGGATCGCCTACGGCGACTTCTCCGCCAACGTCCAGGGCCTGAACGACTTCCCCGAGCGCGACTGGCCGGGCAACGTCGAGCTGCTCTACTACGCCTTTCACATCATGGTCGGCCTCGGCACCCTGTTCATCGCCGTGATGGGGATGGCGACCCTGCTGCTCTGGCGCGGCCTCCTCGAGCGTTCGCGATTCATGCTCTGGGTCCTCGTCCTGGCCTTCCCCTTTCCCTACATCGCCAACACCGCCGGCTGGCTGACGGCCGAGCTCGGGCGCCAGCCCTGGCTGGTTTACGGCCTCATGCGCACCGCCGAAGGCGGCTCGCCGACGGTGCACGGCGGCGCGACGCTCTTCACCACGCTCGGCTTCGCCGGCCTCTATCTCGTTCTGGGCCTCCTCTTCCTTTCGCTGGTCATGCGCGAAGTGAGCCACGGACCGCACTCACTGCAGCCGCTGCCGGCGGAGCCGAAGGCGTAGGGAGGCCGCCATGGAGACGATCTGGTTCGCCCTCGCCGCGGGAATGCTCGCCACTTACGTCGTCATGGACGGCTTCGACTTCGGCGCCGGCGCGCTCCACCTGCTGGTGGCGCGCACCGACAGCGAGCGCCGCCAGGTCCTGGCAGCGATCGGGCCGTTCTGGGACGGCAACGAGGTCTGGCTGCTCGCCGCCGGCGGCGTCCTCTTCCTCGCCTTTCCGGCGGTGCTGGCGTCGGGTCTCTCGGGCTTCTACCTCGCCATTTTCCTGGTCCTCTGGACGCTCATTTTGCGCGGCATCGCGATCGAGTTCCGCTCGCACCTCGAGGACCGGCTCTGGCGCTCGTTCTGGGATGCGACCTTCGCCGTCGCCTCGACGCTCGCGCCGGTGCTCTTCGGTGCCGCGCTCGGCAACCTCCTGCGCGGCGTGCCGCTCACGCCGGAGGGCTGGTTCGCGCTGCCCCTCTTCGAGTCGTTCTCACCGACCGGCGAGCTCGGCATTCTCGACTGGTACACGGTACTCGTCGGCGTCTTCGCGCTGGTCGCGATTCTCCACCACGGCGCGCTCTTTCTCGCCTGGCGAACGGACGGCCCGGTGCGGGAGCGCAGCCTCGACGCGGCCGGCCGGCTCTTTCCGGCGGTCGTCGCGCTCTGGCTGCTGGCGAGCTTCGCCACCGCGCGCCTCGCGCCGCAGATGCTCGCCAATCTCGCCGCACGGCCCCTCGCCTGGGCGGCGACCGCACTGTTCGTGGGCGGCCTCTGCACGAGCCTGCTGGCGCGCCGCGCCGGTCGCGATCTGGCGGCCTTCATCGGCTCCGCGCTCTTCCTCTTCGGCCTGCTCGGCGCGACCGCGGCGACGCTCTATCCGACGATGCTGCGTGCCTCGGCGGTGGCCCTGTCGCTCACGGCGCAGAATTCCTCCGCGGCGGCTCATTCGCTGCGCGTGGCGCTCCTCTGGTGGCCGGTCGGCCTGCTGCTCGCGATCGCCTACTACTTCGTCCTCTTCCGCCTGCACCGCGGCAAGGCCCAGGCCGCTGCCGAGGGCGAGGGATATTGAGCGGCAGCAGGACAGGCAGCTGGACCTATCTCGCGATCGCCGTCGGGCTCTTCCTGGTCTGGAGCAACAGTTTCATCGCGGCTTCATATCTGCTCGGCGGCGAGCATCCGGCGGCGCAGTTCGA
>JAGOCP010000001.1:31899-87240 GCA_017998715.1 Thermoanaerobaculia bacterium | reverse complement strand
GCGCGAGCCAGAGCGGTCCGGGGCAGAAGTGCTTGATGTAGCTCATGCCGCCGTAGCGCAGGCCGTTGACGACCATCATCACCAGGGTCATGACCGCCAGCGTTCCGGTCACCCAGATGTTGCCGGTAGCGGTGCCGCCCAGGTGCGTACCGAACAGGGCGGTCACGGGCGCGATCGGCAGAAGGCCCAGCAGGTTGACGGTGAGGACGAAAAAGAACGCGCTCCAGACGTAGCGGATGAACCGATCGGTGTGGACGCCCAGCACGGGCTCGGCGATCTCCTTGCGCAGGTACTCGCAGACGGTCTCGAAGAAGTTCGCGAAACCGGTGGGAACCAGGCGGCCGACCGCGTCCGTGCCGGCGCGGCGTCGCACCAGGATCGGCACCAGGAGGGTCAGGAGGAAGCCGGCGACGATCATCATGACGATCTGGTCGGAGAGGACGGTGATGACGCCCTTGGGAGTAAGCATCCCGAGGTCGGCAGGGATCTCCTTCAGAGGGTGCTGAATCACGTGGCTCAGGGGATTCTCAGGCGCCATCATCCGGCATCTCTCCGATCTTCAGTCCTGCACTCTCAGGTCTTCGCCGCCCTGAGGCGGCCCAGCAACCACCAGGTTTCGACCGCCAGCAACGCGACATAGCTCGTCGCCAGCGCAAAAAGGAGCGTCCGACGTTCCCAGCGCCCACTCGTCACGGCGGCGAGTCCGGCCGCGAGGCTCACCAGCAGCCGCCAGAGACTGGCCTTGCCGATGGCTGCGATCGCCGCGCTCGGCGAGCGGCCGGCGGGAGCTTTCGTGCTCCCGGCGACCTCTTGCGCGAGCGGCACAGCGCCGGCGAGACTGCCTGCGAAGCTCGCCAGGCATCCGACCCAGATTCCGCCCAACTCCTGCAGGCCGATGCGCCGCGCCATCATCTGGCCTGCGACGCCCAGCAGGAGAGTGGCGATCGCTCCGACTCCCGCGAAACCGAGCCAGATCTCGAAACGGCGGGCTCCGTTCACGGCTCTCTGTGCTCTCTCTTCCTCTCCTGATCGAGCTCGCGGGCTTCGCGAGAGGCCCGCAACGAAGTCTTGATCAGGTTGTAGAACCCGCCGATCAAACCGAGAAGCGCTCCGATGAGGAGACCCTTCGGCTGCCATCCGTAGTGGCGGTCCAGCAGGTATCCGAAGAGCGCGAACCCGCCGACAGCCGCAGCAAGCTCGAGCCCTACGCCGCCGATGCGCATCCAGGGTTCCCGGTCCCGCGGCTCCCGCAGTTCGTTGCGACTGCGCGGATCCTTGCCTTCTTCGGCCATGAGCCTTGGGAGCCCTGAGATCGATGAGCCCGAAAGCGAGCCCGAGATTGCTGGGGTCCAACCCGGTGTGCTGCCGCCGCGCACTCCTGCCGCGACGACGGAAAGTCTAACAAACGCCCGCGGCCCGGGGCAAGAAGGCGCAAGCGGTTGGCGGTCCGGTTCCCGGGTGCGCGCCGCTCAGGCTGCGGCCGGTGGCGCTTCGAGCCCGAAGAGGAGCCGGACCGACGGTCGGAAGAGGACGATGAGGGTGAACACCCCGAGGACCGTTCCGACCGGGGTGAAGGTGCAGGAGATCGCCGCCACCACGACGCAGAAGGTGTGGCGCCGCCGCTGGGCGAGGAAGCGGGCCGCGAGGAAGAGCGCCAGGGCGTAGGCGACCGCGAAGACCAGGAAGAGCCCGCCCATGCCGGCGACGAAGCAGCCGGCGAAGAGCGGCGCGAAGCGCTCTCCCGGGTCGGCGCCCATCCCGCCCATCATCGCGAGACCCATGCCGACGTAGGCCAGCGGAAAGAGCGCGAAGAGCCCGCACAGTCCCGCGAGAACGTAGTGGAAGACGGAAAGCAGGTGGAGCTGCTCGGCATCCTGGTTCATCGTCGCCTCCGGTTTGCGGCGGGTGACCTGGCGGGGAAAGGCTCGTCAGCACCTCGCGCCGCGAGCCGGCGCAAGGCGCCCGCCCGGCTCGATTCTGCTGCACGTGACGCCTGCTTGGCGATAGGCTTGACGGGAATCATCGGCCGCAAGGCCTTCTGCGGACAGACTGGGGACGACTCGTGCGCGACGAACTGCTGACCGATCTCGAACAACGCCTCGCCGCCTCGGCCGCAGGAGGAGGGGCCGAGCGGATGGCGCGCCAGCACAAGGACGGCAAGCTCACCGCCCGCGAGCGCGTCGAGCTGCTGCTCGACGCCGGCTCGTTCGTCGAGATCGACGCCCTGGTCACCCACCGCTGCCGCGACTTCGGGATGGAGGAGCAGCAGTTTCCCGGCGACGGCGTGGTCTGCGGCTACGGCACCATCGACGGCCGTCTGGTCTACCTCTTCGCCCAGGACTTCACGGTCTTCGGCGGCTCGCTCTCGGAGACCAACGCGGCGAAGATCTGCAAGATCATGGATCTCGCAGTCGAGAACGGCGCGCCGGTCATCGGTCTCAACGACTCCGGCGGCGCCCGCATCCAGGAAGGGGTCGTCTCCCTCGGCGGCTACGCCGACATCTTCCTGCGCAACACCCTCGCCTCGGGCGTCGTGCCGCAGATCTCCGCGATCATGGGGCCGTGCGCCGGCGGCGCGGTCTATTCACCGGCGATCACCGACTTCATCCTGATGGTCGAAGGGACGAGCTATATGTTCGTCACCGGGCCGGACGTGATCCGCACCGTCACCCACGAGGAGGTGACGAAGGAGGATCTGGGCGGCGCCGCGACCCACGCCGGCAAGAGCGGCGTGTCGCATTTCACCTTCGGCAACGACGCCGCCTGTCTCATGGGGATCCGCGAGCTGCTGTCGTTCCTGCCATCGAACAACGTCGACGACCCGCCGCCGGGCAAGAGCGAGGACGACCCGGACCGCGAATCGGAGCTCCTCGACAAGCTGATCCCCGACGATCCCAACAAGCCCTACGACATCCATCGCCTGATCGGCGAAGTGGTCGACGACGGCAAGTTCTTCGAAGTGCACGCCGCCTACGCGCGCAACATCGTCGTCGGCTTCGCGCGCCTGGCCAACCAGAGCGTCGGCATCGTCGCCAACCAACCGAACTACCTGGCGGGCGTGCTCGACATCGACGCCTCCCTGAAGGGGGCCCGGTTCGTGCGCTTCTGCGACGCGTTCAACATCCCCCTGATCACCTTCGAGGACGTGCCCGGCTTTCTGCCCGGCACGCAGCAGGAGTACGGGGGGATCATCAAGCACGGCGCCAAGCTCCTCTACGCCTTCGCCGAAGCGACCGTCCCCAAGCTCACCGTGATCACCCGCAAGGCCTACGGCGGCGCCTACTGCGTCATGGCCTCGAAGCACCTGCGGACCGACGTCAACCTGGCGTACCCCTCGGCCGAGATCGCGGTCATGGGTCCCGAGGGCGCGGTCAACATTCTCTTCAAGCGCGAGCTCGAAAAGGCCGGTCCGGCCGCCGCCGAGGCGCGCGCCGAGAAGGTCGCGCACTACCGGGAGAAGTTCTCCAACCCCTACGTCGCCGCCCAGCACGGCTTCGTCGACGCGGTGATCGAGCCGCGCAAGACCCGGCCGGCGCTCATCCGCGCCCTGCGTCAACTGCGCAGCAAACGACAGACTCTGCCGGCCAAGAAGCACGGGAATCTGCCGCTCTGATGCGGCGCTGAGGCCGCATTCGCTTGACAGTTGCGCCCCCCTGCGGCAAGCTGCAGGGGCCTGTTATTCAATTTTCGGAGTTGAGGAGAAGCTGTTATGCGTGAAAAAGATCGCGATCTCCGGCGCCGCCGTCAGCGCCGCCTCGAGCGGCTGAGACAACGCAATCAGGAAGAGGTCGCCAAGCGCAAGACGGTGCGGACCGAGGGGTCGAAGCGGACTCTGAAGACGGCCGACAAGGAGGTCGATGCCTCCGCGGCGGCGGCCGACAAGAAGCCGGCGAAGAAGCCCGCGGCCAAGAAGGCCGCCCCCGAGGCCGGCGCCGCTGGCGCAGACGCCGCTGGCTCCGACACCGCCGAGAAGAAGGCCCGCAAGGCTCCGGCCAAGAAGGCCGCCAAGAAGAGCGAGGAATCCACCCAGGAGACCCTCCTCCCGGAGCCGGAAGACAGCTGAGCCCGGCACCTCGATGCGCATCGCGATCGGTGCCGATCACGCCGGCTTCATCCTGAAAGACCACCTGCGAGCCCGGCTTGCCGAGGCCGGGCACGAGCTTGCCGACTTCGGCCCGCATTCCGCCGAATCGGTGGACTATCCGGACTACGCCGCGCTGGTCGCGCAGGCGGTAGCTGCGGGTTCCGCCGAGCGCGGCATCCTGGTCTGCGGCTCCGGCATCGGCATGGCGATCGCCGCCAACCGCGTGCTCGGAGTCCGCGCGGCGGCCTGCATCGACCTCTACTCGGCCGAGCTCTGCCGGCAGCACAACGACGCCAACGTTCTCACCCTGGGCAGTCGCATCGTCGCGCTCCCGCTTGCGGAAGCGATCCTCGACCGCTTCCTCGCCACCCCATTCGAAGGCGGCCGCCACGCGCGCCGCGTCGCCAAGCTGGACGGAGACCGAGCATGATCGCCCGCCCCCTCGCCGAAGTCGATCCCGTGATCGCGCAGGAGATCGCCGCGGAGGAGCGCCGGCAGAACGAGGGGCTCGAGCTCATCGCTTCGGAGAATTTCACCAGCCGCGCGGTGATGGAGGCCGCCGGCAGCGTCCTCACCAACAAGTACGCCGAGGGCTATCCCGGCCGGCGATACTACGGCGGCTGCGAAGTGGTCGACCGCGTCGAAACCCTGGCGATCGACCGCCTGAAGCAGCTGTTCGGCGCCGAGCACGCCAACGTCCAGCCGCACTCGGGCACTTCGGCGAACACCGCCGTCTACTTCGCCATGCTGCGTCCGGGCGACACGCTCATGGGGATGGATCTCTCCTGCGGCGGGCATCTCACCCACGGCCATCGGCTCTCCTACTCGGGGCGCGACTTCAACGTCGTCGCCTACGGCGTCGATCGCCAGACGGAACGGATCGACTTCGACGAGGTCGAGCGCTTGGCGCTCGAGCACCGTCCGAAGCTGATCGTCTGCGGTGCCTCGGCCTACAGCCGGACGATCGATTTCGCGCGCTTTCGCGCCATCGCCGACCGCGCCGGCTCGCTGCTCATGGCCGACATCGCCCACATCGCCGGGCTGGTCGCCGCCGGCCTTCACCCGTCGCCGGTGCCGCACTGCCATTTCGTGACTTCGACGACCCACAAGACGCTGCGCGGCCCGCGCGGCGGAGTCATCCTGTGCAAGGCCGAGTTCGCCAAGGAGATCGACCGCGCCGTCTTTCCCGGCCTGCAGGGTGGACCGTTGATGCACATCATCGCCGCCAAGGCGGTGGCGTTCGGCGAGGCGCTCTCGCCCGGTTTCCGCGCCTACCAGAGCGAGATCGTCGCCAACACGGCGGCGCTCGCCGCGGCGCTCGCCGCCGCGGGCTTCCGCATCGTCTCGGGCGGTACGGACAATCACCTCTTCTTGATGGACGTCACGAGCCGCGGCCTGACCGGAAAGTCCGCCGAGAAGGCACTCGACGCGGCGGCGATCACGGTCAACAAGAACACGATTCCGTTCGACACCAACTCGCCGATGGTGGCCTCGGGAATCCGCATCGGCACCGCTGCCGTCACGACCCGAGGCATGGCCGGGGCCGAGATGGGCGTCATCGCGCAGCTCATTTCCGAGACTCTGGCGGCGCCGGAGGATGTCGCGGTGCACGCCGCAGTGCGCGAGCGGGTGCGCCTCCTGTGCAGCCGCTTCCCGCTCTACGAATCCCAGCATGCCTCTGCCGCCGATTGAAGGCGCCGCGATAGCGCCTGCCGGCTGGGCCCCTGTCTCCTGGCGGAGGTTCCCGGCCGAACAGCAGCCGGCCTACGCCGATGCCGCCGCCATCGCCGAGGTGGTGCGACAGCTGGCGGAGTTGCCGCCGCTCGTCACCTCTTGGGAAGTGGAGGCGTTGAAGGGGCAACTCGCGGCGGCGGCCGAGGGCCGCGCGTTCCTCCTCCAGGGCGGTGACTGCGCGGAGAGCTTCGAGGACTGCACGTCGGCGGTGATCGCCAACAAGCTCAAGGTCCTTCTTCAGATGAGCCTGGTTCTGGTGCACGGTTCGCAGCGCCCGGTCATCCGCGTCGGACGCTTCGCCGGGCAGTACGCCAAACCCCGTTCGGCCGACCTCGAAGATCAGGGCGGAGTGGCGCTCCCGGCCTATCGCGGCGACCTCATCAACCGGACGCCCTTCACCGCCCACGACCGCGCTTTCGATCCGCAGCTCCTGTTGCGCGGCTACGAACGCGCCGCGTTGACGCTCAACTTCATCCGCGCGCTGGTCGACGGCGGCTTCGCCGATCTCCACCACCCCGAGTACTGGGACCTGGACTTCGTCCAGCATTCGCCGCTGGCCGAGGACTATCGCCGCATCGTCGCCGGCATCGGCGACTCGCTGCGCTTCATGGAGACGCTCGCCGGCCGGCAGGTCGGCGAGATGAACCGGGTCGACTTCTTCACCAGCCACGAAGGACTCCACCTGCTCTACGAGCAGGCACAGACCCGCAGGGTCCCGCACCGCGAAGGCTGGTACAACCTGTCGACCCACTTTCCGTGGATCGGCATGCGTACGGCGAAGCTCGGCGGCGCGCACGTCGAGTACTTCCGCGGCATCGCCAATCCGATCGCGGTCAAGATCGGTCCGGCGACGACGCCCGAGGGTCTGCTCGAGCTCGTCGGTGTGCTCTCGCCGCGTAACGAGCCGGGCCGGCTGACCCTGATTCATCGCTTCGGCGCGCGCGGCATCGCCGAGCGTCTGCCGCCGCTCGTCGAGGCGGTCGAACGCGCCGGGCAGCGCGTCCTCTGGTCGTGCGATCCGATGCACGGCAACACCGAAACCACGCCGCAGGGAAGGAAGACCCGGCGCTTCGAGCACATCCTGGAAGAGCTCGAGCAGGCGTTCGCCATCCATCAGCGGATCGGTTCGGTGCTGGGCGGGGTCCACCTCGAGCTCACCGGCGAGAACGTCACCGAGTGCATCGGCGGCGCGCGCGGCCTCGAAGCGGCCGGGCTCGCGCTCGCCTATCGCACCCAGGTCGACCCGCGCCTCAACTGCGAGCAGGCGCTCGAGATGGTCCTGCGCATCGCCCGCCGCCTCGGCCGACCGCCGGCTTAGTTCGGCGCCTCAACCGCGTGCGCGACGTGCTTCGAGCAGCGCGCGCACGGTCCCGATCAGGAAGATCGAGCCGCAGGCGACGACCAGCTCCGGTCCGCCGGTGAGCGCGCGCTCGAGCCCGGCGGCGATCTCGGGTTCGAGCGCGGCCGCCGTTCCCGGGGGCAGGAGCGCGGCGAGCGCCGCCGGGTCCGCAGCGCGCGGCGACGCCGGGCGGGAGAGAACCACACGACTCGCTCGCGCGGCGAGCGGCGGCAGCATCGCGGCGACGTCCTTGTCGGCGAGCGCGCCGAACAGCAGAGTGAATGGCCGGTCGAGCTCGGCGAGGAAGGCGACGAGTGCGTCGCAGCCAGCCGGATTGTGCGCCGCGTCGAGGAGCACCGTCGTTGCAGTTCCCGCCAGGCGGATCGCCTCGAGACGGCCAGGCCAACGACAGGTCGCGACTCCGGCAGCGATCGCCGCGGGAGAGATCGCCGGCAGGCCCGCCACTTCGAACTGCTCGGCCGCGACCACCGCCGTGGCGATGTTCCAGGCCTGATGACGGCCGGCAAGGGCGCTCTCGAGCTCGTAGCGTGCGCGCCGAGTCGCGAGGCTGATCTGGAGCCCATCGAGACCGTGAAAACGCACCTCCATGCCGACGACTTCACCCGGAACTTCGACCGCTCGCGCGCCGCGCTTTGCCGCCTCCTCGAGGAGCGCTGCGGCGGCCTCGGGCGGCTGCGGCGAAAAGACCGCCGGACAGGCGGGACGCAGAACGCCGGCCTTCTCTCTGGCGATGGCGTCGAGCGAGGAACCGAGAAACTCCTGGTGGTCGAGAGCGATCGCGGCGACGACGGCGAGCCGTGCATCCGCGAGGTTGGTCGCGTCGAGGCGCCCACCCATGCCGACCTCGAGCACGGCGAGCTCGACCCGTCGGCGCGAGAAGTGCAGGAAGGCGGCGAGCGTCATGGCCTCGAAATAGGTCGGACTGGCGTGACCGAGATCCGCGGCGGTGTCGAGGACCTCGCGCAGCAGGCGGCCGAGAGCGTCGGCGGGAATCTCCGCTCCTCCGACACGAATGCGCTCTTCGACCCTCTCGAGGTGGGGAGAAGTGTAGAGACCGGTCTCGAGTCCGGCGGCACCGGCGATCGCCGCGAGCAGCGCAGCGACGGATCCTTTGCCGTTCGTGCCGGCGACGATGACTGCCGGCGCGGAGGACTCAGGGCGGCCGAGCGCGGCGGAGAGGTCGCGCAGATGGTCGAGACCGAGCCGAATGCCGAAGCGTTCGAGTCCGGCGAGAATCTCGTGCGCCGAGGACACGTCCACGCTCGTTCCTCGGGAGTCGGGCGTCAGGCGAGGTGTCGCAGGCAGCGCGCCAGCGTCGACTTGAGCTCGGGGCGCGGGACGACGAGATCGAGGAATCCGTGCTCGAGCAGGAACTCGCTGCGCTGGAATCCTTCCGGGAGGCTCTGGCGGATCGTCTGCTCGATGACGCGCGGGCCGGCGAAGCCGATGAGCGCTCCGGGCTCGGCGATGTTCAGGTCGCCGAGCATGGCGAAGGACGCCGTCACGCCGCCGGTCGTGGGGTCGGTAAGCACAGAGATGTAAGGCACTCCGGCCTCGCGCAGGCGCATCAACGCAGCCGAGATCTTGGCCATCTGCATGAGCGAGAGGATGCCCTCCTGCATGCGCGCGCCGCCGGAGGCGGAGACGATGACCAGCGAGCGTTTCCGCTCGCGCGCGAACTCGGCGGCGCGGGTGAGCTTCTCGCCGACGACCGAGCCCATCGATCCGCCCATGAAGCGGTAGTCCATCACCGCGAGCACGATCGGCAGCGTTTCGATCGAACCGGCCACGACGATCGCCGCGTCGGCGACGCCGAGTGCTTTCTGGTAGGCCTTCAGGCGGTCGGCGTAGCGCTTGGTGTCGGCGAAGCCGAGCGGATCGGCGGGCACGACCTCGTCGAACAGGGTCTTCGGCTGTTCCTCGTCGATGAGCAGCGCGATCCGTGCCGGCGCGTCGATGCGGAAATGGAATCCGCACTTCGGGCAGATGCGCAGGTTGCGCTCGAGCTCTTTCGAGTAGACGATCTCGCGGCAGCCGTCGCAGCGCAGCCACAGACCTTCCGGAACCGTACTACGGTCGCGGGACTCGCGAACCGCTTTCGGCTTCTTGTCTTTCTTGAACCAGGCCATATTGGATCGATTGGATCGAGGCCGCTAACGGGCTCCGCCCGCCCCGAGTGCCGGCGGAGGAAACGACTGGGGCGCCGGTCGACGTTTCGATCGGCGCCCCAGGCGGATCCGTAAGTCGCGGACCCGAAAGCGGACAGGCGGGCTCAGATTTCCGCTGCGCCCTCTTCCTCCGCCTCGAGGTCGTTCGGGATTCCGAGTCGAAGGCAGGCGGCGTCGTACATCTGGCGCGCGGCCTTCTTCGCGTTCTGCAACTGCGCCAGCTTCTCCTTCACCTTGGCGAGCTCGTCTTCGATCTGGCGATCGAGATCCGAGATCTCCTGCTTGGTGACGGTGAGGGTATTCTCGTAGAACTTCCGCTGTTGGTCGTTCAGGCTCATGCGCTCTCCTTACAGCTTGAACGGAATCTTGAGTTGGTACCACATCTTCACCCGCACGCCGGATTTGGTGGCGGGACTGAACACCGCAGATCGTGCTGCCGCGAGCGCCGCTTCGTTGATGCCGACCTTCTGCGACACTCCACTGTCGAGGCGAGTCTCCGCCACTCGGCCAGTCTCATCGACCAGCAGGGACACGACCACCGTCCCTTCCACTTTCATGCGTCGAGCCATCGCAGGATACTCTGGTTTCGTGAGGCTGACAAGAACTGGCGGCTTCACGCCGGCGCCCGGACGGACGAGATCTCCCTCCTTGACTTCCGGCCCCTGCGGCGCTGCGGCGGCGGGCGGCGTTTCGACTACCGGTTGCGGCGCGGCGGCAGCCGGTGGGGTCTCGATGACCGGATCTGCTACCGGCGCCGGAGCGGGCGGCGCTTCCTGCGTCGGCGGCGGTGCGGCAGTCACCGGGGGCGCTGCGGCGGGTGCAGTCGCCGTCGCGGGCTTGGTATTCAGTTTGTCGAGCTCGGCCTTGCGCCGCGCGAGCTCGTCTTCGTACTTCTTCTTGAGCTCTTCCTCGCGCCGCTTGACCTCGTCGCTCACCATCTGGTCGACGTTCTGGCCGGCGACGGGCGCGGCGGGCGAGACCGTCGCTGGCGAAGCGCCAGCGGCCTCGGCTGACGGCTGCCCGGCATCGGTGGCGCCGGCGCTCGCGCCGACTTCGCTGGCGGGCGCTGCCGGGCTCTCGACGGCGGTCGGTGCGGGAGCGGCAGGAGGCGCCGCGGGCGTCCCGCGCCCGAGCAGCAGGTAGGCGATCAGGCCAGCGGCGGCGACTCCGCCGATGGCCATCCAGAGCAGCTTGCCGCTGCGCCCGCTGTCGGCGTCCTCGATCTTCGACACTCCGGTCGGAGCGACGACGGCGACCTCGGGCTGGCGCGCCGGAACTGCTGCCGAGGCCGTGCTCGCGGCGCCGCGAGCTGCTGCTGGAGCGGCGGCGGACGCGGCTGGCGCGGCGCCGGCCTGTGCCTCGGCAGCGAAGAGCTGATGCAGGTAAGTGCCGAGATCGGACTGCGAGGGCGCCGGCTTGAGCGAGGCGAGGATGCCGTCGATCTCGCGCTGCATTTCGCCGGCGGTGAGGAAGCGGTCGTCGGGGTCGCGTGCGAGCGCCTTGAGGACGAGGGCGTTCACCTCGAGCGGCAGGCGGGGATCGAGATCCCGCGGCGCCTGGATGCGTCCCTCGCGCACGGCGTCGAGGACCGACATCTCGCTCTCGCCGGAAAACAGGCGCCGGCCGGTGAGCATCTCGAACAGCAGCGAACCGAGCGAGAAGATGTCCGAGCGCGCGTCGACCGGGCGTCCCCAGGCCTGCTCCGGCGACATGTACTGGAGCTTCCCCTTGAGCGCCCCCATCTGCGTCTTCGAGGCCTTGGTGACCGCCTTGACGATGCCGAAGTCGCAGAGCTTGATGTCGCCCTCGTAGCTGATGAGGACGTTCTGCGGCGAGACGTCGCGATGCACGAGGCCGAGCGGGCGTCCCTCGAAGTCCTTCTGCCGGTGCGCATGGTCGAGCGCCGAGGCGAGGCGGGATCCGACCAGCAGGGCGAGGCCGAGCGGCAGCGGCCGGCTCTCGGCGCGCGCGCTGTTCAGGATCGAGCGCAGGTCCTTGCCATCCACGAACTCCATGGCGATGAAGTAGTCCTCGCCGATCTTGCCGAGGTCGTAGATGTGGATGATGTTGTTGTGGTTCAACTGCGCCGCGAGCTTCGCCTCGTCGATGAACATGGTGACGAAGTCGGAGCTGTCCGTGAGATGCGGCAGGATCTTCTTGATGGCGACCGTCTTCTGGAAGCCCTCGACGCCCTTCATGCGCGCCTTCCAGACCTCCGCCATGCCGCCGACCGCGATCCGCTCGAGCAGGGTGTACTGCCCGAACTCGCTCGACGGGGGTTGCAGGAAGGAGGGCTGGATCGAGATCTTCTGGGTCGCGAAGGTCTCCTTGGGCGCTGCGGGTCGTGCCGCCGGTGTGCTCTCTTTGGCGCGCGGCTTGGCGAGCTGGTCGAGCTGGGCGAGATCGATCTCGCGGCTCTGTCGCCGCACGGCGGTGGTCGGCTCCGCCGGCTTCACCGCTGCGGTCGTCGCCACCGCTGGTGCAGGCGTCGGCGCGGGTGCTGGAGGCTTGGCGGCGGGTGGCGCGACGGGTGGCGGCGCCGGCGCTGCGGCGACGATTGGAATCGCCGCCGTAGCGGCGGAGATCGGTGCCGGCACTGGCACCGCCGGAGCCGCCGCGGGCGCGACGGGCATGGCTGGAATGGGGGGCTCGGCCGGTGGTCGCGGCGCGGTGGCGGCCGTCGGCTGGGCGAGCGCAGCGCTGGGCGCCCCGGCGGCGGATGCTGACGAGCCCGCCGCCGACGTCGCCGCCGGCTTGGTCTTCTTCGGCATGTCGAGGCCGGAGAGGGTGGCCGTGAGCATGTCGTCGATCTTGGTCGACGCCTTTTTCGGCGTCGGTGCCGCGGCGCGTTCGTCCTTGATCATCCCGGACAGGGTGCGTTCGAGGCGCTGCTCCATTTCGAGGGAGCGTCCGCTCGCGGGCGCGGGCGCAGGCGCGGCGACGACTGGCGCAGGCGCGGGTGCCGTCGCCGGCGGCCGGGAGGGTTCCGGGGCGGCAGGTCTCGCCGCCGCGACTTCGCTCTCCACCTCGGCGAGGAGATCGCCGAAGAGCTCGTGCGACGTCAGCCGCTTCTGATCGGCCTCCGCTTCGCTCTTGCGGGGTGCGCGCGCGCTCGAGACCACCCGTCGCGCCAGTTGCCGCAGATCCTTTTCGCTGAACGGCTTGATCAGGGACTCGTCGGCATCGAGCGGGCCCAGGTCCTTGCCTACGATCTCGGGCAGGAGGGCGATCGAACCGGGTCCGCCATGGGCGCGTGACAGGCTGCGCAGCATCTCCGGCGCCCCGGGGAGCTCGGCGTTGATCAGGACGAGCTGTGGCGCCCGATCGGCGACCGCTGCCACCGCGGCTTCGCAGCTCGCAACGACTTCGACCTGCCAGCCGTCCGACCCGAGGCCGTCGCGCACGCGTTCGGCGTGTCGACCTTCCGATTCAACGACGAGGATCAACGACATCGGAACTCCCTCAAGAGACGTTGCGAGAGTTCTAACACTCTGACTGCAACGAGTCAATCAGACTGCCGGTGCGATCCGCTGATTCCTGAGGGGTTTAGCGTAGGATGCCGGCGGTTTCGCCGCGCATGCTCATCCTCGGACTCGACCCAGGCAGCCTGCACACAGGATACGGGCTGATCGCCTGCTCCGCAGGCAAGGCGCGTGCGCTCGACGCCGGTCGCTGGTCGGCTCCGCCGAAGCTCCACGTCGCCGAGCGGCTGAAGATCCTCGCCGACGGTCTCGACGAGCTCCTGCTGCGCACCCGCCCGGATTTCGTCGCCATCGAGAAGCCGTTTCACGGCGTGAACTCGCGCTCGGTGATCGTTCTCGCGGAAGCGCGCGGTGCATTGCTGGTGACGCTCGCACGCAGCGGCCTGCGGATCGAGGAGTATTCGCCGGCGGAGGTCAAGAGCGCCGTCACCGGCAGCGGACGGGCCGAGAAGGAGCAGGTCGCTCGCATGGTCCGACTGCTGCTCGGGATGGATGCGGCAGCCGTTCCCAGCGACGCGACGGACGCCCTGGCGGTCGCTCTTTGCTCCTCGCAGCAGCAGAGTCTTCGCCGGTTGACGGAGCGGACAGCGGTCTCTAAGTAGCTTTCGATCAGACGCTTAGCTCCTCGCCTCGCGCTTGACCGTGTTTTTTTTGCTGTGCTACGCTTCAGCCTTCAACGAAAAGGCAGAAGGACCAGCCGAAGTAGTGACGGGAGATCGTGGCCTTTCAAGGATCACTTCGCGAGTTGCCGCTGCCCGACATCATTCAGTTGGTAGCGGTGTCGGGGAAGACCGGAGTCTTCACGCTGAAGAACGGCGCGGAGGCCGGGAAGATTTTCCTGCGCAAGGGACAGATCATCCATGCCGCTGTGAGCACTCTCGTCGGCGAACACGCCGTGTACGAGCTCGCTCGCTGGCAGCAGGGGGAGTTTGTCTTCACACCCGGAACCGAGTCGGAAGTCGAGTCGATCGACAAGTCGAACACCAATCTCCTCATGGAGGCGGCGCGGCAGATCGACGAGTGGAAGATCCTGTCGAAGAAGATCGGTTCGACGCGAATGGTCCCGGTGTTCTCGCCCCAGGAGGGCTTGAGCTCGGTCTCGTTCTCCCCGAGCGAGTGGGCGGTGGTCTCCAAGGTGGACGAGCGGCGCAACATCGACGAGATCGCCGCCGGACTCGGGCACGGCGCTTTCGAGGTCTGCAAGGTGATCTACGGCCTGCTCACCGCCGGAGTTCTGGCGTTGCGCGAGGACCTGCGGCGCCTGCCGCTCGATCGCCTGCAGCGCATGAGCGCCGACGAACAGGTGCGTGTCGCCGAACAGATCTACCGCTTCGGCCAGCAGTTGATGGCGGGTCAGGAGCGCACCGGCCAACTCGACGGCGCGCTGCGTCTGTACCGGGCCGAGATGGAATCGGGTCGCGGGGCGGACGCCGTCCTCGACCTCGTGCGGGCTTGTGAAAAGGTCGTTTCCGCACAGCTCGGCCCCAATCAGGCCAAGACCTTCCTCGACCGCGTCGGGCAGCTGCTGCAGCCCGCCTGAATCCCCCCGGCGCCGAAGCGGCGCCGGTCTCCCCGCGCAGCAACCGGACAACGAGCCGACGGGCGCCGTAGGCTTTCTGCGGATTCTCCCCAAGAGGCGGCGCCAAGGCCCCGGGATGGGGTTAGAATCCGACTGAAAGGTCGTCTTCTCGACCCTGGCGTACTTTTTCGCGGTGGACACTTCACCCGCGCAATCTGGAGGAACGATGCGAAAGACACTGTTGGTTCTCATTCTGGTCGCGTTCTGCGCCGGCGGCCTGCCGGCCTTCGCGCAGCTTTCCTCGGCGCCGACGGCGACGGGTGAAACGGGCATGTTCACGCTGCTCGACGGTTGGACCCTGCCCAAGGGCGAGTGGTCGCTCGGCTTCTACTACAACAACTGGGATCGGCTCGTCGCGCCGGTTCCGGGCGGCGTTTCTCGTCCGCTCTCGGACAACTGGGACTACGACTGGAACCGGCTGAGCGCCAGCGTCGGCTACGGCCTGACCGACCGGTTCGAGCTCTCGGTGATGGTGCCCTACGAGGACTTCTCGGCATCCGACAACCGGCATCTCGGTTACGTCAACGGCCGGAGCTTCAGCAACAAGATCGACGGCAGCGGCATCGGCAATATCCACGTCGGAGCGAAGTACCAGCTGTTCGGCAATGTCGATGAAGGCACGGCGCTTTCGCTCAACGCTTTCGTCGACCTGCCGACGGGCGATGAGGACGAAGGCATCGTCACCGGCGACACCGGCTTCGGCGTCGGCGTCAACTGGAACTTCGCCCAGAACTGGCTCGCGCGCTTGGGCTACCGCGATCCGGGCGATGCCAATCATTTCGACGTCTCCGAGGAGCTCCAGGCCGGCCTCGGCTACTCGGCCGCCATCAACGAGCGCTTCGACTGGATCACCGAGCTCGCCGCGACCTTCAATCAGGGCGGCGACTCGAACGCAGACGATGCCTTCGACCTCACCAGCGGCGGACGCTACTGGTTCGGCGAAAGCCACACCTGGGCGGTCAATTTTGCACTCCGCCTCGAGCTCAACCAGCTTTCCGATACGGACGAGCACTGCCCGGTCGGCGGCCTCATCGGCCTGACGCTGATGCCGGATCGCCGGCCGGTGGCCGTCGTCCCGCCGCCGCCGCCGGTCGCGCCGCCGCCGCCTGCCCCGGCGCCGGAACCGACGCCCGCCCCGGAACCCGCACCCGCGCCGGCGCCCGCGCCGCCGCCGGCGCCTGTCGAGACGCGCGAAGAGATCAACTTCGCGAGCTCGAGCGATCGGCTGTCGAACATCGCCAAGGCGAAGCTCGACGAAGTCGCGCTGCGCCTGAAGCAGAACCCGGCGGCAACCGCGTTGATCATCGGTCACGCGGACGGTCAGGGTGGCGAAGCCGCCAACCAGGCTCTCGGTATGCGTCGCGCCGAAGCGGCGAAGGGATTCCTGGTGACCCGTCACCAGATCGACGGCAACCGGATCGCGGTCGAAACCCGCGGCAGCTCCGAGCCCGCCGCGGCCAATGACACCGACGCAGGCCGGGAGCAGAACCGGCGCGCGGTGATCGTGGTTCGCCTGCCGTAGGCCGCTATCGGGCGAGGTACTCCTCGCTCGCAGCCGGAAGGAGAAGACCCCGCGGAGCAGCTTCCGCGGGGTCTTTGCTTTTCTGCGCGGGCCGCCGACTGAAGATGGCGCGACGCCTTGCAGTCACGGGCATCCGCAGCGCTTCGCGACGAAGCCGGTGAGCCGGTCGGGCTAGGTGGGAGTCTCTAGGCTTTCGCGGGAGAGCGAGACGACGGCGCCCGCCCACCCGGCGACGGCCCCGAAGGCCACCAGAGCGACGAGCTCGGCGACGCTCAGGAAGCTGGCGGCGAGAGCGCCGGCGACCAGCGAGCTCGCGACGCGCGGCGCGATCAGCAGATGGACACCGCCCAGGGCGGCGACGGCGATCAGGCCGCCGAGCAGCCCCTGGAGAATTCCCTCGAAGTAGAACGGGCCGCGGATGTAGAACTCGGTGGCGCCGACCAGGCGCATGACGGCGATCTCTTCGCGATAGAGAAACGAGGTCAGGCGCACGACGCTGGCGATGGTGAACACCGAGGCGCCGAGCAGGATCGCGGCGAGCGCCACGCCGAGACCGCGAATCAGGGCGAGCACGGTCTCGATCTGGCTGATCCAGTCCTGATCCGCGTCCACCATGGCGACGCCGGGCTGGGTGCGCAGATCGTCCACCCAAGCGGTGAACGCAACCATCTCGGCCGCCGGGACGCTCGTGAGCACCGCCTCGAAGGAGAACGGCAGGGCTCCCTCGCCGCGCTCGGCGACGAGCTCGGCGAGGCTCGGGAAGGCGCGTTCGAAGCGCGCCCGCGCCGCCTCAGGGGTGATCTCGGCGAGCGCCTCCGTCCAGCGTCCCTGCTCGATGACGGCGCGCAGCGCTGCGCGGGCTCCGGCGTCGACTTCGGGTGCGAGGTAGACGGCGAAGCGCGCCTCGGCGCGCCACTCATGCACGGTGCGCGACAGGTTCTTGCTCACCAGCAGCACCATGCCGGAGAGAAAGAGGCTGACCGCGATGGTGAAGATCGCGAGCAGGCTGACGCGGAAGCTGCGGGCGAGACCTACCGCAGCCTCGCGCACGAAATAGCTGAACGCCTGGAAGACGTTCAAACGATGCCTCCGGAGTCGCTGCCTTCATCCGGCGGAGGCATCGCCGGCGGCGCTTCTGGCGGCGTCGGCGCCGGCGCGCGGCGCGACGGCCGGTCGTCGATCAGGCGGCCGTGGGCGAGCGTCAGGACGCGGTGGCCGACGCTCTCGATGAGGGAGCGGTCGTGGGTGGCGAAGAGGACCGTCGTGCCGCGCAGGTGGATGTCGAGGAAGAGGCGGACGATCTCCTGCGACAGCTCCTCGTCGAGGTTGCCGGTAGGCTCGTCGGCGATCAGGATCTCGGGCTCGTTGATCAGCGCCCGCGCGATGGCCACCCGCTGCTTTTCGCCTCCGGAAAGCTGGCTGGGAAAGCTCGCCATCCGATGGGACAGGCCCACGCGGCGCAGCGCTTCGAAGGCGACGCGCTTCTGCCGACTGTGGTCGAGCCCCAGGATGCGAGGCAGAAAGGCGACGTTCTCGAAGATCGTCTTGCGCTCGATGAGTCGGAAGTCCTGGAAGACCACCCCGATGGTGCGCCGGAGGAAGGGAATCTTGCCGCGCGGAATCAGCGAGACATTGCGGCCGTTGACCAGGATCTGCCCGGCGGTCGGAACGTCCTCACGGAAGATGAGCTTGAGCAGCGTGGTCTTGCCGGCGCCGCTCGCCCCGGTAATGAAGCAGAACTCGCCGCGTGCGATCTCGAGGTTGATGCCGTCGAGCGCCGACTGCCCGGTCGGGAAGCGTCGGGTCACGCCGAAGAACTGGATCATGCCCGGAGGCTCCCGCCGGCCGGGCCGCGCGGCGCGCGCCGCCCCTCAGGACGCAGGGTCTTCCTCCACGCCGAGGGCCGCCTTGACGAGCTCCTGCACCCGCCGCGGCTCGGCCCTTCCTGCCGAGCGTTTCATCACCTGGCCGACGAGGAAGCCGAGGACCTGCGTCCTGCCTTCCCGAACCTGCGCCACCTGGCTCGGACTCTTCTCCAGCACCTCCTGCACCCAGGCGACGAGCTGCGTTTCGTCGCGCACCTGGGCCAGGCCGAGCCGCGCCATCGCCGCCGCGGCGCTCTCGTCCGTCGTCCAGATCTCCCGCAGCAGCTCGCGCGCCGCGCCGGACGAGACCTCGCCGTTCTCGACCAGGAGCAGGACCTCGGCCAGGCGCTGTGGCGCGATCGCCGATTCGATGGTGGCCTGGCGCTCCTTGAGCTCGCGTGCGACGTCGTTGCGCACCCAGTTGGCCGCTGCCCGGGGCAGTGCGGGTGCAGCCGCGACGACGGCTTCGAAGTAGTCCGCGAGCTCGCGCTGCGCGACCAGGTCGCGCGCGTCCGTCGCCGGCAGACCGAGCTCCTCGACCAGCCGCGTGCGACGCTTCCAGGGCATCTCCGGAAGCGCCGCAGCGAGCTCCGCGAGACGTTCGGCAGCGAGCTGGAGCAGCGGCAGATCGGGATCGGGGAAGTAGCGATAGTCGTGCGCCGCCTCCTTGCCGCGCAGCGTTCGCGTGCGCCCGGATTCGGCGTCGAAGCTCCGCGTCTCCTGCGGGATGGTGCCGCCGGCGTCGAGCACCGCCGCCTGGCGGAGGATCTCGTAGTCGACGGCGTGCGCCACGTGCTTGAAGGAGTTCAGGTTCTTGACCTCGACCTTGGTTCCGAGCCGCTCCTCACCCGGGCGCCTGAGCGAGACGTTGGCGTCGCAGCGCAGCGAGCCTTCCTCGAGGTTGCCGTCGCTCGCGCCGGTGAACAGCAGAACCTGGTGCAGGCTGCGCAGATAGTCCTCGGCTTCGGCGGCGCTCGCGATCTCCGGCTCGGAGACGATCTCGACCAGGGGCACGCCGCAGCGGTTGAAATCGACCAGACTGACGCCGTCGGTCGGGCCGCCTCCGGGCCACTCGTGCAGGAGCTTCCCCGCGTCTTCCTCGAGATGGAGGCGATGCACGCGAATGGCGCGCGGCGAGTCGGCGAGCGGCAGGAGCCCGCGCATCGCCAGCGGGCGGTCGAACTGGCTGATCTGGTAGCCCTTCGGCAGATCGGCGTAGAAATAGTTCTTGCGCGCGAAGACGGAGCGCTCGGCGACCTCGCAGCCGAGGGCGAGCGCCAGCGTCGCCGCGAGCTCGACGGCGCGCGCGTTGAGGACCGGCAGGGTACCTGGATAGCCGAGACAGACGGGGCAGACCAGGGTATTGGGATCGGCGCCGAACCGGTTCTCGCAACGACAGAAGATCTTGCTGCGGGTCTTCAGGTGGACGTGCACTTCCAGCCCGATGACCGGCTCCCACACTGGCATCGCGCCAGTGTATCGCAGCGTCTGCGGCGACTAGAATCGCGCGATGCTACGAGAAACGACGCGGCGGGTGCTGACGACGGCCTTGGCGCAGGAGTCTCCCGGCGGCCTGCCGGGATGGCGCGACCGCTCAGGCTCCGCCGAGGTCCGCTTTCTCGGCCGCGGCGAGCAGGGCGTCCGGGAGAGCGACGTCGCGTGGCTCGGCCGGAATCGGCCGCAGGCGTGGATGCGCCAGGTGCACGGCGCGAAGGTGCTCGCCGGGCGGAGCGGAGAGTGCGGCGAAGGGGATGCGCTGGCGACTTCGACCCGCGGGCTGGCGCTCTCGGTAGTGACTGCCGACTGCGTGCCGGTACTGCTCGCCGCGGACGACCGGGTGGCAGCGGTCCATGCCGGATGGCGCGGGTTCGTCGGCGGCGTCGTCGCGGCCGCGCTGGCGGAGTTCGCGGATGCGGGCGCCGTCGTCGCCTGGATCGGGCCGGCGATCGGCGCCTGCTGCTACGAAGTGGGCGAGGAGGTCGCGGCGCCGGTCGCCGCCCGCAGCTCGGCGGTGGTGCGCTTGCCCGGCAGGCGCGGCCGTCCGCACATCGATCTGCCGCTCGCCGTCGAGATCGAGCTCGCGCGCCTCGGCGTCGGCGAGGTCCGTCGACTGGCGGTCTGCACGGCATGCCATCCCGAGACGCTCGAAAGCTATCGCCGCGACGGCGCCGCGGCGGGTCGCAACCGCAGCTTCATCTGGCTGCGGGAGGGATTCGGGACTCAGGACGACTGACTGGCGTTGCCGCGTCGCGCCGGCTTGGCGCGCGGCGGCCGGGCGAAGGCGCGCAGCTGGCCGCAGGCCGCGCCGACGTCGTCGCCGCGAGTGCGGCGCACCGTCGCCGTCAAATTGCGTGCGATGAGCGTCTCTTGAAAGAGCGTGATAGCTGCATCGTCCGGCCGCGCGAACCGCTCTCCGAGCACCGGATCGGCGTTGAACGGGATCAGGTTCACCTTCACCGGTAGCTTGCGGAGCAGCTGCGCCAGAGCGACAGCGTCGCCGGGGCGGTCGTTGAAACCGGCGAGCAGGATGTACTCGATGGTGATCCGGCGCCGTGCTTCGAGTGGATAGCGACGCAGCGCTTCGATCAGATCGGCCAGGGGGTAGGTGCGGTTGATCGGCATGATCTCGCTGCGCCTGGCGTCGTCGGGGGCATGCAGCGAGATCGCCAGGTTCGGTCGCCGCTCCCAGGTGCCGATGGCGTCGATGCCGGGAATCACGCCAGCGGTCGAGACCGTCATGCGGCGCCAGGAGATGCGCTCGGAGAGCAGGAGCAGGGCCGCGCGGACGGCATCGAGGTTGAGCAACGGCTCGCCCATGCCCATGAAGACCAGGTTCAGGCTCTCGGGCAGGTCGCGGAGCTTGCGCACCAGCATCACCTGTCCGACGATCTCGCCCGCCGAGAGATTCCGTCCCGCTCCCCAGTAGCCGGTGACGCAGAACGCGCAGGCGAGGCCGCAGCCGGCCTGGCTCGAGATGCACAGCGTTCGGCGCGTCGTCTCGGGAATGTCGACGGTCTCGATCGAGGCGCCGTCACGCAGGCGGAGCAGGAACTTCGTCGTACCGTCGGCGGACTCTTGCTGTGTGGCGACGTCGGGAAGCCCGACCGCGAAGCGCTCGGAGAGCGCGCTGCGCAACGCCAGGGAGAGATCCGTCATGTCGTCGAACCGGGTGATGCCGCGCAGGTAGAGGGCGTCGTAGATCTGCTTGATCTGGTACGGGCGCGTGACGAGCGCTCCCAGGCGCTCGCCGAGCGCGAGGCGATCGAGTCCGACCAGCGGATCGGGAGCGGGGAGCGTGTCGAGGGTCATGACCGGAACTACTTGCGGGCCCGACTCTTGCGGGTGGGATCGATGCCGAGTCCGCGCAGGAGGGTGAGATCGTCGCTGTTGATGCGGAACGCCGGTTCGAGAACGCGGATGCCGGGCTTCGCCGTTTCGGCGCCCACCTTCGGGTCTTTCTCGCCCGCCGGCTGGCAGTCGAGGAAAAGCTGCAGCCGGTACCCTTCCTGGTGCATCTGCTGAAGCGTGCGATGCACCTCCGCCGACTCCGAGATGGCCTCGAGCAGGGCGCGCTCCAGTTCGCGCATGAAGGTGTGGCGTCGTTCGTCCATTGCGGGTTCAGGTCCTCTTCGAGGCGGGTTGGATTATCGGGCGCGCTCGAAAGCACTGTCAAACGGATGCTTGTGCTACTTTTCGGCGCGATGATCGCGACAGAGCTCCGGAGCTGGCTCGCAGGACTCGGACTCGATGTGCGTGCCGCGGATGCGCTGGCGGGAGATGTCTCGCAACGGCGGTACTTTCGTCTCGTTCTCGGCGACGGCACGTCGCGGATCGCGGCGCACTACCCGGAGGACCTGCGCGCGGCAATGACGCGCTTCGTTGCGGCGCGAGCCCTGCTCGCTGGCGCCGGCGTGCGGGTACCGGCGGTCCATGAGTGGAGCACCGGGACGGGATGGATGCTCGTCGAGGACCTGGGGACCGCGAACCTCTTCGAGTGCGCAGCACTTCCTCTGGAGAAGAGAGACGGCTATTTCGCCTCTGCCGTCGAGATCGCCGAGAGGATCGCCGGGCTGAATGCCCACGAAGTCGCCCGCCTCGGCAGTCCGCCGCTCGATCGCGCGCTTCTGCGGCGCGAGCTCGAGCCGACCTTCGAGTTTCTGCTCGACCCCTTGGGGCTCTCCGCTCTTCCCGCAGAGCGCCGACAGTTGCTGAGCGCGCTCGAGGAGCTCTGCGCGCGGCTCGCCGAAGCGCCTCTCGTGCCCTGTCATCGCGACTACATGGCGCGCAACCTCGTTCCGCTCGGCGAGCAAGTCGCAGTCATCGATTTCCAGGACCTCCGGCTCGGGCCGCCGGCCTATGATCTGGCGTCGCTGCTCAACGACAGCTTCTTCCCCGGGCCCGCGCTCGAGGAGTCCCTCCTGCCGGAGCGATGGCGATCGCCATCGGCGCGCGAGCAGTATTCGCGGGCGGTCGTCCAGCGCGCCCTGAAGGCGGGCGGAACGTTCGCTCGCTTCGCGGCGCGGGGGAATCCGCGCCATCTTCCGCTGATCGCGCCGACGCTGGCGCGGGCCGCGCGGCATCTCGCGAGCCTGCCTGAAACCGCGACGGCGTTCGACTCCCTGCGCCCTTGGTGGAGTGCGCAGTTCGATCGTTTGCCCTTCTGCTAAAGTGATCGCAACTGACCGGCGCGCGACGAACATTTCGTCGCTGGCGCGGCCTCGAGGAGGTTCCCGCGATGGGCTCGCTCGGAGTACCTGAGTTGCTGGTGATTTTCGTCATTCTCGTGCTGCTCTTCGGCGCCTCGAAGATTCCCCAGTTGGGCAAGGGGCTCGGCGAGGCGATCAAGAACTTCAAGAAGGGACTCAAAGACGACGACAGCGGCGACTCCGAGACCGAGAAGCGCGCCTAGGATCCTTCCCCGGATCCGCGAATTCGCGCCGGCTGCGGCTTCCATTCGGCCGGGACCGCGACCGGCGACGCGGCGCCGGCTTCACGCTGGTGCTCGCTGTAGAGCTTGAGCACCCGGCCGACATAGGCCTGGGTTTCACGGTAGGGCGGCAGACCCCCGAAGCGATCGATGGTCCCCGGGCCGGCGTGGTAGGCGGCCAGCGCCAGCTCCAGGTCGCCGTCATACCGCTTCCGCAAGTCCCGCAGATAGCGAGCGCCAAAGTCGAGATTCACTGTCGGATCGAGCGGGTCGGGCTGCTCCAGAGCCGAATCACTTGCCGGAAAGTGCAGCGGCATGAGCTGCATCAGACCGAGAGCTCCCTTCTCGGAGACGGCGTCGGGACGGAAGCTGGACTCCGCTTCGACGATCGACGCCAGCAACAGCGAGTCGACGTTGTAGCGCTTCGCGGCGCCACCGATCTCGCGTCCGAAGGGCAGGCCCGCAAGGTACCGATCGGTCTCCGGGCCGGTGCGCTGCCGGCGGGAATCCGGGCGGAGAGACTCGAGGCCGCCGCTGCGTGGGCTCGGCGCCTGCTGCAGGACGAGCCCGAGACCCTGCTGGCGGCTGAAGATCCGCTCGAGCTCGAGCGAGAATCCGGTGGGCGGAACCGCCACCGTAGGCAAGGTGGAGCTCGAGGTCAGGAAAAGCAGCGTGACCGAAGCGCCAGCGCTCCAGATCATGCGGCGGGTCAGGCGGTGAAAGGGAGCGGCGGGCATCTGTCGCCTCCGTATGAAACTGCCGTCAGCGGCCGAGAATGGTCGCGAATGAGCCGCTTCCCGAGAGGGGAGCCGCCGACGTTCAGTGTGTGTGGTTGGTTTTTTTCGGGTGCTTCGGGTCAGACCTTGGGGAACTGGCGCCGCAAGCCGACACGGGGAGTTGTTGCCTTCCCCTTGCCTTCACTGCCGCCGATGCCCAAGTGAGAAACCTTGTTGCGCAGGGTGTTGCGATGGACTCCGAGGCTGCGCGCCGAGCGACAGTAGTTCCAGTCGTTGGAGCGCAAGGAGGCCGTGATGAACTGTCGTTCGAACTCTTGACGGGCCTGTTCCAGGGTCAACCCCTGGCTGACGAGCTCGTCGACGATCTGGTGGAGCCTGCCGTTGTAGTTTTGTCGGTTCACAGCGGATTCACCCTGCTCGAAGGTGAAATCTATCGCAAAAGGCGGCAGGGTGCAACCCGGCGCAGGCGACTCGCGTGGCTCGCGCCGGGTCGTGTTGCGGTTACTTGCGCTCGAGCCGGTCGCCGACGTAGACCGGGTAGCGCGACTCCAGGATCTTCGCGATCGCGGTGTGCGCCCGCACCGAAAGCACCGCAAGCTCGCCCAGTACGACCGGCGGCTGGCTGGCGCGGTTCATGCGATAGATGGTGAAGATGTCGCCGGGCAGGACCTCGTCCTCCTCGCCACGATCGATGAAGACGACATGATCCTGGCCGAGCGTCACGAGATCGACCGGGGACGAGACGATCACCGCCGCGCTGCTCAGAGTTTCGTAGCTCGCCGGGTCGGTCACGGGCCGCACTGAGCCGCGCCGCGCCAGGGGGATCGGCTCCTGCTCGAAAGGCTTGAGTTTCATGCCGACCGAGATGCCATCGCAACTCTGCACGATCTCTGCGATCGCCGACTCTTCCTGGACGGAGAGCACCCGGATGCGGCCGTTGTAGCTGTACTGGCGCCCGAGCGCCTCGTTCGACACCGGATGCCGAACGACCTTGCCGGCGGCGACGGCGGTGAACTGCATTCCCGGGGAGAGCCCGGCCGCGCGACCGCCGTCGATGTAGACGATGTCGCCGGCGGTCAGCTTGAACTTGACCGTGTCGACGGTGCCGTAGATGCCCTCGACCTTCCCGTACACGGGATTCCGCAGCTGCGGCGAGAGGACCTCGTACTCCGAACCGACCACCGAGTAGCCGAAAGCCTCGTCGGGAGCGCCGATGAAGCCGGAGCAATAGATGTCGTCCTGGGAGCCGAGCGGCGACGGAACGCTGCCCCTGCCGAGCGCCGCCACTCCGGGGATGGAAGCCGCCCCGCCACGAGCGCCGCTCTCGTCTGCCGTCGCCATCCCGGACTCGGCCGTGGCGCCCTCGCCGTCGCCGGCATCCCCGCCGGCGCTGTCGGCAACCTCTTCGACGGGCTCTTCACCGGTCGCCGTCGCGCCGACCTCAGAGGCGGGCGCGACTTGGAGATCGATCACGAGCGGATCGCCGGGGTAGATCCAATGAGCGTCCCGGACGTACTGGTTCTTCTCCCAGATCTGCGGCCAGAGGTAGGGGTTGGCGAGGTTCGCCGCCGCCAGGTCCCAGAAGGTGTCGCCGGCGACGACGACATGCACTTTGGCCCCTTCCGGCGGGGTCGGAGGATCCCAGGCCGTCCAGTGGCCGTTCACCAGCTTGAGATCGGTCGGCGGAGTGTCCGCCGCTTCGACTGCGACACCGACAAGGAGGGCCGAGCCGAGCAGCGCGAATACCATGAGATGGCGGTTTGCCATGAGTCGACCTCCAGAAGCCGTTTCTATCTGGCGCGTTCCGTCTTGAACTTGCCTCGAAGGGTACTCGCGGGGGTGCACAGTGTCAAGTGCATCTTCCACGGAACCCATGCATCTGCTTGAAGTTAGCGGCATGCCTTCCGGTGGGCGGAAGGCCCGGGAGTGGCATGGTCCGGGTGGCTAGGGGGCGCCGAGGCGCTGGCGCGCCGCCTCGGCCGCGGCAGTAGCGGGGAATCGCTCCAGCAGCTCCCGGTAGACCGTCGCAGCGGACTCGGCTTCACCGAGTGTCGCCAGACAGGAACCGACCTTGAGCAGCGCGTCCGGTACCTTGTTGCCCTCGGGGTAGTTCTCCACCACGGCGCGGAATCCGGCCAGCGCGGCAGCGACGTCCCCACGCCGCAGAGCCGACTCGGCGAGCCAGAACTGGGCGTTGTCGGCCAAGTCCGAGCCTGGGTTTTCCGCCAGGAACCGGCGGAAGCCCGCTTCCGCCTCGGACAGCTGGCTCGCTTCGAGGAGCTCCAGACTGCGTTCGTAGAGCGCCCGAGGCTCCTGCGCGCCGGCGATGGGCGTTGTGGGCGCGGCTTCCCCAGCTTCCGCGGCCGGCGTCGTGTCGGTTTCGTCGAGATCGCTCTGTTCGATCTCCGTGCGCATCGGACGCGCGGGTGCACTGTCGGCCGCCTCGGCGGAGACCGGCGCTGTCAGCCCGGTGTCGGCAGACGGCGACTCCCCTTCGCGCAGCCGCGCGAGCTCGCGCTCGAGCCGCGCCGCCCGCTCCGCCAGCGCGGCCTTCTCGCTCTCGGCCGCAGTGAGCTGCGCCTCCAGACGAGTGACGCGCTCGCGTAGCTCGGTGGCTTCGGCCGCTCCCTGGTCCTCACGACTCCAGTAGGGTCCGCTGCTCGCGCAGCCGCCGGCGAGAAGGAGCGTGGTGCAAAGCGCCAGCGCGCGCGGCAAGGCCGGTGTCAAGCTCAGATCTTGCCCGGGATCTTGTTCAGGTAGCGACTTTCGGGATGCTCCTCGCGCAAGCGGGCGAAGGTCGCGGTGGCGTCTTCCGGACGAGCGAGATCGAGGTAGGCGCGGCCGAGGTAGAAGAGCGCTTCGTCCTTGCCGGTGTAGTTGGGGTAGTTCTTGAGCAGCCCCTCGATGCGGGTCGCCGCCGCCCCCGGCACGCCGTAGCGCTGGTAGAAGCGCCCGACAACGAACTCGTGCTCAGCCAGTCTGTCGACGACGGTCACGAGCTGCTCCCGTGCCTTCTCGGCGTACTCGCTGGTCGGGTAGAGGCGAATGAGGTCTTCGAGTGCTTCCCGCGCCTTCACCGTCGCGGCCTGGTCGCGGTCGGCCCTTTCGATGCGCTGGGCGAGCGAGGCGGCGATCTGATACTGCACGTAGGGCGCGCGATCGCTGGTCGGAAAGCGATTCTGGAAGTCGCGGTATTTGGCCTCCGCCTGGATCAGGTCGGCATCGCTCCCGGTGAGGGAGTAGCAGTCGGCGACCGCCAGCAGCGCCTCGCGGCCGGAGCTCGAATTCGGCTCGACCTCGAAGGCGTGCGAGAAGTAGGGGCGAGCGCGTTCGTATTTCTCGAGCGCGAACAGGCGTTTGCCTTCGGCCAGGGACTCGGCGGCCGAAAGCCGGAGGATCGGATCGTTCTGGATGTTCGACTTGCAACCGATCGCCAGGCTCGAAATTGCCGAGACCATGACCACCGCTGCGAGCCGCCGGATCTGTAGGGTGTTCAAGCGCTGCCCTCCGCGAGCCTTCGAAGCTGCTGTTGTGCTGCGACCGGATCGTCCGATCCGAAAACCGCCGATCCTGCGACCAGGGTACTTATCCCGGCTTCGACCGCGGACCGGATATTGGCCGGCCCGATGCCGCCATCGATCTCCAGAAAGAGCTCGAGGCGACGCGCCAGAATCGTCGAATGCAAGCGGCGCGCCTTGTCCAGCACGTAAGGCAGGAACGCCTGGCCGCCAAATCCCGGATTGACCGACATGAGCAGCACGAAGTCGGCTGCGGGGAGAATATCGGATAGGAGCTCGACCGGGGTCGCTGGGTTGATCGCGATGCCCGCCTTGGCTCCGCCGGCGTGAATCTGGGCGAGGAGCCGGTCGAGATGGGGTGCGGCCTCCCAGTGGACGCTGATCCGTGCGGCGCCGGCGTCGAGGAAGGAATCCACGAGCCGATCGGGATGGGAGACCATCAAGTGGACATCGAGTGGCAGACGGGTATGGCGGGCGAGCGCCGCAACCACCGGAGCACCGAGAGTCAGATTGGGCACGAAGTGCCCGTCCATGACGTCTACGTGCAGGATGTCGGCGCCGCCGGCTTCGCAGATGCGCGCGGCTCCGGCGAGGTCGGCGAGGTCGGATGCGAGCAGCGAAGGGGCGATCTCGATCACGGCAGGGCTCCCTGGGAGGCGGCGACGACGAGCGAGATGACGTCCCGCCGGCGGAGCGGATGCCCCGGCAGCGGATTCTGGCGCAGGATCGTTCCGTCCGAAATGCCCTCGTAGGGCTCGAACTTGACCGCTCCCATGTGAAATCCGCCGCGCTCGAAATAACCCCGCACCGGCTCGTATCGTCGATAGACCAGATCGGGCATGACGAAGGTGTCGGCCGGTGCGTCGAGGGCGACGAGCAGATCGACCCGGGTGCCGGCCGCCACGCTGGCGCCCGGTGGCGGGTCCTGGCCGACGATGGTACCGGGCTCGCCGGCCGAACTGGCGATCGCCAGCGTTTCGCCGAGCTCGAGTCCTTCGGCGTGGACGGTGACCTGTGCGGCGCTCATCGCCTTGCCGGCGAGATTCGGTACGCTGGCCTGGCGGACTCCCAGCGACACCACCACCTCGACCGCACTGCCGCGCTTGACGAAGCCGCCCGCGCGTGGCCGGGTTTCGATGACCCGACCCTCTTCGACTTGGGCGTTCCAGCGCCCCGCCGGCTCAGCGGCACGAAAGCGCAGGCCCTGGTCGGTGAGCAGGCGGGAGGCCTCTTCGGCAGTGAGGCCGGCGAGCTCCGGCACGGTCATCGCGCCACGGCGGATGAACAGGTTGAACGAAAGATAGGCCGAGGCGACGAACACCGCCAGCAGCACGACCCCCCAGAGCAGACTTTGCACGAGCCGCACGAAACGCCCAAGCACGGTGCGCGCAGTCTAGCAGGCGTATGGTGGCCGAACCGGCCTGCGCTGCGGTTAGAGTGCGGCCATGAAAGCGACAGAGAATCGGGGACCGTCCCCAGGGAAGCGGGGACAGTCCCCGCTGCTCGGCGCGCACGTCTCGGTTGCCGGAGGGTTCGTCGAAGGCCTCCGGCGTGGCACCGGCCTCGCCTGCGAAGCGCTGCAGATCTTCGTCAAGAGCCCGAGCCAGTGGCAGAGCAAGCCGCTCGCTGCGGAGGATGCGCAGGCTTTTCGCGCCGCGCACGCAGCGAGCGCGATCGGGCCGGTCGTCGCGCACGCGGCGTACCTCATCAATCTCGCTGCCCCGGATCCGCAGATCCTCGCGAAGTCGCGCGCCGCCCTTGCCGACGAGCTGCGGCGCTGCGAGGCGCTCGGAGTCACCGCGCTGGTGGTCCACCCCGGGGCGCATCTGGGAACCGGCGTCGAAGCGGGACTGACGGCGATTGCCCGCTCGCTCGACGCCGTCGCGACCGAGGTCGGCAGCTGCCCGACGCGGATTCTGCTCGAGATCACCGCCGGCCAGGGCACAGTGCTCGGCAGCCGCCTGGAGCACCTCGCCGCGATCCGGGCGCAGGCGGAGAGCCGGGAGCGCCTCGGCGTCTGCCTCGACACCTGCCACGCCTTCGCCGCCGGGTACGCGATCGACAGCCCCGCCGGCTGGGACGATTTCCTCGCTGAGCTCGATGCCGAGATCGGCTTCGGCCTCGTCGGCTGCGTGCACTTGAACGACTCGGTCGGAGCGCTCGGGTCGCGCAAGGACCGCCACGCCAATCTGGGTGAAGGGCTTCTCGGGGTCGAGCCCTTCCGCAGGCTGCTCGCCGAGCCGCGCTTCGGCCATGCGCCGATGATCCTCGAGACGCCGTTCGGCGACGACGAGCAGGGGCACGCGCGCGATCTCGCCGTGCTGCGCGGGTTGCTCTAGCGGCGGGGCGGAAGCTACTTGCCGAACAGATTCTTCGACAGGTCGAAGTAGAGGACCGTGACCATGAGCAGGACGACGAGCGCGAGCCCCACCTGGGCGATGCGCTCCTTGACCGCCATCGAAAGGTCGCGCCGCATGGCGCTCTCGACCAGCAGGATGGTGATCTGGCCGCCGTCGAGTACCGGGATCGGGAAGAGATTGAGCAGTCCGATCGACAGGCTCAGCACGCCCATGAGGTAGAGCAGGTTCTTGAAGCCGGTGCGCGCCGCGGCGCCCGACTGGGCGGCGATCTCGATCGGGCCGGCAAGGGCGCTCTTCGCTGCCACCTCGCGCTTGAAGATCTTGCCGATCACCGCCAGCGTCTGCGCGGCGATGTCGTAGTTGAACCGTACGCTTTCGCGCAGGGCGGCGAGCGGCGGATAGCGCTGGGCGACGGTCAGGCGCACGCCGATACGGCCCTTGCCCCCCTGGTCGGCCGGAACGACATCGAGCCGGGTCAGCACGCCGTCGCGCAGAACCTCGACCACGACCGACTTGCCGGTGTGCTGCTCGATGTAGTCGACGAAGTCGCCCGGGCTCCCCAGCGGCCGGCCGTCGACGCTGCGCACTTCGTCGTGGAGCTTGAATCCGGCGGCTTCCGCCGGTCCGCCAGCGACGATGTCGCCGATCCGCGGCAGGAGCTTGGGGTAGATACCGGCGTCGCCGAAGTCGAAATCGGCCGGCTTCTCCGGCGTGACGCGCATCCGGCTGCGCGCGCCGTCGCGCTCGACCTCGAACTCGAGCGGCTTGCCGATGCCGGTAAGGACGGCGAAAGCGACGTCCTGCCAGCGGCTCACCTCTTTGCCGTCGATGGCGACGATCTCGTCGCCGGGCTCGAGTCCTGCGGCGGCGCCGGGCGAGCCGGCCTCCACGGTGCCAATGACCGACGGCACACTCTGCAGCGCCGGCACTTCGATGCCGACCATGAACAGGCCGGCGATGAGCAGGATCGAGAGCGCTCCGTTCATCAGCGGGCCGGCGAGGTAGACCAGGATGCGCTGCCACCGCGGCTGGTTGAGGAAGTCGCGCGGGTCGTCGGTCGATTCGCCCGGCTCCTCGCCGGAGAGCTTGACGTAGCCGCCCAGCGGAACGAGCGAGATGCGGTAGTCGGTCTCTCCGACCTTCCACCCGAACAGGCGCTTGCCGAAGCCGAGCGAGAAGGCGAGCACCTTCATGCCGAAGGCCTTGGCGACCAGAAGGTGGCCGGCTTCGTGAACGAAGATGATGACGCCGAGGGCGAAAATGAAGGCAGCGGTGTTGGAGGCGAGGTGGAGCATGGGGGCGCCGGAGACTATCGCGCCCGCCGGCGCTTGGAAAGCACCTCCCCGGCGCGCTGGCGCCCCCAGCGATCCCATTCGAGCGCCGCATCGAGGTCGGCGAGCGCTTCGGGGCGGTGGCTGGCGAGCACTTCCGAGATCGTCGCGAGGATTTCCGGGTAGGCAATTTCGCCGTCGAGGAAGGCGTGCACCGCGACCTCGTTGACCGCGTTGAGTACCGCCGGCGCACTCTCGCCGGCCGCCAGGGTGGCACGCGCCAGCTCGACCGCCGGGAAGCGGAGATTGTCGAGGGGCAGGAACTCGAGCGTGCCGAGCTCGGCGAGCTCGAGGCGGGGAAACTCGTTCGTCCAGCGCTCGGGATAGGCGAGCGCGTACTGGATCGGGAAGATCATGTCGTTGCGCGACAGCTGGGCGAGCCAGGAGCCGTCCCGGAACTCGACCAGCGAGTGCACCAGCGAGCGCGGATGAATGACCACGTCGATGGCGCCCGGCGGGATGCCGAACAGATGCGAGGCCTCGATCAACTCGAGCCCTTTGTTGATCAGGGTGGAGGAGTCGATGCTGATCTTGGCGCCCATCGACCAGGTGGGGTGGCGCAGCGCCTCCTCCCGGCGAATGCTGGCGAAGGTCGCCGGATCGCGATGCAGGAAGGGTCCGCCAGAGGCGGTCAGGACCAGCCGGCGAACCTCTTCGCGGCTCCCCGCGCGCAGCGCCTGGTGCAGCGCCACGTGCTCGCTGTCGATCGGCACGATCGCAGCGCCGGTGCGGCGCGCGAGGTCGGTCAGCAGGCGGCCGGCGACGACCAGCGACTCCTTGTTGGCGAGCGCCACGGGCTTGCCCGCCGCCAGCGCCGCGGCGACCGGCCGGAGGCCCGCCGCGCCGACGATCGCCGCCACGACCTTGTCCACCTCGGGGTGCGCGGCAGCGGCGACGAGCGCCTCGGGGCCGCCCGCGAGCTCGACGCCGGGCGGCATCTGCGACCGGAGCGCGCGCGCTACCTCCGGGTCGCCCACGGCGAGCAGCCGCGGGCGGAACTCGCGGGCGAGAGCGAGGAGCGCGTCGGGGTTCCTGCCCTGGGCGCCGAGGGTGGCGATGGCGAGGCGGTCGGGATGGTGCCGCACGACCTCGAGCGTGCTGGCACCGATCGAGCCGGTGGCACCGAGAAGCGCGAGGCGCTGGATCATCGCGCGAGCTCGAAGCCGGCGATCCAGAGCCCGAGGAGCATGACCGGCGCCGCCAGGAACATGGCATCGAAGCGGTCGAACATTCCGCCGTGGCCGGGCAGGATGGCGCCGGAGTCCTTGACGTTCGCGGCGCGCTTGACCAGCGACTCGACCAGATCGCCCAACTGGCTGGCGATCGCGGTCGCGAGGGCGACGGCGAGTAGCGCCGGATCGACGGCGTCCAGCCTCCACAGCGACCAGATCGCGGTCGCAGCGAGCGAAGTTGCGAGACCGGCAATCGCGCCTTCCCACGACTTCTTCGGCGACACGACCGGAGCGAGACGGTGCCTGCCCCACGCCGAGCCGACGTAGTAGGCCGCGGTGTCGCCGAGCCAGACGATGGCCAGAAGCAGGAAGAAGATCCACGGATCCAGCTGCTGCAGCAGAACGAGACTGGCCACGGGCGCCGCGAAATAGAGCGTGCCCCAGGCGAGAATCGCGGTCGCCGGGATCGTCTGCTCGATCGGCGTGCGGGCCAGCAGCACCGCTACCGGAGGCACGATGGCGATCGCGGAAGCGAGCAGCAGCAACCAGTGCGCGTCGAGCGCGAGTCCGCGGGAGAGGCCCGCCGAGAGTCCGCGCTCGATGGCCACCGCGGCGAGCGGAGCGCTCACCAGGAGGAGCCTCCAAGGGGCCTCCGGCGCGAGCGGTCGGACCATGGCGAGGAACTCGATCGCCGCCCACTCGAAGACCACCAGGAGAAGGAGCAGAAAAGCCCACTCGGGAAAGCGGAAGACCGCGAAGAGCGCGGCGGGCACACCGATCGCTGCGGTGAGGAGGCGTTTCATCGATCGGATCCGGAGCTCTCGGGGGTCAGCTCTTGGTCGAGTTGTGCGCGGCCGCCGAGGCGGATCTCAGGGCCTCGCCTGACGGTTCGGCAGACGCGGCGCCGTTCTCCGGCTCGATGCCGCCGAAGCGGCGCTCGCGGCTCTGGAAGGCGACGATCGCCTCGAGCAGGTGCTGCAGCCGGAAGTCGGGCCAGAGGGTCGGGGTGACGACGATCTCCGAGTAGGCGATCTGCCAGAGCAGGAAATTCGACACCCGCATTTCGCCCGAGGTGCGAATGAGGAGGTCGGGATCGGGCTGGCCAGCGGTCTCGAGCGCGCTGGCGATCGCCGCCTCGTCGATCACCCTGTCCGGGTGCGCTGCCGAGCTCGCGACCAGCTTGCGGCAGGCGTCGACCAGCTCGCATCGTCCGGAGTAGTTGAGCGCGATGTTGAACACCATGCGCCGTCCGTGGGCGGTTTTCGCCAACCCCTCTTCGAGCGTCGCGACCACCGAGGGGTCGAGCTCGCGCCAGCGGCCGAGAATGTTCAGCCGGATGTCGTTGTCGACCAGGGTGCGGATCTCGCGCCGCAGAAACTCCTTGAGGAGGTTCATGAGCGTCCAGACCTCGTGCCGCGGCCGCTTCCAGTTCTCGACCGAGAAGGCGTAGAGCGTCAGGACCTCGACGCCCAGCCGGGCAGCGCTCTCGACGGTCTCGCGCACCGCGGAGACGCCGGCGCGGTGGCCTTCGATGCGTGGCAGAAAGCGCTTCCCGGCCCAGCGCCCGTTGCCGTCCATGATGATGGCGATGTGGCGGGGCAGCCGGCCGCGGTCGATCCGGCGCAGCAGGGTCTCTTCCAGCGATCCGGGTTCGACCAGGAGCGACGGTTCGGACATTCGAGCCAAGCTACCACAGCGCGCGGCCGGCGGGCCCGCGGCGGAATCAGAAGCGGGTCGGGTAGTCGATGCGCTCGAGGCTGAGCGCATGCGCCGGCGCCGTCGGCCCGGCGGCGCCGCGTTCACCGCCGGCGAGGAGGCTTTCGAACCCGGCCGGTGAGCGCTGGCCGAGCGCCACTTCGAGCAGGGTCCCCACGAGACCGCGCACCATGCCGCGCAGGAAGCCGTCGCCGGTGATCCGCAGGGTGAGACCGGTCGCCTCCTCGGCCCAGGCGGCGCGAAACAGGGTGCGGACCGGCGAGCTGTGGCTGCCGCCGGCGAGGGCGAAGCAGGAGAAGTCGTGCCGGCCGGGTAGCCGCAGGGTGGCGGCCTGCAGGCGCTCGAGGTCGAGCCGTTCCGGCACGAGACAGACGAACGGTGCGAGGTCGGGGGGCACCAGTCGCCCCGGGCGCAGGCGGTAGGCGTACTCCTTGGCGCAGGCGGAGAAGCGCGCGTGGAAGCCCTCGGGCGCGTGGCCGGCGGCGAGGACACGGATGGCGGGCGGCAGGTGGTGGTTGGTGCCGAAGACCAGGCCCTTGAGCGAAAACGGGCGCGCCAGATCGACGTGGGCCACCTGGGCGCGGGCGTGTACGCCGGCGTCCGTGCGGCTCGCTCCGACGACCGCGACACGCTCGCCGACCAACCCGGAAAGCGCCGATTCGACGCGCTCCTGCACGGTGTCGGCATTGGGCTGGCGCTGCCAGCCGCCGAACTCCGTGCCGACATAGGCGATGTCGAGACGGTAGCGGAAGTGACCCTCCGGCACTCTGTGCTCGCGCGGCCGGTCGTCGACGAAGGGCGGCAGACTCGTCACACCGGGATCATCCCTCAGGACCGACCTGGGACACACGTTTGGGACACTCGTCGGTGACTGTCCCGAACAACTGTCCCCTAAGAACGTCACACCGCGGAGCGCCGGCGCTCGAGGATAGGGGGTGGGCGACCCGCCTGCTAAGAGCCCGCCCCCTATCCTCGAGTGCCGAAGCGCGCGACCAACGCCGCCGAATCGGGCGCGCTTGGATAGGATCGTCGCCATGGTGGCCAACCGCGAACCCCGCTCGCGACGGGTAGCGATCCGCGCCGCGCTTCCCGGCGACGCCGGAAGCCTCTACGCCTGGCGGCAGGAGGAGTCGGTGCGCCGCCACCAGCCGCTGCAGGAGACGAGCGCCGGCGAGCTCCGCGCGGACCTCGCGCGCCAGCGCATGGAGGACCTCTATCGCGGGCGCGGCGAGCGCTTCCAGTGGATCGTCATGGTGGACGGCGAGTCGGCCGGCTGGATCACGCTCGCGATTCTCTCCTGGGAGCACGGTCTGGCCGAGATCGGCTACGCGCTCGCGACCGAGTATCAGGGCATGCGGCTGATGGCCGAGGCTCTCGGCCAGCTGCTGCCGGAGCTCTTCGTGGCGGTCGGCATCGAGCGCCTCGAGGCGCGCTGTTCGGTGGAGAACGGCCGCTCGGCAGCCGTGCTCGAGCAGCTCGGCTTCCTGCGCGAGGGCCGGCTGCGCAGCTACTTCGCGCTCCACGGCAGCCGGATCGACAACTTTCTCTACGCCCTGCTGCGCGACGAGTTCCTGGCTCGCGAGCGCGCCTGAGCTGCCGGGCTAGAGCAGCTCGAGCGTGGCGTAGCGCGCGATGAGCTTCTTCTTGCCGGCGCGCTCGAAGAAGATGGTGAACTTGGCGTCGTCGCCTTCGCCCTCGAGCTCGAGCACCACGCCCTGGCCCAGAGTCGGATGGCGGACACGGCTGCCGCGCTTCGGCCCGCGCGTGGTGGCGGACGGCAGCGGCGGCAGCGCCGGCGGGCGGCCGTAGAATTCCCCGATCGGCCGCGTGCGCTCGGTCTGATGGAGGCGGGCGCTGGCGGAGGCGTCGAGGAGGTTCTCGGGCACCTCGGCGAGGAGCGGCGACTCGCGCTGGTCCTGGTAGGCGCCGGCGATCCGGCGCCGCCGGCAGCAGGAGAGGTGCAGCTTCTCCTTCGCCCGCGTCATGCCGACGTAGAACAGCCGGCGTTCTTCTTCCAGATCCTCGCTCTTGCCCTGCGAGTTCCAATGCGGCAGCAGGCCGTCCTCGAGACCGGGAAGGAAGATCACCGGGAACTCGAGACCTTTGGCGCTGTGCAGCGTCATCAGGCTGACGCCCTTCTCGCCGTCCCAGGAGTCGAGATCGGAGACCAGCGCCACGTGGTCGAGGAATGCGGTCAGAAGATCGTCGTCCTCGCCGCTGCCGTAGCTCTTCGATTCGGTGAAGTTCTGCGCCGCCGAGAGGAACTCGCGGATGTTCTCGAGCTTGGCCTGTTCCTCTTCGTTCTCGCGCCGGTACATGTCGGTGTAGCCGGTCTTGGCGAGCAGCTCGTCGAGGAGAGCCGGCAGTGGCAGCTCGAGGGCGACCGCCCGCAGCTGGTGGATGAGCGCCTTGAAGGCGCGCAGGGCGGTCGCGGCGCGGGCCGGAAAGCTCTCCAGCGGATCGACCTCGAGCACGTCCCACAGTGTCGCCCCGAGCTTCGCCGCCCGTTCCTCGAGCATCGCGGCGGTGGTCTTGCCGATGCCGCGCGGCGGAACGTTGAGGATGCGCGACAGCGAGAAGCTGTCACGCGGGTTGCGCAGCAGCCGGAGGTAGGCGACGAGGTCCTTGATCTCGGCGCGTTCGTAGAAACGCATTCCGCCGACCATGGTGTACGGGATCCGATGGCGGAAGAACTCGTCTTCGAACGCCCGCGTCTGGGCGTTCGTTCGCACCAGAATCGCCATGTCCGAGAGCGCGTGCCGCCCGCGCAGCCGGGTGAGGGTCTCGACCACCCAGGCTGCCTCTTCGAGCTCGTCGCCGGCGCGATGGAGCGCGATCGACTCGCCCTTGCCGGCGGCGGTCCACAGCTTCTTGCCGCGGCGCAGCACGTTGTGCGAGACCACCGCGTTGGCGGCGTCGAGGATCGTGCCGGTCGAACGGTAGTTGCGTTCGAGCTTGCGCACGGCAGCGCCCGGGAAGTGGCGCTCGAACTCGAGGATGTGAGTGACGTCGGCGCCGCGCCAGCGATAGATGCCCTGGTCCTCGTCGCCGACGGCGGTCAGATTGCCGTTGGTGCCGGCGAGCTCGGAAACCAGCTTGAGCTGCGCCTGGTTGGTGTCCTGGAACTCGTCGACCAACAGGTAGCGGGTGCGGCTGCGCAGGCGGTCGGCGATGTCCTTGTGCTCGGTGAAGAGCTTGACCGCGAGGCTCATCATGTCGTCGAAGTCGACTCCCGAAGCCTGCGCCACCAGCGACTGGTAGCGGCGGTAGACGCGCGCGACCCGCTGCTCGAAGAAGTCCTTCGCCTCGCGCTCGTACTGCGCCGGCGTGAGCAGGCGGTTCTTGGCGCCGGAGATCGCCGCGAGAAGGGTGCGCGGCGGGAAGCTGGTCTCCGACACGCCTTCGGCCTGCATCGCCTGGGTCACCAGGCGCTTCTGGTCATCGGTGTCGAGGATGGCGAAGTCGCGCGGCAGCCCGACTCGTTCGCCGTAGCGTCGCAGCAGCGTCAGGGCGTAGCGGTGGAAAGTGCCGACGAAAGTCGGCAGGGGAAAGACGTTGAGCAGCCGCTCGACGCGGTCGCGCATCTCGCCGGCCGCCTTGTTGGTGAAGGTGACGGCGACGATCGACGCCGGATCGACGCCGCGTTCCTGCACCAGCCAGGCGACGCGGTAGGTGATGACGCGGGTCTTGCCCGAGCCGGCGCCGGCGAGGACGAGCTGCGGACCGTCCCCGTGGGTGATGGCGGAGAGCTGGTCGGAGTTGAGTTCCTTGGCGAAGTCGATGGTGGTGGCGGCAGGCATCTCAGCCGACTTTACCAGTCGGCATCGTCCGAATTCGGACGCGAGATGGCGAAAGCGCGGGCCGCGCCCTGGTGTCTTGCCGGTTTCAGCCCAGCCGCGCCGCCGAGTAAGGCGAGAGATCGAGCGCCGGCGCTTCGCCGAGGAGGCTCGCGGCGACGAGGTCGGCGCTCGCCGGGGCGAGCAGGATGCCGTGGCGGTGGTGGCCGGTGGAGTAGAAGAGGCCCGGAACGGCTCCCGCTCCCAGAATCGGCAGGCCGTCGGCCGTGGCTGGACGGAAGTTCGACCACGATTCGACGACGGGCGCCGCAGCGAGCTCGGGGGCGGTCTCGATCGCCATACCGAGGATGCCGAGCATCCCGGAGGCCGTGACCACCCTCGTGAAGCCGGCCTCTTCCATCGTCGAGCCGCAGAGGATCCGGCCGTCGGGGCGCGGCACGAGGTAACCCCTGGGCGAGAAAACGACGCGGGAGACGAGCTCCGGGCGAGCCTCGAGGACCACCATCTGGCCGCGCACCGGTCGCACGGCGCCCGCCGGCAGGCCGCTGCCCTCGACGAGGCCGGCCCAGGCGCCGGCGGCGAGGAGCACCGCCCCGGCGTCGAGGCGTCCCGAGACGTGATCGACGCCGGCGACGCGCCCGTTCTCGACGGCGATGCGCCGCACCTGCCCGGTGAGGAAACGGACTCCGGCGGCCGACGCGGCGGCGACAAGCGCGCGCAGGAGTGGTTTCGGATCGAGGCACGCCTCGTCGCGGAAGAGGAAGCCGCCACTCGCCCCGGTGGAGAGCGCCGGCTCGAGGGCGCAGAGCGCCGCGCCGTCGAGCCACTCGGCAGCGACACCGAGGCCGATGAGCCGGGGCAGATCAGCGCGCCAGACCGCCGCCTCGGATTCGCCGAAGACGATGCGCAGGGTGCCGTGCGTGCGATAGGCGAGGTCGATGCCGGTGGCAGCCTCGAGCTCGGCGGCGAAGCCCGGCCAGCGCCGCATCGATTCCTGGGCGAGCGCGAGGAGCGGTCCGCCGTGCTGCGCCTCGACGCCGGGCGAGAGGATCCCGCCGGCGGCGCTCGACGCCTCGGCGCCCGGGACGCTGCGTTCGAGGACGGTCACCTGCGCGCCGGCCTGCGCCAGCCGCAGGGCGGTCGCACAGCCGTGGATTCCGGCGCCGATCACGACGATGTCGCTGCTCATCTGGCTCTCTCCCGGCGCCCCCTTTGCGGTGAGCGCGACCACAGGATGCCACAGCTGGTGCCGCGAGGCTCTGGCACTTTTTCTCGACGTTCTCGCATCTCCATGCGATGGCCGATGTTCCCCTCGGCTGCCTACGATCTGCAGACCACGCGACTTTGACCCGATCCCTGGAGCCCACGATGATCCACTCTGCCCGCCGAGGGCGCACTCCCATCTGCCTCCTCGCCCTGCTGTTCGCCGCCGTCGTACCGGCCTCGCCTGCCCGGGCGGCGACCTTCGCCGTGTCGAAGACCGCCGACACCAACGACGGCGTCTGCGACGCCGACTGCTCGCTGCGCGAGGCGATCGTCGCCGCGAACGCCGCCGCCGGCGGCGACACGATCACCTTCGGCGTTGCCGGCCTGTTCACGATCTCCGGCAGCGCTCTGCCGCAGATCACCGGGTCCCTGGTGGTGAACGGCACCTCCGCGCCCGGCTGGGCAAGCGCGCCGGTCGTGCGGATCGATGGTGCCGGTCTCGCCTCGGGCAACGGCCTGAGCTTCGCCGCCGGCGCCTCTTCCTCGAGCATTTCGGCCCTCGCGGTCACCGGCTTTCCCGGCCACGGTCTCGAGATCCTGAGCGCGACGACGGTCGTCACACGGTCCTACGTCGGCTTGGCACTCGACGGCACGACCGACGCCGGCAACGGACTGTCGGGAATCCGCCTCTCCGGCGCCAACTGCGCGATCGGCAACGCCAACGTCGGCAACGTCATCTCGGGCAACGGCGAGCGCGGCATTCTGGTGCAGGCCGGCGGCAACAACGTGACAATCCGGGCCAACCGCATCGGCACCAACGCCGCCGGCACCGCTGCGGTGCCCAACGACGGCAACGGCATCTATGGCACCGGCGGCACCGGCGTCTTCGTCGGCGGGGCGCTCGCCGGTCGGGGCAATACCATCTCCGGCAACGGTGGCCTGGGGATCGATCTCGACAACACCTCCGCCAGCTGGACGATTCACGGCAACAACATCGGCGTCGATGCGACCGGAGCCGCCGGCCTGGGCAACGCCGGCGGCGGGATACGGTCGCTGACCGGCGGGCATACCATCGGCAGCACGTTCGCGGCCGGCCGCAATGTCATCTCCGGCAACGGTTTCAACGGCATCGCCCTCGGCAGCACCGCGAACGGCGTGACGGTCTTCGGCAACTACATCGGCACCAACGCTGCTGGCACCGCGGCGCTCGCGGGTCAGCCAATGGGTCTGCGCGTCTTCGGCAGCAACTGCACCATCGGCGGCGCCGACGCCACGACCCGCAACGTCATCTCGGGCAACACCAGTGTCGGCATTTCGCTCGAGAGCCCGGCTGCGGGCTGCGTGGTGAGTGCGAACTACATCGGAGTGAACTCGACCGGCACGGCAGCGGTGCCGAATGGAGGCGGCGTGAGCCTCGGTGGCTCCAATCACACTCTGGGCGGCGACACGGCGGGTGAGAGCAACGTCATCTCGGGAAACTCCCAGGGTGGCGTGAGCGTCAGCGGCACCGGTCACCTGATCCGCGGCAACTACATCGGCACGAACGCCGCCGGGACGGCGGCTCTGGCCAACGGCGGCATCGGCATCCGGGTGCTGGCCGCGAGCGGCGTCACGATCGGCGGCACCGCCGCCGGCGAAGGCAATCTCGTCTCTGGCAACGGCTCCGATGGCATCGTGACGGATGGCGCGAGCTCGGCAGTGACGATCCAGGGCAACAAGGTCGGCACGAATGCCGCCGGCACCGCGGCGATTCCGAATCAATCCGGTGTCGTGCTCGATGGCGACGGCCACATGCTGGGCGGCGGCTCCGCCGCCGCGCGCAACCTCGTCTCGGGCAACTCGAGCCACGGCGTCGTGCTCGCCGGCTCGGGGCTCGTCGTGCGCGGCAACTACGTCGGCACCGACGCCGCGGGCAACGCGGCGCTCGCCAACGGCGGCTTCGGTCTGCGCGGCTACGGCGAGACCGACTGCGAGATCGGCGGGCCGGCAGCCGCGGATGGCAACGTCATCGCCGGCAACGTGCGCAGTGTCTCCTTCGAGCAGGGGGCGACCGGCAATGTGATGCGCAACAACATCCTCGGCCTGAACGCCGCGGCGACCGCCGATCTCGCCGACACCGGCAGCGGCATCGAGATCTATTCGCCCGGCAACACGATCGGCACGCCGGGGGCGGGCAACGTCATCGCCGGCTTCACCTACCAGGGGATCACCCTCAGCGGCGCAGCGACGAGCGGCAACGTCATCCAGGGCAACTGGATCGGCACCAATCCGGCGCTCGCCCCTGGCCTTGGCAACGCCCAACTCGGCATCTACGTGCTCGACGCGGTCGGCAACAAGATCGGCGGCACGGCAGCCGGCGAAGGCAACGTGATCGCCAACAACGGCTTCATCGGCCTGTGGGTCGAGCACGGCGACCGCAACGAAATCTCGGGCAACTCGATCTTCGGCAATGCGCTGCTCGGCATCGACATCGGCGAACAGGGGATCGCGCCCAACGACGGCGGCGACGGCGACGGCGGCGGCAACCGCAACCAGAACTACCCGTTGATCTCGTCGGCGGTCGCCGGGGGCGGCGTCACCACCATCCAGGGTCTCCTGATCAACGAGCCGAACACCGAGTATCGCGTCGAGTTTTTCTCCAGTCCGGTCTGCAGTACGACCGGCTTCGGCGAGGGGCGAACGTTTCGCGGCTCGACCCTCGTCACCACCGGCGGCGGCGGGCAGGCGACGCTCGCGACCGTGATTCCGCTGGCGCTCGTCGACCCATTCCTGACCGCGACGGTCACCGATCCGCTCGGCAACACCTCGGAGTTTTCGCCCTGCGTCGCCGTTGGCGGGCCGAATCCCGGGAAGTTGCAGTTCTATCGCAACGCGGTGCTCTCCTACGAAGGGGTGCTCGCGACCGGCGACGCCATGATCACGCGCAGCCACGGCCTCGCGGGAACAGCCTCCGTGACCTTCACCAGCACCAACGACACGGCGATCGCCGGCCAGGACTACACGGACTCCGACCAGGTGCTCACCTTCGCCCCGTGGGAGGTCGTCAAGGTGGTGAAGATCCCGATCCTCTTCGATCCCGCTCCCGAGACCGACCCGGAGTACGCCGATCTGGCGCTCGCCTCGCCGACCGGCGGAGCCACGCTCGGGCTCGCCGCCTCCGACCTCTACATCTTCGACAACAGTCCGGCGTTCCCCGGGATCGTGATCGACGACAGCTTCGTCGACGAGGGCGCGAGCGGCACCGGCACGCTGAGCTTCGAGGTGCATCTGTCTCCCACCGACCATCCGGTCACCGTGACCTATGCGACCGAGGATGGCAGCGCTACCGCCGGCGAAGACTACACGGCGGCGACCGGCACGTTGGCATTCCCTGTCAGCGCCACGACGCAGACGCAGCAGGTCGAGATTGTGGTCGCCGGCGATACCGACGTCGAGGCCGGTGAGACGCTCCTGGTCGCGATCACCACCGCGCCTTCTGGCGGCATGTGGATCGCCTACGACACGGTGGCCGCGGGCGAGATCCGCAACGACGACTTCTCCTCGCCGCCGCCCGCGACCACGATCTTCGCCGACGGCTTCGAGCTCGGCTCGACGGCGCTCTGGTCGAACACGGTGCCCTGAGCCGCGCGGCCCTCCGGCCGGCCACACCGTGGCGGGCCCAGCGGTCGGCGAGAGCTGCTGAGCCCTCTTTCGCGGCGGAGAGGAGGAATGCCCATCCAAAGTGCCGCGTAGCGAGTACAGTGGACAGGATGAAGACCGCGCGGCGGATCCTGGTGACCGGTGCCACCGGCTATGTCGGTGGACGTCTGGTGCCGCGGCTGCTCGCGGCCGGCCACGCCGTGCGCTGCCTGGCGCGCGACCCCGAGCGGCTCGCCGGCAGACCCTGGCGCGACCGGGTCGAGGTGGTGGCCGGCGACGCGCTGGCGCCGGCGACGCTCGCTCCCGCGCTCGCCGGGATCGACGTCGCCTTCTACCTGATCCACAGCCTGGGAACCGGCGAGGAGTTCGCCCGGCGCGATCGCGAGGCCGCGGCGGCCTTCGGCGCCGCGGCACGCGCCGCCAGCGTCGGACGCATCGTCTATCTCGGCGGCCTCGGCGACCCGGCCACGGCGCTCTCGCATCACCTGCGCTCGCGGCAGGAGACCGGCGTCGCGCTCGGCGAGGCCGGAGTGCCGGTGACCGAGCTGCGGGCCGGAGTCATCGTCGGCTCGGGGAGCCTGTCGTTCGAGATGATCCGCTACCTCGCCGAGCGCGTGCCGATCATGATCTGCCCGCGCTGGGTCTTCACCCGCACGCAGCCGATCGCGATCCGCAACGTGCTCGACTATCTCGTCGCCGCACTCGAACATCCCGAAAGCGCCGGGCGGACGATCGAGATCGGTGGCGCCGACGTCGTCACCTACGGCGAGATGATGACCGGTTACGCCGCAGCCCGCGGGCTGCGGCGGTGGTTGCTGCCGGTCCCCGTGCTGACGCCGCGGCTCTCTTCGCTGTGGGTCCATCTGGTGACGCCGATTCCGGCGGCCATCGCGCGCCCGCTCGTCCTCGGCCTGAAGAACGAGGTGGTCGTGCGCGACACGCTTGCGCGCCAGCTCTTTCCCGAGGTCGTGCCACTCGGCTTCCGCGAGGCGGTGCGACTCGCCCTGGAGAAACTCGACGCCGGCGCGGTCGAGACGAGTTGGAGCGACGCGCTCTCGTCGAGCCAGGGCGATCGGCCGATCGTGCGGTTGGAGAACCGCGAGGGGATGATCCTCGAGCGTCGTGAGATACGTGTCGCGGCGAGCCCGGAGCGCGTCTTCGCCGCGGTGAGTCGGCTCGGCGGACGCACCGGCTGGCTCTACATGGACTGGACCTGGCGGGTGCGCGGCGCCCTGGACCGCCTGGTGGGGGGCGTCGGCATGCGCCGCGGCCGCCGCGATCCGGTCGAGTTACGCCCCGGCGATGCGCTCGACTTCTGGCGCGTCGAAGCCGTCGAGCCGCCGACGCTGCTGCGCCTGCGCGCCGAGATGAAAGTGCCTGGCCGCGCCTGGCTGCAGTTCGAGGTGCGCGAGGCCGAAGGCGAGAGTGTGTTGGCGCAGACCGCCTTCTTCGCTCCCAAGGGACTCGCCGGGCTGCTCTACTGGTATGCGCTCTACCCGGTGCACGCGCTGATCTTCAGCGGCCTGGTGCGCCGGGTCGCCCAACGGGCCGAGGCGAGCTCAGGCGGGCCCGGGCCGCTTCGATGAACGTCTGAATGTCCTCCTCGGCGAAGCCGGCGGACCCGGGGTGACTCCATACCCAGTCCATGATGCGCGCGCCGCTGTACGGTTCCCGGTCAGCGACCTCGGCGAGGTAGGCCTCGAGGAGCCTGGCGGTTCTGGGGAAGACGTGGAAGTGGATCCGCGGCACCGCCTCGCCGAACTTCAGAACGTAGATTCTCTCGGGCTGGAGAATCTGCTGCACCAGGGTCTCGGCCTGTACGAGGCAGCGCATGAGATCCGCGGCCTGGTCGGGGGTGAAGCCGTCGAGCGACGTGCAAGGGGCCTTGCTGGCGACGACGAGATGACCCGGCACACACGTGTCCGTAGCCTGACGGGTGGTGAAGTGCCTGGATTCGTGGATCAGGTTTGCTTCCATCTCGTCTCCCCGGGCGTCGGACAGGCTGGAGTCGCGGGGAGACTATCGCTCTGCGGCCGCCGCTGCCCCCCAACCGGTCATTGGCGATCTCCTCCGCTGCGGGCAGCTTCGCCGAGCCCGCTTGGTACGATCGGTGGTCAAGGGAGCCACTCATGGAAGTCAAGGACTGTCACGGCAACATCCTCAGCCAGGGCGACTCGGTTCTGGTGATCAAGGACCTGAAGGTGAAGGGCACGTCGGTCACCCTCAAACAGGGCACCAAGATCAAGAACATCCGCCTGACGGAGGACGAAGAAGAGATCGCCTGCAACACCGACAAGGTGAAGGGGCTGATCCTCAAGACCTGCTTCCTCAAGAAGGCCTGACCGCCGCCTGCGCGGTCACCCGCCGCGCACCGCCCGCTGGTCTCACCGGCCGATGTCCAGTTCCGGTCGTGCCTTTCGCCACCATGGAAAAGGAGACCGCACTGTGCCCATCTCGAGCTCTTGCCGCGCGACGACCCGCCGCCCCATGCCCTTTTTGTCGGCGCTGCCGATATGCGTCGCGATGCTGGCGGGCGCGAGCGGCCTCGGCGCGCAGGCGCTGCTGGTCGACGACATCAACACGACCGGAAACGCTGCTGCGGGCTGGGCGAGCTTCGACGACGAAGTCGCCGTGGTTGGCCTCCTCCATTTCTTCTCCGGCGACGATGGCCTGACCGGCCTCGAGCCGTGGGTGCTCCATCTCGACACGGGCGTGACCGAGCGCCTGGCGGATCTCTTTCCCGGGCCGACCGGCTCGAATCCGGAGCAGTTCGTGGTCATCGGTTCGCAGGTGCTCTTCACCGCCAACTCGCCCGCTTCCGGCAGAGAGCTCTGGATCACCGACGGTACCCCCGGCGGTACGGTTCTGGTCGAGGACATCGCCCCCGGCAGCGCCACCTCTCTCCCTTCGGGCCTTTTCCCGATTGGCGCCGGCCGCGCGGTCCTGAGCGCCAACGATGGAGTTTCGGGAGCCGAGCTCTGGGTCACGGACGGCACCGCCGGGGGCACGACGATGGTCGCGGACATCAATCCGGGGCTACCCGGCAGCGCTCCCGGTCAGTTCGCTGCGGCCGGCGGCATCCTCTTCTTCCGCGCCGGCGACGCCACCGCCGGCACCGAGCTCTGGCGCTGGACGGTCGGCGGCGTGAGCCTGGTCAAGGACATCGAGCCGGGCGCGGGTTCGGGATATCCGTCCGGGCTCTATGCCGTCGGCGCCAATGTCGTCTTCTCCGCCTGCACGGTAGCCGCTGGCTGCGAACCCTGGGCGAGCGACGGCAGCGGTCCCGGAACCTTGCAGCTCGCGGACATCCACCCCACGGAGGACTCTTATCCCGCGAAGTTCTTTTGGCACCCGGGCCTCGCGCGGCTCTTCTTCACCGCCGACGACGGCGTCCTCGGGTTCGAGCTCTGGCAGCGCGTCGGCGGCGTCACCAGCCGGGTCACCGACCTTTCAACCGGGCTGGACGACGGGAGCCCCAACGGTCTCGCAGCGCTGGGGACCAAGCTGGTCTTCACCGGCGACGATGGTGGCGGCGGCACGCGGCTGTTCACCTACGACGGCGCGACCGTGGCGCAGATCAAGAATCTGTCGACCTCCGGCCCGCCCAGCAATCCCGAGCACACGCTGGTGTGGAACAGCCGCGTCTACTTCCTGGAGGGCGGCAACTGCTGGCACACCGACGGCACGGCGGCCGGTACCATCGAGTGGGAAGGTTCCTGCCTCTCCGGCCCGGCCTTCGCCATCGGCGATGGCCGACTGCTCTACGGCGTCTCGACGGCGGGAGCTCGCGAGCTCTGGTCGATCGACAGCGCGGACGTAGAGATGCCGGAGACCGACCTCGCGACCTACTCTTCGAGTCCGGCGGAGTTCGTCTGGCTCGGCGAGACGGCCTTCTTCTCGGCGGACGACGCGCTTTCCGGGCGCGAGCTCTGGGTGACGGACGGTACGCCGGCCGGTGCGGAAGCGATCGATCTCAACGTCGGCGCAGGCTCCTCGTCGCCGTCGAGGTTCACGCTGTTCGAGGGCGAGATCTGGTTCAGCGCCACGACTCCGGCGACCGGTGCCGAGCTCTGGCACAGCGACGGCACGGCCGGCGGCACCGAGCTCTTCGAGCTGCGCCCGGGGAGCTCCGGCAGCTCTCCGAGCCGGCTTGTCGTCCTCGGTTCGAGTCTCTTCTTCGTCGCCTACGACGAGCTGCTCGGCGAGCAGCTCTTCCGCATCGCCGACGCCGGATCGCCGGCTGTGATGCTCGATTTCGGCAACCAGGCCGGCCTCTCGCCCGACCAGTTGACCGTCGCAGGGAACCGGCTCTACTTCTTCGGCGAACCCGGTCCCACTGGCAGGGAGCTCTTCACGATGGCCGAGAACGACGCCGAGCCGACGCTGATCGAGATCGTGCCGGGAGCCGGCGAACCCGACCGGCTCGACGAGCTCGTGGCGTGGAACGGCGCGGCCTACTTCATGGCCGACGATGGCGTGACCGGCAGGCAGGTCTGGCGCAGCGACGGTTTGACGGCCACACGGGTGTCGAACCTCTCCGGCGTCGACACGCCGAGCGATCTGACGGCCGGGCCGGGCGGCGTTTACTTCGTCTTCGACGAGCCGTCTTTCGGTGCCGAAGTCTGGAAGACCGACGGCGTCTCGGCCCAGCGCGTCACCGACATTCACCCGCTGGGCGGCGACGCCTACCCGAGCTATCTGACCTCGGCCGGCGCGCGCCTCTATTTCTCGGCCCAGGACCCGACGGGCGGATATGAGCTGTGGTCGACCGACGGCAGCCAGGTGGCGCGGGTCGCCGACTTGCTGCCTGGCGTGGGTTCGAGCGGCCCGACCGATCTCGTCGCCGCCGGCAACCGATTGGTGTTCGCGGCCGACGACGGCGTCGCCGGAAGGGAGCTCTGGATCACCGACGGCGTTTCCGTAAGGCTCCTGCCCGAAGCCTGGCCGGGAGTCGCAGCGAGCCGCCCGCAGTCCGTGGCGGTCGATCCTGCGGCGACGCGAATCCTGTTCTCGGCGCTCGGATCCGAGACCTGGCGCGAGCCTTATCGCATCGACCTGCAGCTGTTCCGGGACGGGTTCGAGAGCGCCAACAGCGCGGCCTGGTCGGCGACGGTTCCCTGAGAGGGTAAGGCCCGTCCGACTCCTGTTCGCCAGCCGCAGCGTGGTACCTTGGCGACTCTTCAGGGAGGCGTTCATGGGCAGGTCGTCTTTCCTCCTCAGCTGGGCTCGCATCGCCGCCCTGGCACTCGCTGCCGCCGGGCCTGCATCTGCGGCGGGCGAGGGGCTGAGCGCAGTCGAGCAGCGGTTGGTCGCTCGGGTCGAAGCGAATCGCGGCCGCGCCATCGACCTCCTTCGCCGGGCCGTCGACCAGCCGAGCGCGACCGAGAATCTCGCCGGAGTGCGCAAGGTCGGCGCGCTCTTCGCCGCCGAGCTCGCGGAGCTGGGCTTCGCGACCCGCTGGGTCGAGCTCTCACCCGCGATGGGCCGGGCCGGACACCTCGTCGCCGAGTCCGGCGTTGCCGCGGGCGGCTCCGGGCCGCGGATTCTGATGATCGGTCATCTCGACACCGTCCTCGAGGGCGAACCGTTCCGCCGCGAAGGCGCCCGCGCCTACGGCAGCGGTGCCTCCGACATGAAGGGCGGCGACGTGGTGATCGTCGAAGCGCTGCGGGCGCTGGTCGAGGAGGGGCTGCTCGCCGGGCGCCGGGTGGTCGTGGTGTTGACCGGCGACGAGGAGGACCCTGGCGAGCCGCACGCGACGAGTCGCGCGGCGCTCGTCGAAGCCGCCGGGCAGAGCGATCTCGCGCTCGCCTTCGAGGGCTGGGTGCCGGGAGTGGCGGTGGTCGGCCGCCGCGGCATCGCCACCTGGCGGCTCGAGACCTCCGGCTCGGGCGGCCACTCCTCGCGCATCTTCGGCCCCGACCGCGGCGACGGCGCGATCTTCGAGATGGCGCGCATCCTTGCCGCCTTTCGCGCCGAGCTGCCCGAGCCGTATCTGACTCTGAATCCCGGTGTCGTCGTCGGCGGCACGGAGGCCGACCTTCCCGCAGAGAGCGCATCGGGGACGGCCACGGGCAAGTCGAATGTCGTCGCGGCGAAGACGATCGTCGAGGGCGATCTGCGCTTTCTCACCGCCGAGCAGCGCCTCGCCGCCGAAGAGCGCATGCGCGCGATCGTCGCTCGCTCTGCGCCGCAGACTCGAGCGACCCTCTCCTTCGTCGCCGGCATGCCGTCGATGGCGCCGACCGCCGGCAATCGCGCCCTGCTCGCCGCGCTCGACCGGGTGAGCCGCGACCTGGGCACGGGCCCTGTCGTCGAACAGGATCCGGGCGAGCGCGGCGCCGGCGACATCTCCTTCGTCGCCCATCTCCTGCCCGGGCTCGATGGACTCGGAGCCCTGGGCGATCAGGAGCACGCGCGCGGCGAGTACATCGACCTCGACGAGTTGCCGCGCTTGGTCCAGCGCGCGGCGCTGCTCCTTCACCGACTGGGCACAATGCCGGCGCCCTGACGCCGGCGGGAGACTGAAATGAGTCGCAACTACCTGGCCCTCGGCGCCATCTCCGCCGGCCTCGGCGTCGTTCTCGGCGCCTTTGCCGCGCACGCTCTCAAGACCCGCATCGAGCCGCAGGCGCTGGCGATTTTCGAGGTAGCAGTGCGCTATCAGATGTACCACGCCCTTGCGCTCGTCGCCATCGGCATGCTGTCCGCGAGGCATCCGGACCGCCGGCTCGACTGGAGCGGCGCGCTCTTCGTCGCCGGGACGGTCTTGTTCTCGGGCAGCCTCTACCTGCTCAGTCTCACCGGAGTGAAGTGGCTGGGGGCGATCACGCCGTTCGGTGGAGTCGCCTTCCTCGCCGGCTGGGGCTGCCTCACCGCTGCCGCTCTGAAGCTGCGGCGGGCTGCGGCCTCCTAGCGGCTGCTCAGCAGATCTTCCCCCAGTCGCTCTCTCGCGCGCCGATCCAGCTGGCGATCTCGGCCAGACGTTCGCGTGCCGGGCCGGCGATCTCGGGCTCCGGGTGCAGCGCCAGGCGTTCGAGATCTTCGCGGTAGGCGCGGAAGCTCGGGTGGCAGAGGTCGACGCTCGTCCTGTAGGTGAGGAAGTTGAGGAGTTGGCGCGCGGCCACCTTCGCCCGTTCGCCGCGTGCCGGATCGAGGGTCGCCAATCGCGCGGCCTCGGCGAGCATCGGTGCGAGCGCCGGAGGTCCGCCGATCGACTCGGCGGCCAGCGTCTGGTCAACAGCGCGCGCGAACGCCTCGTCGTCGAGCCTGCCGAGTGCCCTGGTGAAGCGGTCCTCGAGCTCGCGCCAGGCCGCGTCGCCGTTGGCGAGCCGCCGGGCGGGCCGGGCGAGATCGGCGATCGTCAGCGTCGGCGCGAAGCGCGAGCTCGCGAGATCGATGCGCCGCCGGCTGTCGAAGGCGGGGCCAAGCCCGGCGGGTTCGGCGCCCGGTAGCACCTGCGTCGAGCCGACCTTGGCGAGCAGGGCGTTGCGCTCGAAGGCGCCCGGAGACAGACGCTCCAGGATCTCGAGATAGCGCACGCCCCAGAACGGCAGCAGCGCGAGCGGCACCCAGACGAAGTAGTGGCGATGGCGCGGCGCGACGCCGCGCGACAGCAGGCGCGTCCCGAACCACCAGAACGGCAGACCGAACGGCACCATGAGGATCAGCGAGAAGACGAGCTCGGCGAAGCCGTTGCCGGCCGAGGGAGGGAGGTGCGAGAGCGCGTCGGCGACGAAGATCCGGTGTGGATTTCCGGGCGGAAAACGAATCGGCAGGACGCTCCCGTCGGTCGCGTCGCGAGTCCAGTCGCCGACCAGCAGGTCGATCGGACGATCGAGATCGGCGAGCGCGTTGGCCAGGTAGGTCTCGCCGTTCCACGGCGCGGCGGTTTCGAGGCGCGTCGATTCGCCATCGGTCCACAGGAGGTCGAAGCCGGGGGTGCTCGCGGTGCCCCAGCGAAAGCGCCAGTCCGGGGTGATCGCTGGCGGTGAAGCGAGCAGCGGCGGCGAGCTGGCCCATTGATGGTGCGACTCGAGCCCTGCGCCGTGCGGGAGATAGCGCACCCAGGTCCGCTCGCCTCCTGCGGGGGAGCCTGCGCCCCCCGTGGCCTCGAAGGAGAGCAGCACCGACGGCACGACGCGTTGGGTTCCGTCCCAGACGCCGTCGATCAAGCGGAGCTCCACCCGTTCGACGCGCGCCTCGGCGGTGGCAGTGGCGGTGGCGCGATACCAGGCGGCCCGCACCATGGTGTCGACCTGACGGTGAACGAGGACGAACCAGGGGGCGCCGAGCGCGACGAAGAGCGTGCCGACGATCCAGCTGCCGCGCCCCAGGAGCAGCCGCATCGCAACCACCAGCGCTGCCGCCCAGAGAGGACGGGGCTCGTCGGGCAGACGACGCTCGATCCAGAGCTCCAACCGGTCGAGAGCGGCCGCCGGATCCGGCGGGCCGTCGTTCGAAGCGTCGCGGTGTCGGGAGCGCCGGGCCATCACTGCGTAGAACGGACGAACGGCGCGCGCGGCGACACCACGCCGCCGCCTCGGCGCCAGCCGCGTGGCAGCTCAGGCGGCGTCGGGCGCCGAGCGCGCCGTGCGGAGCGCCGCGAGCAGCGCACAGAGCACGGCGCTGGCGGCGATCAGGTGCTTGAGGCTGTGGCCGCTCAACAGTCCGCTGGCCTCGAACAGGGCGCGGTCGTGCGCCTCGGCCTGCTTGGCGAGCAGGTAGAGCGCGAGCGTCGCCCAGAGCCAGCCGCTGCGGAGGCCCCCGGCGCCGGCTCCGGAAAGCAGCAGCAGGGGGATGAGCAGCATGGGCAGGAACTGGATGACGTAGTAGAAGCGCAGGTCGCCGGCGCCCTGAAGCTCGGTGGCGTACCAGTAGAAAACGGACGACGCGCCGATCAAGAGGAGCGGAGCGAGCGCGTGTCGGCCGAGACTGTCCGAGAGTCGGTCGCGCACGATCAGGCTGAAGAGCGCCATAAATCCCACCGTCATCGGCAGGCGGTCCCAGACCAGCGTCGCGTTCGACGGGGCCAGGTGGTACCACGCCGAACCGAACGCCACCAGAGCCACTCCGGAAGCGAAGATCGACACCCCGCTCCGTAACGCCGGCCGACGCAAGCGGCCCAGCCGCGCGAGGCCGAACAGGCCGACGAGAAGGAACGGCAGATTTGTCACCACGTTCCAGAAGTTGGACACTCCGGCCCAGGTGCGATCATCGGCGAACAGGTGGTACGACGGGTCCTGCCCGAACCGCCGCTGGCTGAATGCGAGAGCGAGGCCCCCGGCGAGGGCTGCGAAGAAAAGGACCAGGCGCCAGGGTTGTGTCGTCGTCTTCATCGGCCCGAAGCCGAATCGTAGATCAATCGTCGTCGTCGTCGCCGCCCTCACCGCCTTCGCCGCCCGTTGGGCCGCCCTTCGCGCCTTCGCCCTCGCCTCCGAGCGTCGCGGCGAGGCCGGCAACGAGCTCGGCCTTTTCTGCGGGTGACAAACGGGCCTCCGGGTGAAGCGGCAGGTAGATCGGCAGCGGCATCGCGCCCTTCTGGAGCTCTTCGGCGGCCTCGTGGGCGTCCTTCTGCGGGCGGTTCCATTCCGAGACGTTCAGGTGCTCACGGCCCTCCTGGATGTCGTTGTAGACCAGCCAGGAGACCGGCGCGATTCGCGAGTAGAGCGGCCACTTCGTCTCGTTGCTGTGGCAATCGGCACAGGCGCGAAAGAACAGCTCGCGGGTACGCGGCTTGTCCCACTTCGGCTCGGCGGCGACGGCGGGATTGGCGTGATTCCAACCATAGGGGACGAGCTGGATCGCGAGGCCCAGGGCGGCGAGGACGAGCAGGACACGGGAGAGCTTCGGACGCTTCATTGGCAGGCTCCGGGTGGCTCGGGGGCCGGCGGTCGCGGTCCGACCGGGAGGGTGCGGGGCGACAGCGGATCGAGCGGTCCGCAAAGTCTCTCGCAGCCGTGTGACATCCCGGTGAACAGGTCGAGCGGGTGACCTCGCCTCAACGCGCGGTCTTGGGCCGCGCCAGGACGACGCTGTGGAACGAGGGCTCGCCGTCGGCGAGGAGGGCGTCTTCGGCGTCGAGGAGCCGAGCGATCGCGCCATCGAAGTCGGCCCGTGGCGAAGGCGGGTGGCTGGTTGGGCGATACATATTGGCGTAGATCACCGACAGGAGGTTGCCGCCGTAGTCGCGCTGCTCGAGCAGGTCGAACTCGCGCGCGATCGCCGGCAGGATGTCCGAAGAGGCGACGGCCTCGGTCGGGTCCTCGAAGTTGATCGGCGGCCGGATGCGGCCGACGCGGCGGACGCTCTTCGGCAGGCGATAGTAGTGCCAGTTCCAGCGCAGCTCGTGGGCGAGCGTCCACTCGTCGCGCGACGGCCCGACGTACTCGTCGAGATAAAGGAGTCCCTCGGGCTTCAAGGCCCGGCGCAGCAAGGCGGCCATCTCGTCGAGGCGGTCGAAATGGTGCAGCGAAGCGTGGAAGAGGATCGCATCGAGATCGCGCAGCCGGGCGATCTCTTCCCAGGCGTCGGCGCAGCGATAGACGATGCGCTCCTGCATCCCCGCTGCGGCGGCTCCCGCCTGCGCCTCGGCGACGCAGACCGGTGAGATCTCGATGCCGGTGATCCGGTCGACGAGATCGAGCCGCACGAGGTCGCGCTCGAAATGTCCCATGCCGCAGCCGATGCTCACCGCCTCGCGCCATCGCGGCAGCCCCTCGAGGCGGCGGGCGAGCCAGCTGGTGGTCCAGGTGTGCGGGTCGCCCGAGATGCGCCGGTTGATCCGCTCGCGCACCAGCGGATGGCTGCCCCAGATCTCCTCGACCCGCGAATGGGCCTCGATCGAGTCCCAGTAGTTGACCGGCTCGCTCATCGAATCGAACCTAGCAGAGTTCCCCCGACCGGCAAACCGTTCCGGCGCCTGCGATATCGTCGCCTCCGGCCATGCCCGCCTCCGCGCCTTCGCTTGCGGTCGTCATTCCGACGCACAACCGGCGAGCGATTCTCGAGCGCACCCTCGACGCCCTGGACGCTCAGTCGCAGCTCGATTTCCGCATCGTCGTCGTCGACGACGGCTCGACCGACGGCACTTTCGAGTGGCTCGAACGGCGGGCTGAGCGCGCCAGCGGGCCACGACTCGTCGCCCGCCGGCAGGAGAACCGGGGGCAAGGCCAGGCGCGCAACCGCGCCCTGCGCGAAGTCGACGAAGAGCTCGTCCTGTTCCTCGGCGACGACATCATCCCGCTTCCCGATTTCGTGGCCGAGCATCTCGTTGCGCACGCGCGGCCGGAGGCGCGTCGGGCGCCGACCGCGGTGGTCGGCTTCACCGACTGGCGGCGGAGCGAGATGAAGGTCACGCCGGCGCTCGAGATGGCGAACGTCGAGGGGCACCAGTTCGGCTTCGCCCATATGACGGCCGGGGAAGAGGTTCCGTTCAGCTGTTTCTACACCTCGAATCTCTCGCTGCCGCGCCGGCTCCTCGGCGACGAACCGTTCGACGCCGCGTTCGCCGCCTACGGCTGGGAAGACATCGAGCTCGGCTATCGCCTGAGCCGCGGCGGTCTCCGCCTCGTCTACCATCCGCCGGCAGCAGCGGAGCATCTCCATCCGATGACGCTCGGCGACCTCTTCGCGCGCCAGCGTCTCGTCGGTCGAGGTCTGCGCACGCTCTGGAAGCTCCATCCGGAGCTCGCCGCGACGCCGCTGCTTTCACCCGGCGAGCCGCCGCGCTGGTTCGCCGCCGGGCGACGGCTGATTCCGCCGTTGGTGCCGATGCTCTCGGCTCTCGACGGCGCCGGGGTTTCGCTCGGCAAGCGGATCCTCCACCGCGTGTTGATCTGCGGCTATTACTTGGGCCAGGAGGCCGCGTGAGCGCCCTGCCGTGACCCGCGTCCTGCTGCTGTGCCCCGAGCCCGGGCGGCCGGCGATGGCCGGTGTGGGGATCCGCTTCTGGGAGATGGCGCGTCATCTCGGCCGAATGCACGAGGTCCGCCTCGGATTCCCCAACGACCCGGCGGCGCTCGCCAGTGGCGCCGCGCTCGCCCCGGCGGAGGTGCTGCGCTACGACGCCGGGAACCTCGCCGCGCTCCGCCGCTGGGCCGAGGTGGTTGTCGTGCACGCCCACGCGTCGAATCTCTATTTCGACGTCGGTGGCGAGTCGCGCCCGCTGGTGGTCGACCTCTACGACCCGTTCCCGATCGAGAACCTGAACTATTTCCCGCAGCTGGGTGACGGCCCCTACCGCCACGATCGGGTGACCCTCGAGCGCCAGCTGCGCCAGGGCGATCTCTTCCTCTGCTCGTCGCCCGAGCAGCGCCTCTTCTACCTCGGCATGCTCTACGCGCTGGGGCGGCTGAATCCCGAGACCTACTTCGCCGACTTCACGCTGGCGAATCTGGTGCGCGAGGTGCCGTTTGGCGTCGCGATGCCGCCGCACGACTCCGCAGCGGCGCCGTTGTTGCGCGGCGTCGTCCCCGGCATCACCGAAGGCGACCCGATCCTCTTCTTCGGCGGCATCTATGACTGGTACGACCCGATGCTCTTGCTCGCGGTCCTGCCGGCGCTGCTGACGCGCTTCCCCAAGCTGCGGCTGGTCTTCTCGGCGCACCCCAACACCGACTCGACGCCGCAGGGGACGTACGCGGAAGTGCTGACGCTCGCGCGCGACGCCGGCTGGCTCGACCGCCACGTCTTCTTCGTCCCCTGGGTGGCGGCCGAAGAGCGTTTCGCGCTCTACCGCGAAGCGACCGTCGCGGCCGTCCTGCACCGCCCGCGCTTCGAGGCCGAGATCTCGATGCGGACGCGCGTGCTCGACTATCTCGGCGCCGGCCTGCCGGTGGTCGCCACCGCCGGCGGCACGATGAGCCGCCTGCTCGCCGAGGAGAAGATGGGCCGGGTCGTGCCCGAGGGCGACGGGGCGGCGCTCACCGCAGCGTTGGAGGAGCTCCTCGCCTCGCCGCCGCTGCGCGCCGAGCTCGCTGCGCGCGGCCGCGCCTGGGCCGCGCGCCACGACTGGCCGACCGTCCTCGCGCCGCTCGCCGCGTTCCTCGCCGCGCCGCGCCTCGACCCGCACAAGGACCGCTATCCTCCTGGCTCGATCCCCATCCCCCGCCCCCCGCGCCGCTTCGGCCGCGCCTGGTGGCGC
>JAGOCP010000001.1:0-31799 GCA_017998715.1 Thermoanaerobaculia bacterium | reverse complement strand
GCCGCGCCGACCGAGGTCAAGGGGGCGGCGATCCTGCAGCACGCCTGCGGCAAGGCCTCGGTGCAGCAGATGGGGCTGGTGAACGCCGGCAAGATGGCCGAGGCGGTGAAGCTCGGAACGACGGAGATGCAGGCGGAATGGAATGCCATGCCGGCCGAGGACCGCGAGATGGTGACCGGCATGATGAAAGAGATGTCCGTCACCGCCGCCGAGTTCGAGAAAGACATCACCGCCGGCGGCTTGCTGGTCATCGATGGCGCGAACGCCACCCTCACCGTCAAGCAGGAGCACAAGGAAGCCAACGGCACCAGCACCGGCACGATGACCCAGAAGTTCAAGGTCGACGGCGCCGCCTGCCGGATCTCGAAGTAGCCGCCGCGCCTGGCGGAAGTTCCGCCCGGCCGCTCGCAGAGCGGTTGCCCTGTGCGAAGAGCTCAGGGGTGGACGAGCGCCGGCGTTGCTGCACAGGTATCGAAGGCGCCGGTGTCGAGGGCGGGCGGGAACGGCTCGCCGAGGGCGGTGTCGCGCTCCCAGATCTCTCCGGTCCAGGTGTCGACGACTTCGAGATGGACCTGTACGTCGGTCAGCCCCGACGCGAAGACCCAGAAGTTGCCGAAGTCCGGATGGCTGCAGGCATCGACCACTTTGAGGATCAACTCGACGCTCTCGGGCGTGAAGAACCAGAAGGTCCCGCTCTCGCTGGTGAGCGGTGCCGTGTAGCCGGCACCCTCTCTTCCGAGATGGTCGTGGTAGCTCGCGGTCGCACGGAATCGGTTGCCGGCGAGGCAGAGCGCGTGATTGGTGGTCTGACAACCGTCCGCGAAGGCGCCGAGAAGGCCATCGATGCCGGCGGGATCCTCGCCAGCAGGGCCTCGCGACCAGGCGACGAGCCAGTGCCCCGCCGGGGTCGTGGCGACCGTGGGTGAGGCGCCGCTCGTTCCGCCCGGGTAGTAGCGGATCTCCTCAGGTTCGGCCAACGTGGCCCCGGTCACCGCGAAGCGGTAGTAGTACGACTGGAGGGATCCGAATAGCGGCTCTTGCCAGGCGATCAGGGCGCGGCCCAGCCGATCCACGGCGAGCTGAAGAGGGCTCCAGCTGCTCTCCGGGGTCGAACGGAGAATCCAGGTCGACCCGACTGGAAGATCGCCGCTCAGTGCGAGGGCGGCGATGGTCTGCGGCGCAGAAGAACCCTGCTGCGACTTCCAGGCGAAAAGATAACGATCATCGCCAAAGCCGGCGCCCACGAGGCTGGAAGTCCCCAGCTGTCCGAAGCCAGTCGCGCCCAGTGAGCGCTCCGGCGCGATCGGCCTTCCTTGCCCATCCACGAGACGTCCATGGAGCTCGAAGGTCTCGAAGCCTAGTGGGGTGAGATGGAGCGCTTCGGTCCAGCCTGCCAACAGCCGCGTCGAGCTGTTCGCGAGCGCGAAGGAGGTGATCCACCTGGGGGCCGTGGGGCTCGAGATGGCGAATGTCTCCCCGGCGCCGGCCACCGGGTCCAATCTCCGGGAATAGGCGACCCCTCGCGGAGAGATCCCTTGCGGCAGGTCCAGCCAGCCGACGACCCATCCGTTGCCCGGCGCGGCGGCGGCGCGCAGGTACTTCGTCGATCCGCGCTCGCTGCTCGACGGAGGGGCGATGCCCTCCGGGCCCCAGAGCCTGCTGCCCGAGCTCGAGTAGGCCGCAGCCTTGTAGAGGTCGATTGCCTCTGGCGTGTCGAGGTAGGCAAGCCAGACGACCAGATCATTTCCCGCCGCATCGGTGACGATCTGCAGCTCGCCGTAACCCTGGATTCCGGCGTCCACCTGCACCCGCGGAGCGGAAGGTGCGCCTGCATCGTCGAACCGCTGGAGAAAAAGAGTCGGGATGCCCTGCGCATCTTCGGCCGCCCAGGCGATCGTCCATCCGCTTTCAGTGTGCGCCGAGACAGCGACGACGGTAGGGTAGTTCGACACGACGAGGTGCTGCGCATCGGCTGAAGCGGGTGGCGCCCAGCCGATCAGAGCGAGCGCGAGAATCCACAGGCAGGTTGCAGAGCTGGAGATGCCAAGGCGCCGATTCACGGACGAGATCTCCTTCACTTCGCCGCTCGCAGCGGCGTCGCACTGCAGGTGTCGAAGGCGGCGGTGTCGAGGGCGGGCGGAAAGGGCTCACCGAGAGCCGTGTCGCGCTCCCAGGTCGCGCCGGTCCAGGTGTCGACGACTTCGAGATGGACCTGGACGTCGGTCAGCCCCGAGGCGAAGACCCAGAAGTTGCCGAAGTCCGGATGCGAACAGGCGTCGACGACTTTGACGATCAGCTCGACACTGTCTGGTGAGAAGAACCAGAACGTGCCGCTCTCGCTGGTGAGCGGCGCAGCGTAGCCGACGCCGTCCCTGCCGAGGTGATCGTGGTAGCTCGCGGTGACGCGGAAGCGGTTGCCGGTGAGACAGAGGGCTTGGGTCTCCGGGGCACAGCCGTCGACGATGGTGCCCATCAGCCCGTCGATTCCGGCCGGCGCCGAACCGTCGGCGACTCGCGGCCACGCCGCGATCCAGTTCGAAGTTGGACTGATGCTCACCGCCGGAATGGAACCCTGCCGGTAGCCTGGGAGGGCGCTCAGCTCCTCGAGGCTCGAGAGCGGCCCGCCGCTGGTTCGAAATCGGTACATGAAGCTCTTCGCGGGGGTCGCGGCGCCGTCGGACTCCGGTTCGCTCCAACCGAGGATGGCGCGTCCACTGCTATCGACCGCGACCGACAGCGGACTCCAGCCGACCGTCGAGGTTTCGCTCGTCCGAATGACGAAGGCCGCAGAGGCGGGAGCGTCCCCGACGAACTGCCTCCCGCCAATCGTCCGCGGCGATCCGGCAGCGATCTGTGAATTCCACGCCAGGAAGAAGCGATCCTGGCCGAAACCTGCGGCCGCCAGATCGTAGATCGCCCAGGGGCCGACTCCGGCGATACCGAGGGTGTGGATCGGTGTCGTCGGCAATCCTTCTGCGTCGAGAAGCCGCCCCACGACTTCGTAGGTGTCGGCGTCGCCCGCGACGTCGAGTGTCTTCACCGTCCAGGCGACGAGCACCCGGGTGGCGTTGCTGGCCAGCGCGAAGACCCCGACTCCCGGCTCGGATGTCGGGTCGGAGAGGTCGAACGGTGCCAAGACGCCGGTCGCCGGATCGAGCCGGCTGGCGCGAACTGTCGGGAACGTGAAGTCATAGCCGACCTGGCTCCACGTCGAGAGCCATCCTCCCCCGGGGCTGGCGGCGATTTTCATCGACGAAACAAAGCCGCGATAGACGCCCGACAGCGGCGTGATGCCCAGCGGCCCCCAGAGGCGTACTCCCGTGCTGGAGTAGGCCGCGGCGAGATGTTCGTCGGTCGCGTTCGTCATGCCGACGTAGAGCCTGAAGGCCACCAGATCGTTGCCGGCGGAGTCCGTTGCGACCTGGAGGTTGCTGGCCGGAAACAGGTCCTGGTAAACCAGCGCCCGCGCGGTGACGGGCGAACCGGAGGCGTCGAAGCGTTGAAGGTAGACGCGGTTCTCGAGACTCGCCTCCTGCAGGAGCCAGGCAACCGAAGAGCCTCCGTCGGCATGCGAAGCGACGGCGATCTCGACGATTCCCTCGGCTGCAACCAAATGGTGCAATTCAGCCGCAACGGGCGAGGCCCCAAGCAGGAGAGCCGCGCAGGCGATGAGACCAGGAACTCTGGAGCCCGGTCGCCGATTGACTGACCTCATCTCGTGACTCCCTTCGGAAGGTGCAGTGCTGCCCGGTATACGCGTCGGCGCCACCGAGCGCGGAGACCGGCCTGACTGCAGGGTACTCCTCCAGGGCCCTGGCCCCGCCGCGCCCCCGGGTGGGGGCGGTCGGGCTACTCGACGGTGACGCTCTTGGCGAGGTTTCGCGGCTGGTCGACGTCGGCGCCGCGGCGGACGCCGATCTGGTAGGCGAGGAGCTGCAGGGGGATGACGGTGACGATGGGGGAGAGCGCTTCGGGTAGCGCCGGGACGCGCAGCACGTGGTCGGCGACGCCGTCGAGCTCGGCCGGGTCGCGGTCGGTGACGACGATGACCTTGCCGTCGCGCGCCTTGACCTCTTGCAGGTTGCTCTTCGTCTTCTCGAAAACCCGCTTGCCGGTGGCGATGGCGACCACCGGCAGGTGCTCGTCGATGAGCGCGATCGGGCCGTGCTTCATCTCGCCGGCGGGGTAGCCCTCGGCGTGGATGTAGGAGATCTCCTTCAACTTCAGCGCCCCTTCGAGCGCCACCGGGTACTGGATGCCGCGGCCGAGGAAGAGGAAGTCGGTGGCGGTGTGGTACCGCCGCGACAGCTTCTCGATCTCGGACTCGAGCGCCAGGGCTTCCGCGATCGCCTGCGGCAGATGCGCCAGCGGAGCGAGGAGGTCGGCCTCGATCTCGCGGCCGAGCTGCTGCCGCAGGTAGAGCGCGAGGAGATAGAAGGCCACCAGCTGGGTGGTGAATGCCTTGGTCGAGGCAACGCCGATCTCCGGGCCGGCGTGCGTGTAGAGCGTGCCGGAGCTGATCCGCGTCGCCTGCGAGCCGGGGACGTTCGACAGAGCGATGAGGCGCGCGCCGCGCTCCTTCGCCGCCTCCATCGCCCAGACGGTATCGATGGTCTCGCCCGACTGCGAGATGCCGGCGACCAGCACCGAAGCGTCGGCGATCGGATCGCGGTAGCGGTACTCCGAGGCGTAGTCGACCTCGACCGGAATCCGCGCCAGCTCCTCGATCAGGAACTTGCCGATGAGCGCCGCATGCCACGAGGTGCCGCAGGCGAGGAGCTGGATGCGCGCCAGCGAGCGCACGTAGTCGGGGGCGAGCTCGAGGGAGTCGAAGCCGATCTTGCCGGTCTCGAAATCGACCCGGCCGCCGAAGGTGTCGCGGGCAGCCTCGGGCTGCTCGAAGATCTCCTTCAGCATGAAGTGCTTGTAGCCGCCCTTCTCGACCTGCTGCGGATCCCAGTTGAGGCGCGTCACCGGTCGCTTCACGGCGGCGCCCGAGCGATCCCAGATCTCGATCTGCGCACGGGTGAGCCGGGCGATGTCGCCGTTGTCGAGGAAGATCACGTCTCGCGTGTGAGCAATGAGCGCCGCCGGATCCGAGGCGAGGTAGCTCTCGCCGGTGCCGAGGCCGAGGACGAGCGGCGTGCCCTGCCGCACGGCGACGATCTCCTCGCCGTCTCCGAGAGTGCTCTCGGTGCCGATCAGGGCGCAGGCATACATGCCTTCGAGCTCGCCGACCGCGCGCTTCACTGCCGCCGCGAGGTCGCCGGTGTAGTAGGAGGAGACGAGGTTGGCGATCACCTCGGTGTCGGTGTCGGTCGAAAAGGTCCAGCCTTCGGCCGTCAGGCGGCGCTTGATGGCGAGGAAGTTCTCGATGATGCCGTTGTGGATGATCGCGATGCGGTTCTTCGAGTCGACAACCGGATGGGCGTTGCGTTCGGTCGGTTTGCCGTGTGTCGCCCAGCGGGTGTGGGCGACGCCGTAGCTGCCGGCGAGCGGCTGCTCACGCAGACGCTCGACCAGCCGGTCGAGCTTGCCCTCGGCGCGACGGGTTTCGAGCCGTCCGTCGGCGACCACCGCGACTCCGGCCGAATCGTAGCCGCGGTACTCGAGGCGCCGCAGCCCGTCGATGAGGAGGGGCACGACCTCGCGGGGTCCGACATAGCCGACGATTCCGCACATCTTCAGTCGCTCGCTTTCCGGTTCTTGCGGCTGCGCCGCTCGGCCCATCCGGGCAGGGTACGCTGGGTCGCCCGCTCGACGGCGAGGGCGCCCGCGGGCACGTCGCGGGTGATCACCGAGCCGGCGCCGGTGGTGGCGTGGGCGCCGACCGAGACCGGCGCGACCAGCATGGTGTCGCTGCCGATGAAGGCGCCTTCGCCGATCGTCGTGCGGTGCTTCGCCTCGCCGTCGTAGTTGCAGGTGACGACGCCGGCGCCGATGTTGGCGCCATCGCCGACCTCGGCGTCACCGACGTAGGCCAGGTGGTTGGCTTTCGCCTTCCTGCCCAGGCGGCTGTTCTTGATCTCGACGAAGTTGCCGACCCGCGCGCCGTCGCCGAGCACCGTCCCCGGGCGCAGGCGTGCGAACGGCCCGACGCGGCAGCCGTCGCCGACCGTGGCGCCGTCGAGGACCGAGTAGGGCTCGATGACCGAATCCTGGCCGACCGTCGTGTTGCGCATCCAGACTCCCTGGTGCAGGGTCGAGCCGGTGCCGACGCGGCAGGTGCCGGAGAGGGCGACATCGGCATGCACGACGCTGTCGGGGGCGATCTCCGCCTCGGGCTCGATGGCCGTGCGTTCGGGGGCGAAGAGCGTCACGCCGCCGCGCTGGAGCTCGCGCGCCTTTCTCTCGAGCAGCAGTCGATGGACGCGCGCCAGGTCGGCGCGGTCGTTGACGCCCAGGGCCTCATCGGGATCGTCGAGCTCGATGACCTCGATTCGCCGGCCGGCGGCGGTCGCGTCGCCGAGGGCGTCGGTCAGGTAGAGCTCGCCCTGGGCGTTGTCCGGCTCGAGCGCGGCGAGGAACTCGAAAATCTCGGGCGCCGGCAGGGCATAGAGACCGGCGTTGACACGGCAGATCGCGAGCTCTTCCGCGGTGGCGTCGGCGACCTCGACGATGCGCTCGAGCGTGCCGTCGAGGCGCGTCAGCACGCGCCCCAGCGTCCCCGGCTCGCGCAGCGTGGCCGCAGCCATCGCGCCCCAGCCCGCGGCGGCGGCCTTGGCGAGGCGGTCGAGGGTGGCGGCGCGCACCAGCGGGACGTCGCCGGAGAGGACGAGCAGCAGCGCCCGCTCGGCGGCGTGCGGCGCCGCCTGCAGCAGGGCATGGCCGGTGCCGCGCTGTTCGCGCTGCTCGACCCAGGTGAGATCGGCGTCGGGAAACGCGGCCCTCACGCTCTCGGCGCGGTGACCCACGACCAGCAGCAGACGGTCGCAGCCGGAGAGGCGGGCGGTGGCGAGAACCCGGGCGAGCATCGGCCGGCCGGCGACCTCATGCAGGACCTTGGGCAGCGCCGACCGCATGCGTTTGCCCTGACCGGCTGCGAGTACGACCGCCAGGCGGTCCGGTTCGGGGGCGGTGTCGGACGGCATCAGGCGGGCAGATCAGGAGGGGTCGAGGACGAAGGCGAACTCGGCCCGACCGAGAACCTCGGCGAAATCGGAGTCGTGAATCGCTTGCACGCGGTTGCGTGCGTTCTGGCCGACGGCGAAGGCGAGCAGCTCGGCGGCCTCGGGGAGCTCGCCTTCGAGCGCCAGGATCGAAGCGGCGAGATAGGCCATCCGTTCGTCGCGGCGATGGCGTCCGCCGCGCCGGCACAGCGCCAGCGCCTCGGCGAAGTTACCGCGGTTCTTGGCGACCACTGCCTGGAGGTAGGGATCCTCCTCGGCTTCGCCGGCAGCGGGGTTGCCGTTCGCCAGGCGCTGCTCGCAGAGGGTCAGGTACTGGCGGCTGCGGTCTCGCAGGGTCGGCTCGTCGTCGCTCTCTATGAGCAGGCGCCGGAACATGCCGGCGGCCTCACGGAAATGCTGGCGCTGGGCGGCGGCGACGGCGTTGCCGAACAGGTCGAGCAGCGGATCGGTCGCGGGCTTCGCCGGAGCGGCCGCCGGCCGGGAGGCAGGGGACTTCTGGGTCGAGGGCTTCAGGGCGGGCATCGGGATGGTCTGGAGAGGTCTCGAAGTCGTGGGTGTCGGAGAAGATCGGTCGCCGGCCGGAGTCAGCGCTTGCGCAGCTCGACGAGGATCTGCTTCGCCACCGCCTTGAGGGTGTCGAAGACGCCGATCCCGGTGGTCGCGACGGCCTCGAAAGTGGGCTCTCGCTTGTAGTTCAAGGTGCGGTACATGTCGGCGACGGGGGCGACTTCGGGCAGATCGCGCTTGTTGAATTGCAGGGCGTAGGGGATCGACTGCAGGTCGAAACCGTGCTCGTGCAGGTTGTCCTCGAGGTTGCGGATCGACTCGATGTTGGCCTCCATCCGCTCCGGCTGGCTATCGGCCACGAAGACCACGCCATCCACGCCCTTCAGGATGAGTTTGCGGCTGGCATCGTAGAAGACCTGCCCGGGGACGGTGTAGAGGTGGAAGCGGGTGGTGAAGCCGCGGATCGAGCCCAGGTCGAGCGGCAGGAAGTCGAAGAACAGGGTGCGATCCGCCTCCGTCGCGAGGGAGATCATCTTGCCCTTCGCTTCCGGGGCCGTCTTGCTGTAGATGAACTGCAGATTCGTCGTCTTGCCGCCCAGACCGGGACCGTAATAGACGATCTTGCAGTTGATCTCCCGGCTGGCGTAGTTGATGAACGTCATGGCGTCTCGAGACTCGGGCCGCGGAAGATCCGGGCCTACTCCGAAAACAGAGCGTCGATGTCCTCGTCGGTGATCTCGGAGAACGGACTGGCGTGCGTCGGACTGGCGGCGCCCTTGGCCTGCTTCACCTGCATTTCGTCGAAGATGTGATCCAACTCCTGGCTGCCGCGCTTGACGCGCAGGCGCACGAGGCCGAGCGACGAGCGGTCGTCGAAGATGACCAGCAGGATGGCGCGCTTGGCGACGATCGAGATGTGGATGTGGTCGCGTTTGCCTTCGTGGAACAGCACCGAGAACTCACGCTCGCCGATGAGTTTGGCAAGCCCGTCGGTCGCCGCGACGTTGCCGGCGGTCAGGCTCGCCAGGCTCGTGGTGTCGAACTGGTCGACCTCCCCGGCGGCGGCGATCTGCTGGCCATTCTTGTCGATGAGGAAGATCGCCCGGGCGTTGGCCTCCTGGCGCAGTTTCTTCAACGCCCCGTCGAGGCGCTGAAACTCTTCCTGATACAAGACCAGCTCGGCTGAAGCCATCGGTTCGACTCTCCCGGGCGCCAGGCAGACCAACGCGGCGCGCTATCGCCCTCGATAAGCTCTGGATAATACGCCACTCTCGCCGGGCGCCCCAAGTTCCGCCCGCAAGGGCGCAGGCCGGTCGGTGAACACCCCGGTGGCGCCGGCGGCGAGGAGCCGCCGGGCTTGCGCGGCATTGTTGACGGTATAGACGAGCAGCGGCGGCCCTTTGCCTGCGGCCCTGGCGCGCGCCACCCCCCCGCCGACGTGCAGGCTCCAGGCCGCGAGCTCCTCGCCGAGCTCGGCCAGCGCCGGCGTCCAGCGCCGGGCGAGCGGCGCGAGCCGTGCCGCGGACGAGCGCTGCCGCAGCGCCCGCAGCACCCGGCTGTCGAACGAGGAGAAGAGCACGTTCTCCCGGCCGGCGGTTGCCGCGAGGGCGAGCTCGGCGATGCGCCCGCGTTCGCTTCGCCGGACCTTGAGCTCGATGTTGATCGGGAAGGCGTCCGGCAGGGCGGAGAGCAGCGCGGCCAGGGTCGGGATCCGTCCCTGGCGCCCGGTGGCGGCGGGATCGCGCAGCTCGATGTCGAGCAGGGTGCTTGCGACCGAACGCTCGACCACCAGGTCGGAGCGCCCGCCCAGTCTGCCCAGGTCGCTGTCGTGAAAGAGAACCAGAACTTCGTCGGCAGTCGCCTGGACGTCGAACTCGAGCAGATCGGCCCCTTCTGCGACCGCGCGCTCGAGGGCCGGAATCGTGTTCTCGAGCAACGGCAGGGCGCCACGATGAGCGGCAATCCAGGGGGGCGGCGGAAGTCTCACGCCGATCATCCTCTGTCGCGAAGAGCCGTTGCGCAAGGCGGGTGCGCAGTGCCGGAAGTCCCGTCGGGTTGCCAGGGCGGGTTGTGGTGGACGACACGAAAAGCGCCGGTAAAGGGGGTTAGGATCCTCTTCAACCTGTTGCAGGTCCTGACGGTATTCCGCGCGCCAAAGGTACCGATGCCACGAAGGTCCATCCTCATGGTCGACGGCAAATCCAAGTGGCCGCTCGCGTTCGGCGCAACGGTAGCGGCGTGGGCCCTTTTTTCCTTTACCGGTCTTTTTGCTCAAGGCTTGCCATCGACGCTCGCCCCGGCGGCGATCGACCAGCTCCGTCTGCTTGCGGAATGGAAAGACAGCCGCAGCGCCGCCGAGCGCAAGATCGATTCTCAGCTCCTCTTTGCCCTCGATCGCCGCGCGGGCCGGATTCCCGCCACGATCGCGCGGCTGCAAGTGCCGGCAATCCCTGCCGCGGGGCGGCTCGAAGTCGATATCGACCTGCACGCGCCGGAGGATCTCCAGCCGGTCGCCCTGGAGGTGCGGCAGCTGGGCGGTGAGATCCGCTTCTCCTCCGCGCCCTTGCGTTCGCTGCGGGCAACGGTCGCGATGGAAGCCTTGCGCCCGCTGGCGCAGGCCGCCGGGGTGCGGCGCATCCTGCCGGCGCGGCCGGCCTTCACTCACGGCGTCGTCTCGGAGGGCGACCGCGCGCACGCCGCCGATACGGCGCGCAATCTGCACGGACTCGACGGCGCGGGGCGCAAGGTCTGCGCGCTGTCGAACGGCGTCGACGAGCTCGCCTACTCGCAGGCGTCCGGCGAGCTGCCGGCGGTCGCGGTTCTGCCCGGGCAAGAGGGCGGTGGAGCCGAGGGCACCGCGATGCTCGAGATCGTGCACGACGTCGCTCCGGGGGCGGCTCTCGGTTTCGCCACGGCCTTCGGCGGCCTCGCGAGCTTCGCGCAGAACATCCTCGATCTTGCGGCGAGCGGTTGCCAGGTGATCGTCGACGACGTGATCTATCTCGAAGAGTCGCCCTTTCAGGACGGTCCGATCGCCGCGGCCGTCGACGAAGTGACCGCGCAGGGCGTGCTCTACCTCGCATCGGCGGGCAACGAAGGCAACTTCGACGACGGCACCTCGGGCACCTGGCAGGGGGATTTCCTCGCCGGCGCCCCGCTGCCGGTGCTCCCCGGTCTGCTGCTGCACGATTTCGGTGGCGGCGAGGTCGCGAACCTGGTGCACAAGTCCGCGCCCGCTGTCGCCCTGCACTGGACGGACCCTTTCGCGACCGCCGCCAACGACTACGACCTCTACGTGCTTTCGGGCGACCTTGCCGAGGTTCTGCGCTTCTCGAACAACACGCAGGACGGCGTCGGCGGCGACGACGATCCGGTGGAGATCGTCAGCTTCTTCGGCTCCGGCGCTTCCGCGGGCGAGCGCCTCGTGGTGGCCCGCGCTGCGGGCTCCGGCCGCCTGCTGAATCTCATCGCCTTCCGCGGCGAGCTCGAGCGGGCGACGCGGTCGGCGCTGCGCGGACATGCCGCGGCGAGCGGCGCGCTGGCGATCGCCGCCGCACCGGCGTCGGCCGGCTACGCCGCGGGCCAGCCGTCGGGGCCCTTTCCGCTCGCCTTCGACGCCAGCCAGCAGAGCGAGACGTTCAGCGCCGACGGACCGCGGCGGATCTTCTTCTCCGCCGCCGGAGCGCTCCTGCCGGGGGCGCCGCCGGGGGACTTCTCGGCCACCGGCGGCATCGAGCGCGCCAAACCCGAGCTCACCGCCGCCGACGGCGTTTCGACTTCTGTCGATGGCTTCACCCGCTTCTTCGGTACCTCGGCCGCCGCGCCGCACGCCGCCGCGCTCGCCGCGGTCTACTGGAGCGCGCTGCCCGCGACTTCTGCCGCTGCGGTGCGCGCGGCGCTGCTCGCCCAGGCGCTCGACATCGAAACCCCCGGCCCCGATCCGACCACCGGCAGGGGCCTGGTCGATCTCGGAGCGATGCTCGCCGCGGCCGCGGTGCCGTTGCGGGCCAATCTCGCGCTTGGGGCGGTGGCGACGTCGGAAGTCTTCGGCAACGGCGACGCCGTGCTCGATCCCGGAGAGCGCTGGCGCATCGACGTCGAGGTCGCGAATGTCGGCGGAGCGGCGGCGCAGGCGATCTCGGCCGGGCTCGTCGAAGCGACCGGCACGGGCACCGTCACCGATCCCAGCGCGGCCTGGGACGATCTGCCCGCGGGGGCTTCAGCATCGAGCCTCGATGGCTTCGAGATCGCGCTGCCGGCGGCGGCGCCCTGCGGAGCGCTCTTGAGCTTCGCTCTGAGCGTCGACTACGAAGGCGGCATCGGCCCCGAGGAGCTCGGCTTCACGCTCGCTCTGGGAGCGCCGGGCGAACCGCTGACCTTCGCCTACGCTGGTCCGCCGGTCGCCATTCCGGACTCGCCGCTGCGCGGTTCTCCCGGCGCTCCAGCGCTCGCCACCCTGGCCGTGGACGGCCTCGCGGGGCGGGTGAGCGATCTCGATTTCGCTTTCGAGGGCACCCTGTGCACGACCGACCTGGGAGCGACGACGGTCGGACTCGAGCACGGCTTCGTCAGCAACCTGCTGATCGAGCTCGTCGCGCCGTCCGGCACGACGGTGCAGTTGATCCGCTTCACCGACGGCTTCGGCAATCACTTCTGCCAGACGCTGCTCGACGACGAGAGCGCTGGCCCGTCGATCCAGAGCGTCTCGACCGGCGACAACCCGTTCACCGGCAGCTACCGCCCCGCCCGGCCTCTGGAACAGCTCGACGGCGAGGACGCGAACGGCAGCTGGACGGTGCGAGTCACCGACTGGAACCCGATCGACGTGGGGAACGTGCGCGCCTTCTCGCTGCGGGTGACGCCTTCGGCCTGCCGCAGCTTTACCGGCATCGCCGAGATTCCCGCCGCGCGGCCGGGAGGACTGGTCGCGCTGGCGGGCCTCCTCGCGCTGGCGGCGCTCGCCCGGCTCATCCGGCGTCGCGTCGCGGATTGCCCCGGCGACCGCCATGCCTGACGGCACGCGCACCAAGACGCGCGCGCGCCGCGAGTTGTGGCTCTGGCTCGTGCCGGTGCTGCTCGCGATCGCGCTCCTGGCGCTCGCCTCCGGCAACGACGCGTGGGCGCCGCCGGGGTGGGCCGCCGAGCCGCTGCTGCTTCTGCTGGCGCTTGCCGCGGCGCTCGCCGGCGCGCTCCACCGCCCGTTCGGTGGCGCCTCGCTCGCCCTTGGCGCGCTGATCGTCTACCCGGGTTTCGCGCGCTTCGGCATCGTGCCGGTCGCCGGCCTGGTGGCGACGGCGCTCGTCGGAGCGGAGCTCTCGCAGCGCTTCATCGAAGCGCGCCGCGACCTGCCGCTGCCCGAGCGGCGGAGCCTCTCGCGTCTTGCCGGCTGGGTGGCGATCGCCGTTCTCTCGGTGCTCGCCGCCGGCGCGATCTTTCTCGCCCTGCCGGACCGCTGGGCGCTCGCCGTGACCCTCTCCAGCCTTGCCTGGCTGGCGATTCCGCTCGCCTACGAGCTCGCCATCCGGCGCTCGGTGCGGCGCGAGTCGCTGCTCGATCTCGCGCGTGCGCAACTGCCGCTGCTGTTCGATCTCGCCGGGCTCGCTCTCGGCGCGCTGGTCGTCGTTCTCGCCGGAGAGGCCTCGTGGGCGCTCGCCTGGGTCGTCCTGGCGGCGTTCGCGCTGCTTGCCGGCGAGGCGGCGCGCAACGGTCTCGCCGCCTCGGGTCACGTCCGCCGGCTCGACGAGGCGCATCGCCTGCGCCGCGCCGGACTGGCGCTCGCCGCCGGGGGCTCCGGCAGCGGCGGAATCGTCGGCGTCGTCGAACAGGTGCGCGAGGAGTGCGCTTCGCTCTTGCCGTTCTCGTGGTTTCAGCTCGAGCTCGAGGTGCCCGACCAGGGGCGGGCCAGCTGGTGGGCCGAGGCCGGCGGCGCTCTCGCCGCGGGGGAGCCCTCACCGCCGCCGGTGCCGCCGGCGCTGCCCGGCATTCATCGCCGCGGCACCTGGAAGATCGTCGAGCGCGCGTTGGGCGACCCGCGGCCGATCGGCTGGGTGCGGCTCTGGTTCGATCCGCGGCGCATCGATCCGCGGGCCCTCGAGCTGTTCAACGGCCTCTTGCCGCAGATGGCGGCGTCGCTGCGCGGAGCGCTCGTCGAGCGCGCGGCCAAAGTCGACCGCCTGACCGGGGCCGCCTCGCGCCGGGTCCTCGAGCAGCGGCTCGAGGAGGCGTTCAGTCAGAGCCGCGAGGAGGGGACGTCGCTCGCCATCGTCCTGTGCGACCTCGACCATTTCAAGCGCATCAACGATACCTACGGCCATCCGACCGGTGACCTGGCGCTGAAGACGGTCGCCCAGGTGCTGCTCGCGCCGGCGCGCGGCAACGATTTGTGCGCACGCTACGGCGGCGAGGAGTTCGTGCTGCTGTTCGAAGACACCACCGGCGAGACCGCGCTCGAGATCGCTGAACGCCTACGCAAGCGGGTCGAAGCGCTGGTCGTCAAGGCGCCGACGGGCGACCGCCTGGTCCTGACGATGAGCGTCGGTGTCGCCGCCGCGCCCGAGCTCGCCGTGGCCAACGCCGACGACCTGCTGCACCTCGCCGACCAGGCGCTCTACGCCGCCAAGCACCTGGGGCGCAATCTCTGCCTGCTCGATACCGGCCAGGGCCGGCTGCGTACCGCCGCGGGCGACCTCGTCGAGGTGGCCTCCGGAGCGGAGACGGCCGATGAGGCCGCGGCCAAGGCCCCGCCCGAGACGCCGGTGTTTTTCGCCTAGGCGCGCCTGCGGCGCGCGTTCGAGGACCCCGGCGCGAGTTCGTCTAGAATCCGTTTCTTCACCGCAGGTTCGCGATCGGAGGAGCTCCTTGTCAGCCAGTCAATCCCGTTGGGCCCTGATCCTCGGCGCGTCGAGCGGCTTCGGCGAGGCCGCGGCGCTCGAATTCGCTGCCGCCGGCTACGACATCTTCGGCGTCCACTTCGATCGCCGGCAGGCGATGCCGCACGTCGAGGAGATCGTCGCCGGCATCACCACGCTCGGCCGCAAGGCGCACTTCTTCAACGTAAACGCCGCTGATCACGACAAGCGGAAAGAGACGGTCGCCGAGATCGTGCGCCTCGCCGGCGGCCAGCCGGTGCAGGTGCTCATGCACTCGCTCGCCTTCGGCACGCTCAAGCCGTTCATCGCCGACGACGAGAAGGAGGCGATCACGCCGGCGCAGATCGAGATGACGCTCGACGTGATGGCGAACTCGCTGGTCTACTGGACGCAGGACCTGGTGCGCACCGGGGCGCTCGCCGAGGGCGGGCGCGTCTTCGCCATGACGTCGTCGGGCGACCACATCGTGTGGAAGGCCTACGGCGCCGTCTCGGCGGCGAAGTCGGCGCTCGAGTCGCACGTTCGCCAGCTCGCGGTCGAGCTCTCGCCGCTCGGCATCTCGGTCAATTCGATCAAGGCCGGGGTCACCGATACGCCGGCGCTGCGCAAGATTCCGGGCAACGTCCAGATCGTCGAGAGCGCCATGGCGAGGAACCCCGCCGGCCGTCTAACCACCACTGCCGACGTCGCCAAGTGCCTGGTGGCGCTCGCGGCGCCCGGCACCTACTGGCTCACCGGCTCGGTCCTGAACGTCGACGGCGGCGAAGACATCGCCGGCTGAGCACTCAGGCACCTTCTCGGCGGCGCCGGGCGACGGCGGGGGCTTCGTTGACACCCCCGGGAGGCGTTCCGTAGACTGCCAGATCGGACGGGGCGTAGCGCAGCCTGGTAGCGCACCTGCCTTGGGCGCAGGGGGTCCCCAGTTCAAATCTGGGCGCCCCGACCAGCTCTTGGACGGACATCCAGAGTCAGCCGACGACAGGAGCCCGCAGCGTTTAGCTGCCTGTAGCTCAGTTGGATAGAGCAGCGGCCTTCTAAGCCGCGGGTCGGGGGTTCGAATCCCTCCAGGCAGACCACTTCCAAGGGTCCGCAGGGAAGGAAGCAGTGGCAGTAGCAGTTGTTGACAGCTTGTATGGTGAGCGTAGCTCAATGGTAGAGCCCCGGATTGTGGTTCCGGCTGTTGCGGGTTCGAGTCCCGTCGCTCACCCCATTTTTCGCGCAATCGTTTTGCGCAGCCGTTTTGGGCAGCCGTCTTGTGTAGCAACGCAGCGCCCGTAGCTCAGCTGGATAGAGCGTGAGCCTCCGGAGCTCAAGGTCACAGGTTCGACTCCTGTCGGGCGCACCATCAAACCCAATCTCCACTGCAACTTGCGGGACCGACGGCGGGCGCGCCTGAGAGGCGCTTGCGTTGGGGACGAACCCGGGACGAAAGACCGGGACGATGCCTCGGTCTCGGCTGGAATGTAGGCGGTCGCTTTCCTGGAGCTGCCCCGATTCGGTGGACAGTTTGCGGCCTTCATGGACCTGCCACGGTCGGGGCATCGGAACTGGGGCTTCCTCGAGGTTCTTGCGCCCGTTCGGTCCAACGGTGCCGTGGCGCGCTGGCGGCTCGCCGGCTGCGCGCGAGTCGGCGGGGCGGACCGCGCTTCATAGCGGCTCGGCGCCTTCGTTGAGAATCGCCATATAGCGGACGTAGGCGAAGACGCGGTTGCGCTGGTTGCCGGTGATTTCGCGGGCGATGCCGAGGTCGACCAGTTTCTCGATGCCCGCGGATGCCGTGGGGAACGAGGTTTCGGAGCGGCGAGCGAGCTCGGTGATATTGGCAACGGGATGTGCGCGAAGCGCGTGGTACAAGCGCACCAAGCTGGCTGCGCCCTGGCTCACTCGCGATTCGTCCTCACGAAAGAGCGCCAGCAGGCGGTGCATGGTCTCGACAGCGCCGCCCGCGGTCTCGGCGACTCCGGTGAGGAAGAACTCCAGCCAGGTTTCCCAGTCGCCGTCGCTGCGGACGGCGTCGAGCAGTCGGTAGTACTCCGTACGGTTCCGCTTGAAATAGAGGCTGAGGTAGAGCAGGGGCTGACTCAAGACTCGAGACTCGTGCAGCAGGAGCGCGATCATCAGGCGACCCACACGACCGTTGCCATCGAGAAACGGATGCACGGTCTCGAACTGAACGTGTGCTGCCGCTGCTCGCACGAGGACGGGGAAATTCGCGCCATCGTCGTGGACGAAGCGCTCGAGATCCGCCATGCAGCCTTCGACCGACTCGGGTGGCGGCGGTACGAAGTGGGCATTTCCGGGGCGCGTTCCGCCGATCCAGTTCTGGGTCCGACGAAATTCCCCTGGTCCTTTTTCGGCGCCTCGTCCCCGCGCCAGCAGCTTCTCGTGAACTTCTCGCATGAGCCGGTTCGAGAGCGGAAAACCGCCGTCCAGTCGACTCACACCGTGCTCCAGCGCGGCGACGTAGTTCGAGACGGCGACGACGTCCTCGACGAGCGCACCGGGCTGTTCCTCGATTTCGAAGAGCAGAAGGTCGGAAAGCGAGGATTGCGTGCCTTCGATCTGCGACGAGAGAATCGCCTCTCGGCGCACGTAGGTGTAGAGAAAGAGCTCTCTGTCTGGAAGCAGTGCAGAGAGGCCATCGAGCCTGCCGCAGGCCAGGAGCGCCTGTTCCAGCAGCACCTGCCGCTGCCCGGAGAGGTCGAAGTGAAGTGCGGGTGGAAGCGGGTCCGGGACGAAAGCCCTGACGGTCTCGCCCCCTGTCGTGCTTTCTCGGTACCTGCCGGTCGGTCCGCGCTTCACGACGAGCGTTCCTCCCTCCGGTGCACTTCCTGAAACAGTTGCAGTGGACTTGAATAAGCCGCGTCGCTATTAACAGTTTAGCCTAACGGCTTTAATAGGCGAGCGCCTGCCGCCTCCGGACCGTGTCCTGCTGCACAGTCCCTTGGGCAGTTGGTGCTAGAATCCGGGGAAGTATCCGAGGAGGCAGAGCCATGAGTTCAGCTCGCACCCGTGTCGTTACGCTGTCCGTTCTGCTGGTCGCTGTCGGCGTCTGCGCCCTGTTCGCGCCTGCGGCTGAGGCGACGGTCTATTCCGTCGCGCTCAAGAACGGCACCACTTTCGATACCCGCTATCAGCCGGAAGAGGCGAGCTGGGATCCCGACAAGGTGGTTCTGATGACCGAGTTCGGCAATCGCATCGCGCTCGCGGCGTCCGAGATCGAGAGCGTCACGGTCGACAGCGAGAGCCGCGGCTTTGGGCATCAGCTGAACAACACCACCATGGCGCTCGGCTGGGCGCCGAACGACGCGCTCGACGCCAACTCCGACGAGGGCAAGGCCGCGCTGGCGGCGGATGCCGCGGCCTCGGCTGCGGCCGCGAACGCGCCGCAGGTTTACAATCAGCAGCAGTTCGTCGAGCCCGGGGCGCTCACGGGTCTGCCGGTCTGGATGACCGGCGTCAACGCGGTGCCGCAGGTGCAGCCGTCGCAGCCGTCCGCGCCGCCCCAGCAGTAGCGCCTTCGGCGCGCCCGCAGTAGAGTCTCCTCCTCGTCTCCGCGCGGTGCGGAGTCTTTCTTGACAACCACGACGTAGCGGTCGCCCGGCGAGAGATCGTCGGGCTCGCAAGAGGGAAGCCGGTGTGCAAGCCGGCGCGGCCCCCGCCACTGTAACCGGGTACGAAACCGGAGACACCACTGTGCGCCAGAGATCGAAGTCCGGTCGGGCGCCCGGGAAGGTCCGGGAGTAGGAAGATCCGGGAGCCAGGAGACCTGCCGCTCGTCCGATGTCTTCGTCCCCCGGGGTGTGGGGAGCGATCCCGGCCGGCCTCGCCGCACGCCCCCGCTCGTCTCCCCGACCCCTTTCGGCGAAGCATCGACTCACGCGAAAGGAGATCGGCCATGCGCCCTTCCCTCGTAGTCTTCGCTGCGCTCCTCGGGGGAGTGAACGCAGCCCAGTCCCAGAGTCCCGCGCCGTTCGCGGACTCGATCACCATCACCGCCACGGCGGCACCCGAGAAGCGTTCCGAGGTCACGGCGACGGTCGACGTCATCCCGGCGGAGGAGATCGCCGACCGCCAGGCGGCGCAGGCCGTCGATCTGCTGCGCACCGTTCCCGGCCTCGAGCTCGTGCAGGCCGGTTCGGCCGGCAAGGCGACCTCGCTGTTCTCGCGCGGCACCAACTCGAGCCATACCCTGGTCCTGTGGAACGGCATCGAGCTCAACGATCCCTATCTCGGCGGCTTCGACTGGTCGACGCTTTCGACCGACGGCGTCGAGCGCATCGAAGTCGTGCGCGGACCCTACTCGGCGCTCTACGGCTCGAGCGCGCTCGGCGGCGTCGTCCAGTTGGTGACGCGGCGGGAGGGCGGCGATCGCCTCCGCGGGCAGGCGCGTCTCGAAGGCGGCTCCAATGACTATCTGCGCGGCGGCGTCGCGGCGGGCAAGAGCTTCGGCGGTCTGGCGGTCGATCTCTCCGGCCACCTGCGGCGCGGCGAGGGCGAGGTCGCCAACGACTCGTACGACGGCGAGGAGGTCGATCTCTCGCTCGACGGAAGCCTTGGCGACACCGCCCGACTCGGCGGTCTGCTGCGATGGGGGGCGAGCGACCTCGGCATCCCTTACGACTACGCCGGGCAGCCCACACCCTTGCGGCAGCAGTCGTTCGCGACGACCTCGCTGGCGGTGCCGTTCTCCTGGAGCTCGCCCGTCTGGCACCTCGACGCGCAGGCGGCGCGCAGCGCGACCGATCTCGCGGTGCGCGATCCGAACGATCCGTTCGCCGCCAGCCGCGCCGAGGCGGGACGCGATCAGGCGCGCGTCGTCCTGCGGCGGACGATTGCCAGCGCGCTCGAGGTCAGCGCCGGCGCCGATTGGGACCGCCAGGAGGTGCGCGCCCGGGACGCTTTCGGTCCCGGCGTCGACGACGAGCATCAGCGCACCTGGGCCGCATTCGGACAGCTTTCCTGGACGCGCGGGCCGCTGCGCGTCGACGCCGGCTTGCGGCGCGACGACAACGATGTCTTCGGCGCCGAAACCAGCGCCAAGGCGGGCATCGCCTGGGCGGTCGGCGAAAGCTGGCGGCTGCGGGCGAGCTACGGCGAGGCGTTCCGCGCGCCGTCGCTCGCCGACCTCTACTATCCCGGCTTCTCGAACCCCGACCTCCAGCCCGAGAGCTCCGAGAGCTACGAGCTGGCGCTCGAGGGCGGGCAGGGCGCCTGGAGAACGGCGGTGACGCTGTTCGAGAACGATCTGTCGAATCTCATCGAGTTCGACTTCGCGACCTTCCTGCCGCAGAACCTCGGGCGGGCGCGGGCGCGCGGCGTCGAGGGCTCGCTCGCTTTCCGGCGGGGCCTCGCCGACGCTCGACTCGTCGCGACCTGGCTCGACGCCGTGAATCTCGACACCGGCGGGCCGCTCCTGCGCCGGCCGCAGGAGAGCGCCAACCTCGTCGTCTTCCTTCGCCCGGGTGAGTGGACCGTCGGCGGTGTCGTGCGCTACGTCGGCGCGCGCACCGACTTCGGCGATCTTCCCCTCGACGCCTACTCGACGCTCGATTTGTCGCTCGCCCGCCGCTTCGGCGAGCGTTGGGAGCCGTTTGCGCGGATCGAGAACGTTCTCGACGAGAGCTACGAGGAGGCGGCGGGATTCCCGGCTCCCGGTCTCGGTTTCCGCGCCGGAGCGGCGCTGAGGTTCTGATGACGCTGCGGCGCCGCCCAGCGCTCCTCGTCGCACGCTCCGCCGCCTGCCTGTTGGCCTGCGGCCTCCTCGCCTGGTCCTGCGGCGCGCCGCCGCGATCCCAGCCGACGGGTGGCGAGCGCATCGCGGTGATGGCGCCGGCGGCGGCGGAGACGCTGGTCGAGCTCGGCGTCGCCGACCGCATCGTCGCGGTCGGCGACTTCGTCGACTGGCCGCCGGCGATCTCGCGGCTGCCGAAGATCGGCGCCTACGACGCACCGAACGCCGAGCGCCTTGTCGAGCTCGGCGTCACGCACCTGTTTACTGCGGTGAGCCAAGCGGGCCGCGGCGAGCACGCGAAGCTCGAGCGGCTCGGTATCCGCGTCGTGGCGCTCGACACCTCGACCTTCTCCGGTACGCTGGCGGCGATCGCGCAGTGCGGTCGCGAGGTGGGGCGTGCGCGGGAGGCCGGCGCGCTGCTGGCGGCGATCGAGGCGCGGATCGAGGCGGTACGCTCCCGCGCCGCGGCGGCGCCGCGGCGGCGGGTTCTCGTCGCCGTCGGTCATGATCCGGTCTATGTCGCCGGTCCCGGCTCGCACCTGGACGCGCTCGTCACGCTCGCCGGCGGCGAGAACGTCGCGCACGATGCGCTCTCGCCGTACCAGATGATGGCCCTCGAAGCGGTGCTCGAGCGTGCGCCGGAAGTGATCGTCGACAGCGCCGACAACCGGCCGGGAAATCCGCGCGGCCTCGAAGCCGGATTCTGGGGCCGATGGCCCTTTCTGCCAGCGGTAACCGCTGGGCGAGTCGCTTTCGTCGATCCCTGGCAGTTGCTGGTTCCCGGGCCGCGCCTGGCGGAGATGGCCGAGCTCATGGGGCGGCTCGTTCATCCCGAGATCTTCGGTGCGCCGCGCCCGGAGGACTTCGCCGGCGCCCCGCCTGCGGAGGCCGGATCTTGAACGCAGCGCACCCGCCCGCTTCGCCGCCGGCTCCAGCCCGCCGCCTGCTGCTGGTGGTCGTCGGACTCAGTGCGGTCCTGGCGCTGGCGATCGGGCTCTCGGTGAGCTTCGGCGCGGCGGCGGTCCCACTCTGGCAGCGCCTCCTGCTCGGTGGCGTGTGGAGCGAAGCGCAGCAGGCGATCCTCTTCGCCCTGCGGCTGCCGCGCGTGCTCACCGCGGCGGCGCTCGGCGGATTGCTCGGCGTTGCCGGCGTCGCCTTCCAGGCCCTGCTGCGCAATCCGCTCGCCGACCCATACGTCCTCGGCGTCTCGGGCGGCGCGAGCCTCGGCGGCGTCGTCGCCCTCCTCGCCGGTGCGGCCGGGCTCGGCGTCCCCGTGGCCGCTTTCGCCGGCGCCCTCGCCTCGCTGGTGGCGATCGAGCGCATCGCCACCACCGGCGGGCGGCTCACCGTCTTCACACTCCTGCTGACCGGTGCGATCTTCAACGCCTTCAGCGCCGCCCTGATCTACTTCCTGCAAAGTGTGGCCTCGCGCGAGGAGCTCTCCGCTATCGTCTTCTACCTGATGGGGCGTGTGCCGAGCGCCGGCTTCCCGACCCTCGTCGCACTCTGGGGGGCGGGCGTCGCGATTACGATCGCGCTCTACGCCTCGGCGCGCGATTTCAACGCGCTTACCGCCGGCGAAGAGGGAGCCCAACAGCTCGGCGTCGACGTCGAGCGTCTCAAACGGCGGACGTTCGTCCTCGGTTCCCTCGCCACGGCGCTCGCGGTGGCGACTGCGGGCCTCATCGGCTTCGTCGGCCTGGTGGTGCCGCACATTCTCCGTCGTCTACTCGGGCCCGATCACCGTCTGCTGCTGCCGGCGGCCTTCCTCGGCGGAGCGAGCTTTCTCGTCCTGGCCGACCTCGCGGCGCGGACCCTCGCCGCGCCGACCGAGCTGCCCGTGGGTGTCGTCACGGCGCTTCTCGGCGGGCCGTTCTTCCTGCTTCTGCTGCGCCGCCGCGGAGTGACGACGATGGGCGGCGGCGCCGGCTACGATGCCCCCGATGCCTGAACGTCCGCCAACTCCAGCGCTGCTCGAGGTGCGCGATCTGACGGTCGCCTACGCCGCCCGCGACGTGCTCTCCGGGGTCGATCTCGACCTGCAGCCGGGAAGTATCGTCGGCCTGCTGGGGCCGAACGGCGCCGGCAAGAGCACCCTGGTGCGCGCCCTCTCGGGCGTCCTCGGGCGGTTTGCCGGTGAGGTCCGCATCGTCGGCGACGACCTCCGGTCGCTCGCGCGCAAGGAGGTCGCGCGGCGCATCGCAGTCGTGCCGCAGGAGCCGCGCTTCGAGTTCCCGTTCACCGCCCTCGAGGTGGTCGTCATGGGACGCCATCCGCATCTTTCCGGACTCGCCTTCGAGTCGGCGGCCGACATCGCCATCGCGCGCCGGGCGCTCGAACGCTGCGGCGCGCTGCACCTCGCGCGGCGACCGATCGATCAGCTCTCTTCGGGCGAGCGCCAGCGCATCGTCTTCGCCCGCGCGCTCGCGCAGCAGGCGCCGATCCTGCTCCTCGACGAGCCGGCGAGCTTCCTCGATCTGCGCTTCCAGGTCGAGCTCTTCGATCGCCTGCGCGAGCTGGCGGAGGAGGGCACCGGAATCGTCGCCGTGCTGCACGATCTCAACCTCGCGGCCGAGTACTGCGACCGCATCGTTCTGCTGCAGGCCGGCAAGGTCTTCGCCGCCGGGCCGACCGCCGAGGTGCTGACCTACAAGAACCTGACGACGGTGTACGAGACCGAGATCTACGTCGATCTCAACGACCTGACGGGTGCGCTCGTCGTCACGCCGCTCTCTTCGCGGGCGCGCCGCCGCCTGCAGGAGTCGGCGGCGGACGCCAAGCGCCTGCCGCCGCCATAGAATTCGGCAATGCTCCTCTGTCGCTTCGGCCCCGAAGGTCTGCTCGCCGCCGGCGAATCGCTCGCCAGCCTCCGTGTCCTGTTCTCCGATCCGTTCGAGACGCCGCTCTCGCAATGGCAGTTCGGCCGCAAGGTCGATCTCGGCCAGGGCGAGGCGCTGCGCAGCCCGGTCGTGCCGGGCAAGATCGTCTGCGTCGGCCGCAACTACCGCGACCACGCCGCCGAGCTCGGCAACCCTTTGCCCAGTGAGCCGCTGCTCTTTCTCAAGGCGCCGTCGTCGCTCGTCGGCCCGGCGGCGCCGATCGTTCTGCCGCCGGAGAGCGCGCGGGTCGACTTCGAGGGCGAGATCGCGCTGGTCGTGAAGCACCGGCTGCGGCGCGTCGCCGCGTCGGAGGCGCTCGCCGGCGTGCTCGGCGTCACCTGCGCCAACGACGTCTCGGCGCGCGATCTGCAAAAGCGCGACGGCTCGTTCTCCGGAGCGAAGTCGTTCGACAGCTTCTGTCCGCTCGGGCCGGCGATCCTCGTCGAGCCGGAGTGGGCGAGCCTCGAAGTGCGGACGCGGGTCAACGGCGGGGAGCGCCAGCACGGGCGGGTGGGGGAGATGGTCTTCGGCTTCGCCGAGCTCCTCGCCTACGCCTCCTGCCGCATGACACTCGAACCGGGGGACATCTTCCTCACCGGCACTCCGGCCGGCGTCGGGCCGCTCGCCGACGGCGACCGTGTCGAGGTGGAGATTCCCGGCGTCGGCGTCCTGGCGAATCCCGTCGAGGCCTTCCGGCAGTAGTCGGAAGGCGCGCGAGGAAGGCTAGCGGCGCGCCGCCGGGCGCCAGAGAACGAGGGCGAGCGCGGCGACCGGCAGCAGGTGGATCGCCCCACCCGCCGTCCGGCCGAGAAAGTAGAGCGCCAGCCAGAGTCCGAGCGCGGCGGCGGCGGCGATGAGCCGCGCGAGAGGTCGCATCGGCCGGATCTTACCTTCGCTTCCTCGGATATCCTCGTGTCATGCGCAGCTGGCGCCTCACCGATCGCGAGACCCTGTTCACTCATCGCCTGTTCGCTCTCTACCGCGACTCGCTCACGGCGGAGATCTCCGACAAAGATGAGACGGTCGGCCTGGTCGCGACCCGCGAAGCGCTCACGCTCGACGCCCCGACCTGGGTGAATGTGATCGCGCGGCTGCCGGACGACCGGGTCCTGCTCGTCCGCCAGTGGCGCTACGGCATCGGCGCCCCGACGCTCGAAATCCCCGGCGGCATGGTGGAAGAGGGGGAGGATCCGCGGGAAGCCGCCGGCCGCGAGCTCTTCGAAGAGACGGGCTATCGCGCCGGCCGCCTCGCCTATCTCGGCGAGGTCGAGCCCAATCCCGCCTTCATCACCAATCGCTGCTGGACCTTCGTGGCCGACGATCTCGCGCGCATCGGCGAGCCCGAGGGAGATGGCGAGGAGGAGCTCACCGTCGAGAGCGCGGCACTGGCGGAGATTCCGCAGCTCATTGTCTCCGGCGCCATCCGCCACGCCCTGGTGATCGCTGCGTTCTATCTCTTCGACCATGCCGGGGAGGCGCGGTGACTCTCCAGGCGGTCACCTTCGACGTCACGCACACGCTGCTGGCCTGCCCGACGCTCGGGCAGCAGTACGCCGACGTTCTCGCCCGGCACAACATCGCCGTCGAGGCGCGCGACGTCGAAGCGGCGATTCCGCTCGTCTGGCAGGAGCTCGCCTGCTCGGCGTCGCCGGCGCGCGACCGCTTCGTGCACCACCCGAAGGGCGCGCGCGGATTCTGGCGCCACTTCGTCGAACGCACCTGCGAGCTCATCGATGCGCCGCGCCCTTCGGCCTTCGCCGCGGCCGAGCTCTTCGACCGCTTCGCCCGGCCGGAAGCCTGGGAAGTCGCTCCCGGGACGCGTCCGATGCTCGCCGAGCTCAAGCGGCGCGGCCTGAAGCTGGCGGTGATCTCGAACTGGGACCAGCGCCTCCCGGTGCTGCTCGAGCGTCTCGAGCTCGCCGATTGGTTCGACACCTTCGCCATCTCCGCCATCGTCGGGGCGGAGAAGCCGCATCCGCGGATCTTCGAGACCGCTCTCGCGGCGCTGGGCGTGCCGGCGGAGCGCGCGCTCCACGTCGGCGACAGCCGGCGCGACGACGTCGAAGGCGCGCAGGGGGTCGGCATGCAGGCGCTCCTGCTCTCGCCGGCGGGCGAGGGCGACTTGCGGAGTCTGGCGGAGCTGCCCGCTCTCCTCTTCGGCGAGCGCCAGCAGGCCGGATAGAGTTTCGACCGATGCGACACTGGGCGCACTGGGGGCATTGGGTCGCGGCGGCGGTCGGCGGCGGTCTCGGCTCCGTCGCGCGCTACCTCCTGCAGGGCTGGGTGCAGCGGCGCGCCGACCACCTGCACGGCCGGGCGGAGGTCTTCCCCTGGGGGACGCTGGCGGTCAACGTCCTCGGCTGCCTGCTGATCGGCTATCTGGTCGGCGTCATCGAGGTGCGCGGGCGGATGGCGCCGGAGACGCGGACCTTCGTGCTCGTCGGGCTGCTCGGCGGCTTCACGACCTTCTCGAGCCTCGGCCTCGAGTCCTTCGCGCTGCTGCGCGCCGACGGCGCCCTCCTCGCCTTCGTCAATCTCGCTGGCAGCTGTACTGCCGGCCTCGCCGCCGTGGCGCTCGGCTTCTGGTTGTCGCGCGCCCTGTGATCGCCACGACGCTCTGCCTTCGGCACGCGCTGCAGATGGCCGTCCTGCTGGTGGCTGCTGCTGCCTGTTCTCCCGCGCCGCCGCCGGCTTCCGAGAAGGCACCGGACCTGCCGACCGTCGAGGTCACCGCGGCGCCGGATGCCGCCTACTCGATAGAAGGCGACCGGGTCGAGCAGCGGGCAAATCCGAATGCCATGGCGGGCGCGCTGCCCGACGGCTTTCCAGCCGACATTCCGCTCTACCGGCCGTCGAGCCTGGTCGACTTCACGCCCCGGCCGGAAGGCGGCGCATCGGTCGTCTTCGCGACCCCGGCCGAGGCGGCTGCGGTCAGCGGTGCGCTGCAGCAGAAGCTGCGCGCTGCCGGCTGGCAGGCGGGCACCGCGGGCAACTGGACCAAGGCCGGGCGCAAGCTCCGCCTGGTGGTCGAAGCGACACCCGCCGGCGCGCGCTTTCGCTACGACTTCTAGTACCCCGCCCCAGACTCCTGGTCGAGCAGCGCCTTGTGCGCCGGGATCTTCTCGACCAGCTGGAACGGCGTGCGCACGTCGGCGAGATTCTCGCCGACCTGGTGGATCGCCTCGTCGGCGATCGGACCGAGCCAGCCTGCGGCCTCGGCGAGGTAGCGGATGTGCGCCGGGTCGAGCCCCATGACCCGCGCCGCCGAGGCGTCGACCGCCGGCAGGCTGGTCCCGACGACGAGTACGCCCGCCGTCTTCGGTGTGCCGAGGATCGGGCCGTCGCCTTCCATGCCGACGATGCCGTCGACGATCGCGAGTTGCGGCCGCACGGTGGCGTTGATGTCGAGGATCGACTCCTGCAGGCCGGCGTAATGCAGCACGTTCTTCGGCCAGCCGTAGAAGCTCCCCGGCATGAGTCCGAAGAGGTTCTTCATCGCGAGCGTCGCGCCCGCCCAATGATGAGTCTTCAACTTGGCGAGCGAGACGATCCAGTCGACCTCCGCCAGCACGACCGGCAGCGTCAGGCGGACGAGCCCCGAGCGCCGGCCGGCGTTGGCGACGGCGAAGCCGCGCTGCCGGTTGAGATCGACGAAGCGCAGCTTCTCGTCGACCAGAACCTGCGCGAGGCCCGACTCCTCGAGCACCAGGATGGTGTCGCGGCGATGGCCCGGACCTTCGCCCACCAGGACTTCGCCGGCGCCGAGTGCGCGGAGCGCCTTGGCCGTAGCGCGCACCACCTCCGGATGGGTGTTGATGTGGCCGGCACCCGTGGCGGTCTCGACCAGGTTGGGCTTGAGCAGGATGCGCTTGCCGGCGACCGCGGAGCGTGTGACGCCGACCTCGGCCAGGGCCGCGCGCAGGATCGGCTCGAGGTCGACGGCGTAGGACGCGGCGCGCGCCACGCACACCCGCGGGCGCAGATCGCGCCGGCAACCGGCGAGGACTCCGGTGGTGAAGACCGCGCCAGCGGCGAGGATTTCGCGCCGCGAGGGCCGGCGCGTGACCAGCCAGTCGCGGCTCAATGCGACTCCCGGAGCGCCGCGAGGAGCCCGCGCGGCGCCTGCGCGGCGACGGCTAGCAGCGCGAGATCGGCAGTTTCGTAGCTGCCGTAGCGCGATTCCCGCGCCAGCGTCTCGCCGATCGCCTGCGCTGCGAAACTCGCCGCCTGGCCGCGCCAGGCGCTCCAGGCGAGGAGCGTCCAGCCGAGGGCGAGCGGGGAGCGCAGCGGTGGCGCGCAGCGGTCGAGATAGGCGAGGCTCGCGCTCACCTCTCTCTCCGCGACCCGTCCGGCGAGCGCCGCGAGCACCAGACCGGTCGATTCCGGCGTCGGCCGCAGCTCGGAGCCGAAGACCCGGGCGTTGCCGTAGTTCCAGCCCCCGGAGTCGATCTGCCGGTCGAGCAGGAGCCGGCGCCCTTCGCGCGCCCGCGGGTGCTCCCCAAGCCCCGCGGCGTCGAGCGCCAGGAGAGCCAGCGCTGTCGGCTCGGCCCAGGAGAAGGTGCGTTCGATCCACGGCCAGCCGGCGAGCTCGGTGTCCATGGCGAGCGGGCTCGCTGGCGAGCGCGGAAAGTGGTCGCCGCGCTGCGCGAGCAGAAAGTCGACCGCGCGGCGGCGCGCGGTGGCGAGCCCGGGCCGGTCGTGCCAGGCGAGCACGGCGATCGAGGTCGGGCTGTAGGCGCCAGGGTTGAGGGGCGAGACGCTCACCCGCCCGTCCTTCGCCTGCAGGCGAGCGAGCGCCTCGCCGGCGGCGTGCGCTGCCACCGTTGCCCCGGGAGCGCTGCCGGCGAGACGCAGGGCGAGCGCGTACCAGGCTGTCGCTTCGACGGAGCTCTCGCTCTCGCCGGGGCGGGCGAGCGCGCTGCCGTCGGGACGCGCGCGCGCGGCGAGCTGCGCCAGCAGCGCGTCGGAGAGACCCTCCATCGTGGCGTCGGCCATGGCAGATTCCACACCCATTCTAGTCGGGGAAATGCGCTTCTTCGCTGTGGGACAATCGCTGCGGCATGACCTGGGCGAAGCTCGAGACAGCGGCGGTGGCGCGAGCCCTCGCGGCCGTCGCCGCGGAAGCGGGCGACCTCGCCGAGGTCTACTTCGAGCGCCGGGTGGACGCCGAGTGGCCGCCGTCCGAGGCCGCCTGCGGCCTGCGGCTGCGGCGCGAGGAGGGGTTGGCGGTGCGCCTGGTGCGCGGCGACCGCGGCTGGCTCGCCAGTCGCGACGCGATCGGCGGCGCTGAGCTCACGAGCGCGCTGCGCCAGGTGGCGCGCGCCCAGCCGGCGGCGATGCCCGAGCCGGAGCTCACCGTCGGGCCGCCACCGGCGGTCCCCGTGGCGACCCTGCGCGGCTTCGAGGGCGAGCTCGAGCGCGCCATTCGCAGGCACCACGTCGCCTTTCCGTTCCGGCTGACGACGCGCTGGCACCGCCGCGACCTCCAGGTCGTCGGGCCGCGCTGGGTGCCCGAGAGCGAGCGCGAGGTCTTCTACAGCCTCGATGTCGAGCTGCCGTGGGGCCGTTTCGGTGCCCTGGCGACCACGCTCCAGGCCGGCGAGGCCGAGCGCGTGGCGCGCGCGCTGGTGGCCCGCTTCCGGGCGCGCGACGCGGCCCCGCCGCCAGACGGTCGGTATCCGCTGCTGCTCGCGCCGGCAGCGACCGCGGTGATGCTGCATGAGGCCGTGGGCCACGCCCTCGAAGCGGACCTGATGGAAGCGGGCGGACGCGGAGCGCAGAGCGCCGCCGGAGGTGCGGCGACCCTCGACGTGCTCGACGATCCGCGGCGGGCGCCGCGCGGCGTCGATCGCGCGACCGACGACGAGGGGCAGCCGGTCGTGCGGCGCTGGCTGATTCGCGGCGGCATCGTCGACCAGCCGATCGCCGATGCGCTGCATGCGGCGCGCTCGGAGGTCCTGCTGCCGGGCTCGGGATTTCGCGGCAGTCGCCATCAGTCGCCGCTGCCGCGCACCCATCATCTCGAGCTCCTGCCGGGAGAGGCCGATCTGCCGCAGCTGTTGCGCGCCGCCGACGGCGGCATCTTCATCGCCGAGCTCGACCAGGGGACGCTCGATCCGCAGAGCGGCGAAGTCGTGCTCTACGCACCTGGCGGGCGCTACATCCGCGGCGGTGAGCTGGCGGAGAGCTGTGGGCCGCTGCGGCTGCGCAGCCGCGTGCCGGAGCTCCTCGCGGCGGTGGCGGCGATCGGCGCCGATCCGCAGCCTGCCGGCGCCGGGTGGTGCGCGAAGGGCGGGCAGCGTCGCGCCGTCTGGGCGACGGCGCCGTCGCTGGTTCTCGCGGCGATGGAGATCTGCGGCGGCCGGAGCGGCGAGCGATGAGCGCCAGCCCGGGCGCCGAAGCGCTGCTTGCCGGCCTCCGGAAGCGCGGTTTTGCTGCGGCGGAGATCTTCGAGAAGACCGGCCGCAGCCGCCGTTTCGTGCGCGAGGCGGCGCCGGAGGCGCCGATCCGGATGACGCAGGCGATGGCGGGCGAACAGGGCTGGGCGCTGCGTGCCGGCGACCGCCGCCGGTCGCTCTTCTTCGCTGCCACCGGCGCTGTCGATCCCGGCGTCGTGTTGCCAGAGCCGAGCGCGCATCCGCTCCGGCTGCCCGAGCCGCCGGCGCCTGCCCTGATGCCCATGACTGGTGCCGGTGAAGCGTGGAGCGCTCCCGCCGACTTCGACGCCCCGCTCGCCACCGAGTCGGTCGCCGCGACACTGCTCGCGGCGATCGAGCGCGAGCTGCGGCGTGAGTTGCCGGCGAGCCGGCTGCGGGGGGCCTGGCTCGAGGACGGTGCTGCGGAGTCGAGCCTGGTCTCGACCTCGGGCCTGCGCGCCGAGTCGCGCGCTCGCGCGTCCTTCCTGCGCCTCGAGGTCGAAGATCGCGGCCGCCGCTGCCTGTTCGAAGGCGCCGAGCGAGAGGTGCGCCAATTCGAGCCGCGGAGCCTCGCCTTGCGGCTCGTCGACCGGCTCTGCGCGCTCGAGGAGAGCGCGGGCGGCGGCGCGACAGCGGTCGACGCGACGCTGCCGTTGCTCGTCGCCGCGCCGCTCGCGGCGCGGCTGGTGCAGGCGATGGCGCCGCTCTTTCTCGGGCCGGCGGCGCAGGAGCGCATCGCCGCGCTCGGCGTGTTCTCGCCGGAGCTGACGCTCGTCGACGACGGTCGCTTCGCCGCCGGAGTGCTCGCGGCGCCGGTCGATGGCGAAGGGCTGCCGACCGGCCGCGCGCTGCTCGTCGAAGCGGGGCGCTTCGTGCGCCCGCTGCTCGCCTGGTGGGAGGCCGGTCCGGCGGCCGTCCCCGGCTGCGCCCGCCGGGCGAGCTGGCGCGATCTGCCGCGCCGCGCGCCGACCCACCTCTTCGTCGAGCCGAGCACGACCGCGGTGGTCGACCTCGTCGCTTCCGGGGGTGCCGGTGCCTACCTGCTCGACGCCGAGAGCGCGGTGCGGATCGATCCGGTGAGTCTTTCCTTCGAGGTCGCCGTCTCCGGGCTCCATCTCGTCGCCGGCCGCGCCGTCTCGCCGCTCGGTGCAGCCCGCCTCTGCAGCGACCTCAGGAGTCTGCTCGCCGGGATCCGTGCTCGCGGCCGGGACCTGTATTTCGTCCCCGGCGATGGCATGTTCGGCGCGCCATCGCTGCTCGTCGCCGGTCTGCGCGTCCTGCCGCGGTGAGGGCAGAGCGGGTGTGGCGCGGATGGTATTCTGACGACTCCTCGAGCGGCGCCGTTCGCCCTGCGTCCGCCACGAAAGGCACCCCATGCAGCTCGGAATCCTCGGTCTCCCGAAAGCCGGCAAGACGACCCTGTTCAATACCCTCACCTCTTCCCACGAGGCGACGGGAAAATTCCTGGCGTCGGACGCCACCCACCTGGGCGTCGCCAAGGTCCCCGATCCGCGCCTCGCCGCGCTGCGCGACCTGTTCAACCCGAAGAAGTACACCCCGGCGACGGTCGAATACGTCGACATTCCGGGCATCACCAAGGGCGAAGGGGCGGAGAGCCTCGACCTCGCGAAGCTGAAGGCGGTGGACGCGCTGCTGCACGTCGTGCGCGCTTTCGAGGACGCCGAGATTGCGCATACGGACGGCAGCGTCGATGCGCTGCGCGACGTGCACACCATCGACCTCGAGCTCATCCTCTCCGACCACACGCTGATCGAGCGCCGGCTCGACCGCCTCGAGAAGGCCGCCAAGCGCGGCACCTCCGCCGAGGAGGAGCGCGAGAAGAAGCTGCTCAAGGAGGTCATCCTGCCGGCGCTCGAGGCCGAGCGCCCGGTGCGCTCTCTCACCCTCGAGCCCGACGACGAGCGCCTGCTGCGCGGCTATCAGCTGCTCACCGCGAAGCCGATGCTGGTGGTGCTCAACGTCGGCGAGGGCGAGGTGGCGACGGCCACGCCGAAGGACTTCGGGATCGACGTCGCGAAGCACCCGGCGATCGTCGTCTCGGCGCCGATCGAGGAGGAGATCTCGCGTCTCTCTGCGGAGGAGCAGAAGGAGTTTCTCGGCGACCTCGGGTTGACCGAGCCGTCGCTCGACCGCGTGCTGCGCGCGAGCTTCGAGCTCCTCGGCCGCATCGCCTTCTTCACCGTCGGCGAGGACGAGGTGCGCGCCTGGACGATCCGCCGCGGCATCCACGCCAAGGAGGCCGC
>JAGOCP010000020.1 GCA_017998715.1 Thermoanaerobaculia bacterium | reverse complement strand
GGTGTTCGGCAGCAGCAGGTAGCGCTTGGGGTCGATCTGGTCGATCAGCGAGCCCGTCGGAAGGCGTCCCAGCTCGTCGAGGTTCACCCGGCGCAGCGCCACCGTGACGATCTCGGTGCCGGAGGCTTCGAGCGCCGCGGTCATCGTCGCGGCGTCCTTGTACTTGCCGGTGCCGAGGAGGAGGCGCGAGTTGAAGCTGCGACCAGCGAGCCTAAACGGGGCCGGGGCGGGCGGGGCGGGAATCGAAGCGGAGTCGTGGGTCATCAAGAGGGATTGTAGATCAGGCCTCGGTGGCGGGGTCACTCCGGCACTCGGGATCCAAAGCGGGCTCCTATTTGAGGCGTGGTCGCCCACTTTGGATCCCGAGCGCCGGAGCGCCCCTGGGCTACAGCGCTTCTCTCACGGATGTACCGACGAGGGGTGGCTGGACCGAGGGCTCCCATGGGGCCCGGAGCGCGCCTCTTCAGCGCTTGCACCCTTGGGTGCGAGGACCCCATGGGATACGGGCCAGACAGGACCCCGAGCCGGTGCCCCAGTGACCAACAAAGTCGCGGCGCTCAGCCGTCGAGCCGGATGTTGTCGATCAATCGCGTCGAACCGACCTTGGCCGCCAGCGCCACGAGCGCCCGGTGGCCGATCTCCGCGATGCGCACAAAGCTGTCGGGGTGGACGACCTCGACGTACTGCTGGACGATCTCCGGTTCGGCAGCGAGCGCGCCGACGACCGCCTCGCGCAACACGTCGCTGCGACGCTCGCCCTGGTCGAACAGGCTCTTCGCCCGCAAGAGCGCCGCCGAGAGGAGGGCCGCCTGCTGGCGCTCTGCCGGCGACAGGTAGGCGTTGCGCGACGACATCGCCAGGCCGTCGACTTCGCGGACGATCGGCCCGCCGACGATCTCTACCGGGAAAGCGAGGTCGCGCACCAGTTGGCGGACGACGGCCAGCTGCTGCGCGTCCTTCTCGCCGAAGACCGCGATGTCCGGCTGGACCAGGGCGAAGAGCCGCGCCACCACCGTGGCGACGCCGCGAAAGAAGTGCGGCCGCACTTCGCTCTCGAGACCGAGCGCCGCCCCCTGGGGTTCGAGCCAGGTGCCGAAGCCGTCCGGGTAGACGGCCTCGCGATCCGGAATGAACAACAGGTCGCAGCCGGCGCGCGACAACAGCGCCGCGTCGCGCTCCGGGTGCCGCGGATAACTGTCGAAGTCCTCGTGCGGCGCAAACTGCGTCGGGTTGACGAAGATCGACGCGACGACCCGGGGCGCACACCGGCGGGCCAGGGCGATGAGGGAGAGGTGGCCCTCGTGCAACGCCCCCATCGTCGGCACGAAAGCGATCTTCGCTCCCGCCGACTTCCAGGAGGCGATGGCATCGGTGAGCCCCGCGGCGGTGCGGACGGTCTTCATCCGCTGAGCTTATCCGGCGACCGAGCGACGGGCCAATCGCCGACCCCTCTAGCCGCCATACAGGCGTTCGAGCGGCGGTGCGGCGGCCGTCGATGGGAAGCCCGGATCCTCGAAGCTCTCCTCCGGCGCCGGAAAGCTCCCGGAACGTACGTCTTTCGCGAACGCCGCGATCGCCTCACGGGCGCCCATGCCCTGCTCGGCGTACCGGCGCACGAAGCGCGGCGCGATGCGCTCTTCGATCCCCAGCAGATCGTGGTAGACCAGCACCTGACCGTCGCAGTACTGACCGGCCCCGATCCCGATCGTCGGGATCTCGACGAGCTCGGTGACTTCGCGGCCGAGCTCGGTCGGAATGCACTCGAGCACGAGCGAGAACGCCCCCGCCGCCTCGACCGCCTTGGCCGCTTCGAGCAGCGCCGCGCGCGCCTCGGCGCCGCGCCCCTGGACCTTGAAGCCACCGAACTTGTGGATCGACTGCGGCGTCAGCCCGAGGTGGGCCTGCACCGGCACTTCGGCCGCGACCAGCGCCTCGATGATGTCGATGCGCGCCCCTTCGATCTTGACCGCCGAGGCGCCCCCCTCCTTGATGAATCGCAGGGCGTTGGCGACCGCCTGCTCGGGCCCGAGATGGAACGAGCCGTAAGGCATGTCGGCGATCAGCAGCGCGCGCTGGAGACCCCGGCGCACTGCTTTCACATGGTGGAGCATCTCGTCCATGGTCACCGACAGCGTGTCGGCGTGGCCGAGCACGACCATGGCGAGCGAGTCGCCGACGAGGACCATGTCGACGCCGGCGGCGTCGGCACTCCTCGCCTGCGGGTAGTCGTAGGCGGTGACCATCACCAGCCGTTCGCCCCGGGCGGGAGCGTCGCGCAGCTGCGGCACACTGATCTTCTTGCTGGAATGGCCCATCCGGCACCTCCGCGAAAACAGAAAACCCCTCCGCTTGCACTATGCAATGCGACGGAAGGGTTTCGCGGTGCCGGGGGACGCGCGCCATTCTCTCCTCGGGTGTCCGTCCCTCGTTCCGACAGGGATCGGGCCCCGGCGCAGGCGGGCCACTCTGGGCAGCTTCTCTTCCCGTCTCGGTCCCGCAGATGCGGGATCCCAGCGGCGAGCGAAATTGTACGGCCGGGCTCGGCGCGAAGCAAATCGACGGCTGCGGGACGGTAGACTGCACGCAGTGATCGGCACGCAGCTGGCGCACTATCGGATCCTGGCGAAGCTCGGCGAAGGCGGCATGGGAATCGTCTACCTCGCCGAGGACGAACGGCTGCGCCGCAAGGTCGCTCTCAAGACCCTGCCGCCGGCCCTGGCCGAAGATCCGCACCGCCTCGCCCGGTTCGAGCGCGAGGTCAAGTCGGTCGCCACCCTCAACCACCCCAACATCGTCACCATCTACTCGGTCGAAGAGACCGACGGCAAGCGCTTCTTCACCATGGAGCACGTCGAGGGCAAGACGCTCTCGCAGCTCGTGCCACAGGGCGGTCTGCCGCTCAAGGAGTTCTTGAAGATCGCCGTGCCCCTGGCCGATGCACTCGCCGCCGCACACGCCAAGGGGATCCAGCATCGCGACCTGAAGCCCGGCAACGTCATGGTCAACGGCGACGGCCGGGTGAAGGTCCTCGACTTCGGGCTCGCCAAGCTCCGCGAGCACGAGCAGACCGAGGCGATGGGCTTCCATCCCCAGACCACGCTGACGCAGGAGGGGTTGGCGATCGGCACCCTCGCCTACATGGCTCCCGAGCAACTGCGCATGCTGGCGACCGATCATCGCGCCGACCTCTTCTCTCTTGGCGTGGTGCTCTACGAGCTCGCGACCGGCCACTGCCCGTTCGTCGGCCAGTCGACTGCCGAGGTGATCTCGGCGATCCTGCGCGACCAGCCGGCGCGGACCTATGAAGAGAACGACAAGATCCCGCCAGAGATCGACTCGATCCTGCGCCGATGCCTCGAGAAAGAGCCGGCCAAGCGCATCGGCTCGGCGGTCGAGGTCCGCGACGCCCTCGCCGAGGTCGCCCGCGCCGTCGACCTCGGGCAGACCCGAAGCCGCACCCCGAAGTCGGAAAGCGGCGCGGTGCAGATCGTCAAGTCCCGCTACGCGCGCTTCGGCGTCGCCGCTCTCGCCATCATCGCCCTCGGCGCCGGCCTCTTCGCCTGGCGCGCGCGCGCACCCCGTTCGGCAGCCGACGTTGCCTCGTCGGCTGCGGGCGGGGCTCCGGTCGCCGCGAAGCTGCCTTCCCTCGTCGTGCTGCCGCTGTCGAACTTCGCCAACGAACCGGAGTATTTCGTCGACGGCATGACCGACGCCCTGATCTCCGCCCTCGCCCGCATCCAGGGCGTGCGCGTCATCTCGCGCCAGTCGGCGATGCACTACAAAGCCTCGAAGAAGCTCCTGCCGGAGATCGCCAGGGAGCTAGGCGTCGACTTCGTCGTCGAAGGCTCCGTCGCCCGCGTCGGCGACTCCGTCCGCCTGAACGCCCAGGTCATCCAGGCCCATCCCGAAACCACCCTCTGGTCCGAAAGCTTCGAGCGCCGCGCCGAGGAGGTCCTTGCCCTCGAAACCAGTTTCGCCACCGCTATCGCCGGCGCCCTCAACGTCAATCTCACCTCGAACGAGAGATCCCGCATGGCGGCCACGCGCAAGGTGGACCCCGAGGTCTACGAGACCTTCCTCCAGGGCAAGTACTTCGGCGAACGCTTCGACCAGGACAGCCTGCGCAAGGCGCAGGGGTATTTCGAACGAGCCGTTGCGCGAGATCCGACGTTCGCGCCAGCCTGGGTCGGGCTCTCCGATGCGCTACAGATGCTAGCCCTCTACCATGTCGAGACCGCCGACCTGCTTCCCGAGGCCGAAGCGGCGCTCAAGCGGGCACTTGCGATCGACTCGAACCTCGCCGAGGCCTATGCCTCGCTGGCCGATCTGCTGCAGGCTCAGTGGCGCTGGAGCGAGGCGGAGACGGCGATTCAACGGGCGATCGAGCTCAATCCGAACTCCGCTTCGGCGCGCCGCAGGCATTGGATGCTCCTCGCCTGTACGCAGAAGCAGGAGAGCGCGCTGCGCGAGATTCAGACCGCGAAGACGCTGGATCCGCTGTCCGCGCGCATCTCGGCCGGAGTCGGCGTCCAGTATCTGTTCATGGGTCGCCACGACGCGGCGATCTCCGAGCTGCGCGCGGCCCTCGAACTCGATCCGGATTACCCGTTGGCCCACGTCTACCTCTTCCTCGCCTATAGCGCACTGAAGAAGGACCCTGAACGCGGAGAGGAACTGCGCTACTACGTCGCCGATCTCGCCCGGCCGGAGCTTCTCCCCGAGTTCGAACGGCGTCTCGCCAATGAGGGCTACGACAAGGCGCTCCTCTGGATGGCACTCGAACTGGACAGAAATCCGCCGGCGGGAGCCTCGCGGATTGGGGTCATCGCGGGCCTCCTGGCTCTCTCGGGGGAGCGGGACAAGGCGCTGACGTGGCTCGAGCGCGGACTCGAGCAGCGAGCCTGGGACCTTGGGTGGATCGCCGTGTCGCCCGACTACGCCAGCCTGCGCTCCGACCCGAGATTCACCGCCATCACTCGCCGCATCGGGTTGCCGGCTTCCGCCCCCTGATCGCGGCGTGCGGCAACCGCCGTGTCAGGGCTTGACGTGAATCATCGCGCTGGCCCCGAACTTCTCACCGAGGTACGAGCGGATCTCGTCTTCGTCGCCCTTCGACAGCAGGTTGACTTCCTCCGGGGTGAGATTCGCCTCCGAGCCCACACCATCCGGGTCGTTGTCGAAGGCCTGGCGGAGCGACTTGTGCTTCGACATCGAGACGAGAAAATCGTGCAGATCCTTGACGGCCATATCCCCTCCAGCAAATGAACCAGATAGATGCTGCGGATACTATTCATAAATCGCCATGAAGCAAGGATCGCTCACTTTCGTCGGCACCGGCCTCATGATCGCCGGCCAGGTCACCCAGGAGGCGCTCTCTTGTGTCGAGGGTGCCGAGAAGCTCTTCTACCTCGCTTCGAACGTGACGACTAGCCGCTGGCTCGAGTCGCTCAACGCGTCGGCGGAATCGCTGCACGACGCCTACGGTGAGGGCAAGCCGCGCGAGCAAACCTACGAGGAGATGGTGGCGCGCATTCTCGCGCCGGTCTTCGGCGGCAAGCACGTCGTCGTCGCCCTCTACGGCCACCCAGGGATCTTCGTGACTCCTTCGCACGAAGCCATCCGACGCGCACGAGCCGCAGGCTACGAAGCCTCGATGCAGCCGGGCATCTCGGCCGAGGACTGCCTCTTCGCCGACCTGGGTGTCGATCCCGGCGAGCGCGGCTGTCAGAGCTTCGAGGCGACCGACTTCCTGCTCCGCCGGCGCATCTTCGATCCGACGAGCACTCTCATCCTCTGGCAGATCGGCGGCATCGGCGTCTTCGACTTCCACAGCCGGCCGCTGTGGAGCCGGCAAGGCCTGGAGGTCCTCGAACGAGCGCTGCTCGGTACCTATCCGGCCGCCCATGAGGTCGTGGTCTACGAGGCCGTCCCCTATCCGACCCTGCCGCCGAAGATTCTCCGTGTCCCTCTTGCGGAGCTCGCAAGCGCCGATGTCAGCATCCGCTCCACGCTCTATGTGCCTCCCCTTCCCGACCGCGAGAGTGACCCCGAAATGCGCCGGGCGCTCGGTCTCGCTCCGGCGCCGGCATGAAGCGACCCACGGTACGAGCCTCCGCCCGCCCGGGCAGAGCGAGTCCGCGCGGCGCGACTTCCAGCCGATAGACTGCGCGGCGTGATCGGCAGCAGGCTGGCGCACTATCGCATCCTCGCCAAGCTCGGTGAGGGCGGCATGGGGATCGTCTACCTCGCCGAGGACGAGCGTCTGCACCGCAAGGTCGCCTTGAAGACCCTGCCGCCGGCGTTGGCCGAAGATCCGCACCGCCTCGCCCGGTTCGAGCGCGAGGTCAAGTCGGTCGCCACCCTCAACCACCCCAACATCGTCACCATCTACTCGGTCGAAGAGACCGACGGCAAGCGCTTCTTCACCATGGAGCACGTCGAGGGCAAGACGCTCTCGCAACTCGTGCCACAGGGCGGCCTGCCGCTCAAGGAGTTCCTCAAGATCGCCGTGCCGTTGGCTGACGCTCTCGCCGCTGCGCACGCCAAGGGAATCCAGCATCGCGACCTGAAACCCGGCAACGTCATGGTCAACGGCGACGGCCGGGTGAAGGTCCTCGACTTCGGACTCGCCAAGCTCCGCGAGCAAGAGCAGACCGAGGCGATGGGCTTCCACCCGCAGACCACGCTCACCCAGGAAGGCCTGGCGATCGGCACCCTCGCCTACATGGCCCCCGAGCAGCTGCGCATGCTCCCGACCGACCATCGCGCCGACCTCTTCTCGCTCGGCGTCGTGCTCTACGAGATGGCCACCGGCCACTGCCCCTTCCGTGGCCAGTCGACCGCCGAAGTCATCTCGGCGATCCTGCGCGATCAGCCGCCGCGCGCCTATGAGGAGAACGCCAAGATCCCGCCGGAGATCGACGCCATTCTGCGCCGCTGCCTCGAGAAGGAGCCGGCCAAACGCGTCGGCTCGGCGGTCGAGGTGCGCGACGCGCTGGCGGAGGTCGCCCGCGCCGTCGACCTCGGCCAGACCAGCAGCCGCATTCCCAAGCCGGACAGCGGCGCAGTGCAGCTCGCGAAGTCGCCCTATATCCGTTTCGGTGTGGCGGCCCTCGCCATCATCGCCCTCGGCGCCGGCGCCTTCGCCTGGCGCTCGCGGGTGCCGCAGGCCGCGGGCGCCGCAGGCGCCGCGCCGCCGATCGTCGCGAAGCTGCCGTCGCTCGTCGTCCTGCCGCTCTCCAACTTCTCGGACGAGCCGGAATACTTCGTCGACGGCATGACCGACGCCCTGATCTCCGCCCTCGCCCGCATCCAGGGCGTGCGCGTCATCTCGCGCCAGTCGGCGATGCACTACAAGAGCTCGAAGAAGCTCCTGCCGGAGATCGCCAAGGAGCTTGGCGTCGACTTCGTCGTCGAAGGCTCCGTCGCCCGGGTGGGAGAGACCGTCCGCCTGAACGCCCAAGTCGTCCAGGCCGACCCCGAGACCACCCTCTGGTCGGAGAGCTTCGAGCGCGCCGCCGGCGAAATTCTCGCCCTGCAGAACAGCTTCGCCAGCGCCATCGCCCGCGCCGTGCATGCGCGCATCTCGCCGGTCGAAGAGGTCCAGCTCGCCGCGACCCGCGCGGTCGCTCCGGATGCCTACGAGGCCTACCTCCAGGGACGCTACTTCGCCAACCAGTTCGGCGAGGAGAACTCGCAGAAGGCGATGGTCTATTTCCAGAAGGCGATCGGCATCGACCCCGCCTTCGCGCTCGCCTGGGCGGGGCTCTCGGACGCGCTCCAGGACCGCTCGTACTACTACGTCATCGAACCCCAGAAGGGCTTCGCCGAAGCGGAAGCGGCGGCGCGCAAGGCGATCACTCTCGATCCGAACCTCTCCGACGCGCATTCGTCGCTCGGCGATCTGCTGCTGTTTACGAAGTGGAACTGGCGGGAGGCCGAGACCGAGCTCGACGAGGCGGTGCGGCTCAATCCGAACTCCGCCAATGCGCGGCGACGGCGCTGGCTCCTCTACTCCTGCCTGCGGCGCTTCGCCGAGGGGCGCGCCGAGATCGAGTTCGCGCGTCGCCTCGATCCGCTCTCGCCACTCATTCTCGGGGATGTCGGCGTCCAACGGCTGCTGGACGGCGACCCGCAGCAGGCGTTGGTCGAGATCGCCGCCACCCTTGAGCTGGATCCGACCTACTCGCCGGCGCACTACTTCGCCTGGTTGGCCTACGAGGAGTTGGACAAGGACCCCGAGCGCGGGCTTGAGCTCGAGCGCCTCCTGCCGGGCTACCGCCTGGAGAGTCTGCAGCCGGAGTACGTCCGCCGGCGCGACCAGGAAGGCTACCCCGCGGCACTGCGTTGGCTCTCGCGCGCGCTCGCCGAGAAGGCGAACCGGGAGCGGGTCCCGACCAGCCTGGTCGCCACCTTCTTCGCCAACTCGGGCGACGCGGACCAGGCGATGGCGTGGCTCGAGCGCTGCCGCAGCGAGCGCTGCTGGGACCTCGCCTGGCTTTCCGCGGCGCCGGACTTCACCCCCCTGCACAGGCGCGAGGACTTCCGGCGGCTGGTGGAGGCACTCGGCCTCCCCCAGCCGCCGCCAGCGCCGTGACGCAGGCCGGCGGATTCTCCGGTTCTACTTCTTCGGGTCGCGGATCAGCGGATCGCGGATCAGCGCGGTGCGGATGAGCGACTCGCGGATGATCGCCCCCTTCGAGTACTCCTCGCCGAGGTAGGTTCGCAGGCGGTCGGCATCCCCGGAGGCGAGGACGTCCTTCTCCTTCTCCGACAGGCCCGCCTCGGCCATCACGCCCATGGGATCCTTTTTGAAGCGGTTGCGCAGGACGGTGAATTTCGACAGGGCAATGACGAGATGTTGCAGGTCCTTCTTTGCCATAGGCTCCTCCCCGAAGAAGACTTCAAGCGTGCTCTGCGGGCGAGACTAGCATCGCGATGCGGTCGCGCAGCCTCGTCCGCACCCGCAATCGCGACAGGAGAACGTGAACTTGAATCGGGGTCAACTCACCGTCGTCGGCACCGGCATGATGGTCGCAGCGCAGATCACCCAGGAGGCACTCTCGGCGATCGAGTCTGCGGACAAACTGTTTCACGTCGCGGCCGATCTCATCACCGCCGACTGGCTCCTCGAGCTCAATGCGACAGCGGAACCGCTGCACGACAGCTATCGCGAGGGCCGGCCGCGCGCCGAAACCTACGAGGAGATGGTCGAACGGATTCTCGCGCCGGTGCGCGCGGGCAAGCAGGTCGTCGCCGCCTTCTACGGCCACCCCGGGGTGTTCGTACAGCCGTCGCACGAAGCGATCCGGCGGGCGATCGCCGAGGGGTACGAGGCGGTCATGCTGCCGGGTGTCTCGGCCGAGGACTGCCTGTTCGCCGATCTCGGCTTCGACCCCGGGGAGCGCGGCTGTCAGAGTTTCGAGGCGACCGATTTCCTGCTCCGCCGCCGGCGCTTCGACGAGGCGAGTTACCTCGTCCTCTGGCAGATCGGCGGCATCGGGGTGCACGACTATCGCCCGGGCGATCTCTGGGGTCCTCGCGGCCTCGCCGTGCTGCAACGCGAGCTCTTGAAGGTCTATCCTGCCAGCCACGAGGTGACGGTCTACGAAGCGGCGCAGTTTCCGGTCTACCCGCCTCTCGTCCACCGCACGCCGCTCGCCGGGCTCACCGGCGCCCCGGTCTCGTTGCGCTCGACCCTCTGCGTCCCGCCGCTCGCCGATCGCGCAAGCGATCCCGAGATGACGGCGGCGCTGGCCGAACCCCTGACAGCGGGCTCGGCACCGGAGTAGAAGGCGCTTCTCGGAAACACTTGCCACCCCCGCGGGAGGGCGGCTCAGCGCTTGCGCGCGGGGACGAAGTACTCGGTGCCGCGGATGGGGCGCTGGAGCTGCTGCACGAGCTCTTCGAAATCGCTCTTGCTGTCGGGGAAGTTGAGATTGCGGGTGTCCACCACCAGGAGCGGCGAGCGGTTGTAGTAGTGGAAGTAGTGGTTGTAGGCGTCGATCAGCTCGGCCATGTACTCGTCCGAGATCTCCTTCTCGAAGCTGCGTGCGCGCTTGCGGATGCGCGCCATGCAGGTGTCGACGTCGGCGGTGAGATAGAGCACGAGATCGGGCACCGGCACCTGCGGCTCGAGCGTCGTGTAGAGCCGGTCGTAGATCGCCAGCTCCTCGTCCGAGAGCGTCAGGTAGGCGAAGATGCGGTCCTTCTGGAAGGTGTAGTCCGAGACCACCAGGCGCTGAAAGAGCTCCTGCTGCACCACCTCGTGCTGCTGCTTGTAGCGCGACAGCAGGAAGTACATCTGGGTCTGGAACGCCGCTCCCGGCCGGTCGCGGTAGAAGTCGGGCAGGAACGGGTTCTCGACGTCCTCGAGGACCTTGACGGCCTCGAAACGGCGGACCAACTTGTCGACCAATACGGTCTTGCCGACCCCGATGGGGCCGTCGACCGCGAGGTAGCGGAACGGGAGGGTTTCAGCCGCCAATCGTCTCTTTTCCGGTGAGTTTTTCCGCCGCGAGGCTAACACACCGCTCGGTCGTTCCGAGCGGTCGCGCGTGCTGCCGGACGGCGTAGCCGGGACTCAGTGGGAGTGTGTGTGCGCCGGATGTGCGTGGTGCCCGTGGGCGGGACCGGCAGCCGGTTTCGCCGACCCGACCGCCGCAGCGCGGCGCTCCTCGAGCCAGGCGAGCCATTCGGGCAGCCCCTCGCCGGTCGTCGCCGAGACGTGGATCACCCGCAACCGCGGCATGGTGCGGGCGAGGGCATCCTCGAGCACCGGCATGCGGAAGCCCGGCAGATGCGGCAGCAGATCGACTTTGGTGAGCAGCACCAGATCGGCCTTGTTGAACATCGTCGGGTACTTGAGCGGCTTGTCTTCGCCTTCGGTCACCGACAGCGCCACCACGGCTGCCGCTTCGCCGAGGTCGTAGATCGCCGGGCAGACGAGGTTGCCGACGTTCTCGATGACCAGGGTATCGGCGGCGCCGAGGTCGAGGTGGTGCAGGGCATGGTGGACGAGCTTGGCGTCGAGGTGGCAGGCCGAGCCGGTGGTGATCGTTGCCGCCGGAATGCCGGCGGCGCGCAACCGCTCGCCGTCATGATCGGTGGCGAGGTCGCCCGACAGCGCCGCCAGCCGGTGCGGCGAGCCGCCCGCCGCGAGCGCCCGCGCCGTTGCCTCGAGGAGGGCGGTTTTGCCCGACCCCGGTGAGCCCATCAGGTTGAGCGCCAGCATGCCGCGCCCGGCGAAGTGCTCGCGATTGTGCGCCGCCTGGGAGGCGTTCCCGGCCAACAGGCTCTCGTGAATCTCGACCGAGACTTTGTCGGTGTCGCCACAGCCGCAGTCGTCACACATGCTCGGGAACCTCCATCTCGATCCGTTCGAGGACGATCTCGTCGCCGGCGGCGAGCCGCACCGCTTCGCCGCAGACCGGGCAGCGGAGCACCCCGCCGCGCGGCGCCTCCACTCTACAGCTCGTGCACTCCCAGCGCGCGGCGGCCGGGATCAACTCGAGCCGGGCTTCGGCGCAGCGGGTGCCGGCTTTCGCCAGCTCGAAGGCCGACGCCAGGAGTTCCATCTCGACCCCGGCGACCTCACCGACGCGCACCCTCAGGTGGGCGACGGAGGTCGCCCGATGCTCGCGCACCGAGGCATCGACGCGGTCGAGAAGGGCGCGAACGAGGGAGTACTCGTGCATGGCTCCATGGACGCTAAGCGAAGGGGTCCCGGAAGAGCCCACCCTGCCGGAGGGGACCGCACCCTGCCCGTTCGCCGCTCGCCGGCAGGTCGCCCCACCCTCGTGGGCGTTCCGCGTCATACCGCCAGCCGATAGAAAGCGAAACGATCCCCCGCACCGGCTCACCCCCGTCGGCGCGAACCTGCCAGGGAGGCGCACATGTTGTCCGAAACCCCTTCGTCGGAAACCCCGTTGGGCCTGCTCGATCGCGAACTGCGCCGGCGGGACTTCCTCAAGTTCTGCACCCTCGCCGCGGCGGCCGTGGGCCTGCCGCTATCGGTGGCGGAACAGTTCGCCGAGGCCGCGGTCCTGGGCAAGAAGCCTTCGGTCATCTGGCTGCACTTCCAGGAGTGCACCGGCTGCACCGAGTCGCTCCTGCGCACGACGGCGCCGGCCCTCGACGAGCTGATCCTCGACCTGATCTCGCTCGACTACCACGAGACGCTGCTGGTGCCCTCCGGCAAGCTCGCCGAGGAGTGCCGACACGCGGCGATGGAAGCCAACGCCGGCAAGTACGTGCTCATCGTCGAAGGGGCGATTCCGACCAAGGACGGCGGCATCTACTGCAAGATCGGCGGCCAGACGGCGATCGAGATGCTCAACGAGACCGCCGAGAAGGCCGGGGCGATCATCGCCATCGGCTCCTGCGCCTCGTGGGGCGGCGTACCCTCCGCCGACCCGAATCCGACCGGCGCGGTGGGCGCACACGAAATTCTCAAGGGCAAGACCGTGGTCTCGATTCCGGGTTGCCCGGCGAATCCCTACAACCTGCTCGGCACGGTGCTGCAGTATGCGACGCTCGGAACCCTGCCGGAGCTCGATGAGCTAGCCCGGCCGAAGTTCGCCTACGGCCAGACGATCCACGAGCACTGCCCGCGGCGCGCCCATTTCGACGCCGGCCGTTTCGCCCTCGAGTACGGCGACCCCGGTCACCGCCAGGGCTGGTGCCTCTATCGGCTCGGCTGCAAGGGCCCGGCGACGCACGCCAACTGCTCGGTCAACCACTTCAACGAGGTCGTCGGCGCCTGGCCGATCGGCCTGGGTCACCCCTGCTTCGGCTGCACCGAGCAGAAGCTCGCGTTCCGGGTTCCCCTGCACGACACCGTGCCGATCGACCGCCCGACGCCCCCCGACACCTATCCGCCGATCCACGCGCCGCAGGGTGGCGTGAGCCCGGTGGCGACCGGTCTCGCCGGTCTGGTAGGAGGCGCGGTCGTCGGCGCCGCCTGGATGGCCGCCAAGAAGCTCGGCGAAGACGAACCGAAGCCGAAGAACTGACGAGGCCGACCATGGCGACCACTACCGATCGTCGCAGTCTCCTGAAGGTCCTCGCGGCCGGCTCGGCCGCTGCAGCCACCTGCAGCGTCCCGGCCGCCGCCGCGCAGAAGTTGGAGCCGCCCGCCGAAGCGATGGGCATGCTCTACGACACCACCGTCTGCATCGGCTGCAAGAGCTGCGTCGTCGCCTGCCGCGAAGCGAATCACCTCGAGCCCGACACCGGCGCCGAGGGCCTCTGGCAGATGCCGCAGGACTTGAACGGCAAGACCAAGAACGTCATCAAGCTCTACCAGGAAGGCGACCGGGTCTCCTACATGAAAGCGCAGTGCATGCACTGCGTCGATCCGGCCTGCGCCGCCGCCTGCATGCTGCACGCCTTCCACAAGAACGAAGTCACCGGCGTCGTCGAATGGGACCCGTTCTTCTGCGTCGGCTGCCGCTACTGCCAGATGGCCTGCCCGTTCAACGTGCCGAAGTTCGAGTTCGACAAGGCCATCCCGGACATCGTCAAGTGCGAGCTCTGCCGCCATCGCGTCGAAGGCGCTGCGCTCACCGAGAAGGACGGCTACACGCGCTACCCCCAGGGCCATGGTCCGGCCTGCTGCGAGGTCTGCCCGCGCGAAGCGGTGATCTACGGCAAGCGCACCGAGCTCCTGCAGGAGGCCAAGCGCCGCATCGAAGCCGAGCCCGGCAAGTACTTCGAAGACCGGGTCTACGGCGAGTTCGACGGCGGCGGCACGCAGGTGCTCTACCTCTCCCACGTGCCGTTCGAGAAGCTCGGCTTGCCGACGCTCGGCACCGAGGGTACGCCACGGACGGCCTATTCGATCCAGGAAGGGCTTTACAAGGGCTTCATTGCACCGGTCGCGGCCTACGCCGTCCTCGCCGGCGTGATGCTGCGCAACCGGCGCGCCAACCAGGACGATGGCTCGGATGGCGCGAGTGGCGCCGGCAACCAGGGAGGCCAAAAGTGAACGCTCACGCTGCGGTCCACGAACCGGTTCACACGCCGGTCCCCGGCCCACTCTTCACCCGTCAGTTCCGCTGGCTCCTGCTCATCGCCGGCGTCGGCGCTGCGGTCGCGATCTGGCGCTTCCTCTTCGGCATCGGCGCGGTGACCAATCTCTCCAACGGCTACCCGTGGGGGATCTGGATCGCCTTCGATGTCGTCGTCGGCACGGCGCTCGGCTGCGGTGGCTACGCTGTCGCGCTGCTGGTCTACATTCTGAACAAGGGCCAGTACCACCCACTGGTGAGGCCAGCAGTGCTGACCAGCCTCTTGGGCTACGGGCTCGCGGTCCTGGCCGTCACGGTCGACCTCGGGCGCTACTGGGATCTGTGGAAGATCCCGGTCTTCGTCTGGCACTGGAGCCACTCGCCGCAGCTCGAAGTCGCCATCTGCGTCATGTTCTACAACCTCGTGCTGCTCATCGAGCTCTCACCGGCGCTGTGGGAGAAGATGCTCGCCAGCCCGAATCCCCGCCGCGCGGCGTTCGCCAAGAAGGCCCTGCGCTTCGTCAACAGCAACGGCGTCTGGATCATCGCTCTGGGCGTCCTGCTGCCGACCATGCACCAGTCGTCGCTCGGCACGATGATGCTGCTCGCCGGGCCGCGTCTCCATGCGCTCTGGTTCACCCCCTGGCTGCCGTTCCTCTTCATTCTCTCCTGCCTCATCATGGGCTACGGCATCGTGGTCTGCGAGTCCGCCTTCGCCGCCAAGGCGTTCGGCCGGCCGCGCGAGACCGAGATGCTCGGCCGGCTGGCGAACGTCGCCAAGTGGGTGGCACTCTTCTTCGTCGCCTTCCGGCTGGCCGAGGTCGCATGGTCGGGCGAGCTCGGCATGGTGGCCTCACCGCTCGGCGCCGTGTTCGTCGGCGAGCTCGCGATGCATCTCGCTGCGGCGGTCGTTCTGATGTCGCCCGCGCGGCGCGCCGATCCGGTCTGGCAGGTCCGCGCCGGGATCCTGCTCATCCTCGCCGGCGTCGGCTTCCGGCTCAACACCTATCTCGTCGCTTTCAACCCAGGTTCGCACTACAGCTACTTCCCTGCGGTACCCGAGCTCCTGGTGACCATCGGATTCGTCGCCGCCGAGCTCGCCCTCTACCTCTGGGCCGTCAAGACCTTCCCCATCCTCGGTGGCCGCACCGCCGCCGCGACCCGCCGATAGGAGCCTAGAAACATGTCCAAGCGCATCGTTGTCGACCCGATCACCCGCATCGAAGGGCACCTGCGCATCGACGTCGAGGTGGACGGCGGGAAGGTGACCAAATCCTGGTCTTCGGGCCAGATGTTCCGCGGCATCGAGCTCATTCTCGAGGGGCGTGACCCGCGCGAGGCCTGGCTCTTCGCCCAGCGCATCTGCGGCGTCTGCACCACCGTCCACGCCATCACCTCGGTGCGCGCGGTCGAGAACGCCATCGGCCTCGAAATCCCGATGAACGCGCAGTACATCCGCAACCTCATCCTCTGCGCCCACGCCCTGCACGATCACATCGTCCACTTCTACCATCTGTCGGCGCTCGACTGGGTGGACGTCACCTCGGCGCTCAAGGCCGATCCAGCGAAGGCTTCGGCGCTCGCCGAGTCGCTGTCGCCGTGGCCGCACAACAGCACCCGCGAGCTCGCCGCGGTCAAGGGCAAGCTCGAGGCGCTGATCGCTTCGGGTCAGCTCGGCATCTTCACCAACGGCTACTGGGGTCATCCGGCGATGCATCTGCCGCCGGAGGTCAACCTCCTCGCCGTTTCACACTACCTGCAGGCGCTCGACTATCAGCGCAAGGCCAACAAGGTCGTCGCCATTCTCGGCAGCAAGACGCCCAACATCCAGAATCTGGCGGTCGGCGGCGTCGCCAACGCGATCAATCTCGACAACGATGCGACGCTCAACATGGAGAAGCTGTACTTCATCAAGGACACGCTCGAAGAGGTCAAGACCTTCGTCGAGCAGGTCTATCTCCCCGACGTCATCGCCATCGGCTCGATGTACCCGGAGTGGCTCGGCTACGGCGCCGGCGTCACCAACTACATGGCGGTGCCCGACCTGCCGCTCGACGGCAAGGGCACCGAGTTCGACCTGCCCGGCGGCGTCATCATGGGAGGCGACCTCTCCACCTATCGCCCGATCACGACCTTCAACGACCCGCTCTTCCAGGCCAAGGTCGAAGAGTCGGTCGCGCATGCCTGGTACGAGGGCGACTGGCAGAAGCACCCCTGGGAAGAGGACCTGCCGAAGCCGCAGTACACCGACTTCCAGGACGACGGCAAGTACTCCTGGGTGAAGGCGCCGCGCTTCGAGGGCAAGGCGATGCAGGTCGGGCCGCTGGCCCAGATCCTCATGGGCTACGCCTCCGGCCACGAGCTCATCACCAAGCGCGTGAACGAGTCGGTGGCGCTCGCCTCGTCGATCGCCAAGGTCCAGATCCCGCTCACCGCGCTGCACTCGACGCTCGGCCGCCATCTCGCCCGCGCCATCCGCTGCGCGGTGCTGGCGGATCTCTCGCTCAAGCACTGGGGCCTGCTGGTCGGCAACATCGGCAAGGGCGACGTCACCATCTGGAACAAGCCGGTCTTCCCCAAGGGTGAGGTGAAGGGTTTCGGCTTCCACGAAGCGCCGCGTGGCACCCTGTCGCACTGGGTCGTCATCCGCGACGGCCGGATCGCCAACTACCAGGCGGTCGTGCCCTCGACCTGGAACGCCGGACCGCGCGACGCCCAGGGGCAGTTGGGACCGTACGAAGCCTCCCTGATGGGCAATCCGGTCGCCGACAGCGAGCGTCCGCTCGAGGTCGTGCGCACGATCCACTCTTTCGATCCCTGCCTCGCCTGCGCCATCCACGCCTTCGATCCGGAAGGCAACGAGACGGCGACGGTCAAGGTGTTGGGAGGTTGAAGGTGTCGGGGGCGGACGAGGAGGGGGGCGCGAAGATGCGCACCCTGGTGCTGGGAATGGGCTGCATCCTGATGCGCGACGACGGCGTGGGTCCCTCGGCTCTCGCCGCCTTCGAAGCGCTCTACGACGTACCCGCCGAGGTCGAGCTGCTCGACATCGGCACTCCCGGCCCGGAACTCGCCCATATCATCGGCGGCTACGACGCGTTGATCGTCTTCGACGCGCTCCGTGTGCAGTCGCCGCCGGGCACCGTCCGGTGCTTGACCCGCAGCGAGATCCTCGCCGCCCCCCTTTTGAATCCCCGCCTCTCCCCTCACGATCCCGGTCTGAGGGAGGCGCTCCTGTCGGCCGAGTTCTTCGGCTCGGCGCCGCGGGAGGTCCTGCTGATCGGCGTCGTGCCGCACGAGATCGAGCTCGGCACGGAGCTCTCGCCCGAGGTCGCAGCCGCGCTTCCGCGGGCTGCGGAGGCCGCGGCCATCGAGCTCTGCCGGCTCGGCGTCGGCGCGGCGCCGCGCCTCGAGCCGGCGGCCGCTGCGGTCTGGTGGCGGTAGTTCTTCCTCTGGCTTCGCGGCTTACGGCTTGGCGCTGAGGTCGCCTGTCGGCATCTCGCCGACGACGATCTCGCCGCCTTCGACGCGCACCGGAATCTCGGCCAGCGGCCGCTGCGGCGGGCCGGAGAACGGCTGCCCAGCGGCGTCGAACATGCCCTGATGGCAAGGGCAGCGGTAGCGATCGAGATCGGCGCGCCAGCGAACTTCACAGCCTTGGTGGGTGCACAGCAGCGAGCGCGCACGAATCCCCTCGCCCTCGCGCCGCAGCTCGACCGGATCGCCGCGATGCAGCACCCGCAGCCGCCCTGTCGGGGGCAGCGCCGAAAGCGGCAGGCGGGCAGGCAGCGGACCGGTGGGCTCGCTGGAGCAGCCGGCGGCTTGCGCGCCCAGCCCTGAGGCTCCGGCGAGACCGAAGAGTCGCGCAAAGGCCTCGCGGCGGGTTGCCAGGAGCTTTCCGCCTGGCGCCGGAGGTTCGCTCTCGCTCACGGGTCGATTATCGCCGGCCCCCGCTTCCGCGAACGCCGCCCGGCAGGGTGGGCGGGGGGTGTGGCCCCCCAGGGTGGGAGCGCCGCGCGCCGCCGGGAGTAAGCTCGCCCCGCCATGCCGCTCGAAGCACCCTCCTCCGCCGGCAGCCTCGGGCCCGCAGCCGACGCGCCGTCGCCTGTCGTGCTCCTGCGCCTCGAGATTCGCGGCGCCGTGCAGGGCGTGGGTTTCCGACCGTTCGTCTATCGCCTGGCGCGCGAGCTCGCGCTCGACGGTTGGGTGCGCAACGACTCGCACGGAGTCGAAATCGAGATCGAAGGCCCACGCGGCCTTCTCGAGACCTTCGTCGCGCGGCTCGCCCTCGAGAAGCCCTCGCCGGCCTTTCTGCAGTCCGTCGACACCCTCTGGCTCGCCCCGGTCGGGCACTCCGGTTTCGCCATACGCGAGAGCGAGCAGCGGGCCGGCAAGAGCGCGGTCGTGCTGCCCGACCTCGCGACCTGCGCCGAATGCCGGAGCGAGACCTTCACGCCGGGCAACCGCCGCCATCGCTATCCGTTCACCAATTGCACCCACTGCGGCCCACGCTTCTCGATCGTGCTAGGCCTGCCCTACGACCGGCCGGCGACGACGATGCGCGGCTTCGCGCTCTGCCCGGCCTGCCGCGACGAGTATGAGGATCCGGCCTCCCGCCGCTTCCATGCGCAGCCGAACGCCTGTCCCGAGTGCGGGCCCCAACTGCTCTCGACCGAGCCGGACGGCCGGCAGCGCGCGCGCGGCGAGGCGGCATTGGCCGACGCCGTCGCGGCGCTCACCGACGGCGCGATCCTCGCTCTGAAGGGCATCGGCGGCTACCAGCTCCTCTGCGACGCGCGCTCGACCGCGACGGTCGCACGGCTGCGCGAGCGCAAGCGACGGCCGGCCAAGGCCCTCGCGCTGATGGTGCGCGATGTCGCTGCGGCACGCGAGTTGTGCACGATCTCGCCCGAAGAGGCCGCACTCCTCGCTTCGCCGCAAGCGCCGATCGCGCTGCTGCGGCAGCGTACGCTCCCCGGGCGGCTTCTCGCGACTGGGATTGCCCCGGGCAATCCGCGTCTGGGCCTGATGCTGCCGACGAGCCCGCTGCATCACCTGCTGCTCGCCGAGGTGGACTTTCCCGTCGTCGCCACCAGCGGCAACCTCACCGATGAGCCGATCGCCATCGATGATCGCGAGGCGCTCGAGCGCCTCGCGGGGATCGCCGATCGCTTCCTGCTGCACGATCGCCCGATCGCCCGCCACGTCGACGACAGCGTCGCCTGGTTCGTCGGCGGCGCGCCGCAGGTGCTGCGCCGGGCGCGCGGTTACGCGCCGCTGCCGATCGTCACTGCCAGCGCTCTGCCGTGCGCGATCGCCACCGGGGCGCACCAGAAGGCAGCGGCGGCTTTGAGCCTCGGGCGGCAGGTGTTCCTCTCGCAGCACCTGGGAGACATGGAGACGCCGGAGGCGCATGCCGCTTTCGAGCGCGTCGTCCTCGACTTTCTCGCCCTCTATGCGGCCACGCCGGTGGCGATCGCGCACGATCTGCATCCGGACTACCCGACGACCCGCTGGGCGCAGCGCGCGGCGCAGGCCCAGGGCGGGCTGCTCGAGCGCGCAGGTCTCCGGGCGGAGAGCCTGCCCCTGGTTGCGGTGCAGCACCATCACGCGCATCTCGCCTCCTGCCTCGCCGAGAACCACGGTTCGACGGCCGCGCTCTCCGGCGCGGCGCTCGGCCTCTGCTTCGACGGCACGGGTTACGGGCCGGACGGCACGGTCTGGGGGGGTGAGGCGCTGGTCACCCCCGACGCATCGGCACCCGGCGAATTCTTCCGCCTCGCCCGCCTGCGCCCGTTCCGCCTCCCCGGGGGCGAGGCCGCGGTGCGCGAACCGAGACGTATCGCCCTCGCGCTCCTGCACGAGCTCGAAGGCACAGCGGCGCTCGAGCGGGCGGACATCCCGGCGTTGGCGAGCTTTCAGCCGACCGAGCGCGCCGTCCTCGCCAGAATGCTCGGCACGGGTTGGAACGCGCCCTGGACCTCTTCGATGGGCCGACTCTTCGACGGCGTCGCTGCGCTCCTCGGCGTCGGCGGCGTTGCGGGCGATGGCAGCCGGGTGTCGTTCGAAGGCGAAGCGGCGATGGCGCTCGAGTTCGCCGCCGATCCCCGGGAGTTCGGCAGTTACCCCCTGCCGCTGATCGAGAGCGCCGCGCCCGCCGGTCTCGCCCCGGGCCAGCTGCCGGGGGCGAGCTTTCACGAGCTCGACTGGCGGCCGCTGATCGCCGCCTTGCTCGCCGATCGGGCGCGCGGTGAAGCCGTATCCCGTATGGCTGCGCGTTTCCATCAGGCGCTGGTCGACGGTGCGCAGGCCGTCGCGCGACTGGCCGGCAGCCGGCGCGGGGGAAACGTCGCGCAGGTCGCGCTCTCCGGCGGCTGCTTCCAGAACCGTCTGCTCGCCGAACGCCTGGCGACGAACCTCGAGGCCGAGGGATTCCACGTCCTGTTGCATCGCGCCGTGCCGCCCAACGACGGCGGCATCGCGCTCGGACAGATCGCGGTCGCTGCTGCGCGACTCGCGGCGCATTGAGTCGAGAGAGCCAAAGGAGCCATAGCCCATGTGTCTCGGAGTCCCAGGACAGGTCGTCGAAGTGATGCACAACGAGATCGGCATCCCGATGGGCAGGGTGGACTTCTCCGGCGTCGTCAAGGAGGTCTGCCTCGCCTACACCCCGGAGGTCCTGGCCGGGCAGTGGGTCGTCGTCCACGTCGGCTTCGCGATCAGCCTGATCGACGAGGCCGAAGCCAGGAAGGTCTTCAAGTATCTCGAGGAGATCGGCGAGCTGCTCGAGCTCCAGGATGACGCCGCCGCCGCGAAGCAGCTAGCCGCGCAGCCCGTCTCGGGGAAGAACTGAGCCGATGCGCTTCGTCGACGAATACCGCGGCGAGCCTGAGGCACAGAAGCTCTTCGCTGCCCTGCGGCGCGACACTCACCAGCAGTGGAACCTCATGGAGGTCTGCGGTGGGCAGACGCACACCCTGATGCGCTCGGGCATCGATCGGCTGCTGCCCGGAGCGGTCGGCCTGATTCACGGGCCCGGCTGCCCGGTCTGCGTGACGCCGCTCGAGCTCATCGATCAGGCGCTCGCCATCGCGCGCCGGCCGGAGGTGATCTTCACCTCCTTCGGCGACATGCTGCGCGTGCCGGGCTCGACCACCGACCTGCTTGCCGTGAAGTCGGCTGGCGGCGACGTGCGCATGGTCTACTCGCCGCTCGACGCGCTCAAACTCGCGCGCGAGAACCCCGAACGCGAAGTGGTCTTCTTCGCCGTCGGCTTCGAGACCACCGCGCCGCCCAACGCCATGGCGGTCTGGCAGGCGAAGCGGCTGGGCGTGAACAACTTCTCGATTCTGACGTCGCACGTGCTGGTGCCACCGGCGATGGAGGCGATCCTCTCTTCCCCCGATTGCCGGGTGAACGGCTTTCTCGCCGCCGGCCACGTCTGCGCGGTGATGGGTTACTGGGAGTACGAACCGATCGCAGAGAAGTACCGCGTGCCGATCGTCGTCACCGGCTTCGAGCCGCTCGATCTCCTGCAGGGCATCCACATGGCGGTGAGCGCCCTCGAAGCGGGTCGGTGGGGGGTGGAGAACCAGTACGCGCGCGCGGTGACGCGCGACGGCAATCCGCCGGCGCAAAAGCTCGTCGGCGAGGTCTTCGAGGTGTGCGATCGCAAGTGGCGGGGGATCGGCACGATTCCCAGGAGCGGCCTCCGCCTGCGCGAGGAGTTCCAGGCCCACGATGCCGAGCGCAAGTTCGGCGTCTCCGGCATCGTCGCCGAGGAGTCGCCCCTGTGCATCGCCGGCCAGGTGTTGCAGGGAATCCGCAAGCCCAACGAGTGCCCGGCCTTCGGCAAGCAGTGCAACCCCGAGCGACCTCTGGGTGCGCCGATGGTCTCCTCCGAGGGCGCCTGCTCGGCTTACTACCGCTACGCGAGGCTGGCATGAGCGCCGCAGGTGGGAGGCCGGCGGACGAGGATCCGGCGGCGCCGGCCGATCTCGCCATGGGGCCGGTCTGCCCGGTGCCGATCTCCGAGTACCCGACCGTTCAGATGGCTCACGGCGGCGGCGGACGCCTCACCCAGCACCTCATCGAGCGCATGTTCGTGCCCAGTTTCTCGAACCCCGAGCTCGCGCGGCAGCACGACGGCGCGGTGCTCGCCGGTGGCAGCGAGCGCCTGGCCTTCTCGACCGACTCCTATGTCGTGCGGCCGCTCTTCTTTCCCGGTGGCGACATCGGCTCGATGGCCGTCCACGGCACGGTGAACGACCTCGCCATGTGCGGCGCGCGCCCGGTGGCGCTCACCTGCGCGCTGATTCTCGAGGAAGGCCTGCCGATGGAGACCCTTTGGCGCGTGGTCTCCTCGATGAAGGAGGCCGCGGCGGCGGTCGGCGTTCCGATCGTGACCGGCGACACCAAAGTCGTGGACCGCGGCAAGGGCGACGGCGTCTACATCAATACCGCCGGCATCGGCCGGATCGCCGACGGCATCGAGATCTCGCCGCGACGCGCCCGGCCAGGCGACCGCATCCTGCTCTCCGGCGCGATCGCCGAGCACGGCATCGCCATTCTCTCGGTGCGCGAAGGCCTCGCCTTCGACGCGCCGATCGTGAGCGATTCGGCAGCCCTGCACGGCCTGGTGGGCGAGCTGCTCGCAGCCTTGGGCGAGCGCGTGCACGTCCTGCGCGACCCGACTCGCGGCGGGGTCGCGTCGGCGCTCAACGAAATCGCCGTCTCCGCCGGCGTCGGCATCCGGATCGACGAGGCGGTGCTGCCGGTCGCCCCGGCGGTGCGCGGCGCCTGCGAGATCCTCGGGCTCGATCCGCTCTATGTCGCCAACGAGGGCAAGGCGATCGCCTTCGTCGCCCGCGAGGCCGCGGATGAGGCGCTCGCCATCTGGCGGCGCCATCCACTGGGCCGGCAGGCCTGCGTGATCGGTGAAGTGGTCGACGGGCCGGCGGGCCTCGTCACTCTGCGCAGCTCGATCGGCGGCACCCGCATCGTCGATCTGCTCTCCGGCGAGCAGCTGCCGCGGATCTGCTGAAGCTCAGCCGGCGGCCGGATCCGCGGGCCGAGGAGGCGCAGCGGCGACGAGGAGCTCCTTTTCGCCGCGCGACAGCGTCTTGATCCGCGCCTCTTCGACCAGCGCGGCGCTCCACGATTCCACCTCACACGACCAGGCGAGCTCGACCGGCAGGCGCGAGCGCGTATAGCGCGACGCTCTGCCGGCGCGGTGCTCGCGCAGCCGCCTCACCAGGTCGACCGCTGCCCCGGCGTAGAGCGAACCGTCGCGGCAGCGGAGGAGGTAGACGTGCGGCACCGGCGCCTGGGCGCCGGTGTCAGGAGGGGCTGGGGGTAACGGGGTTCGAGGGCTTCGAATCTGCACCTGTGCCGGCGGCGTTCGTCGCCTTCACAGTGAAAGTGTATTCGGTCCCGTTGGTGAGCCCGGTGATCGCATGCGTGAGCCCGAGCTGGCCGGCGTTGGTGTCGACACCGCCCGCCGGAGTGGAGGTCACCGTGTAGCCGAGGATGGGGCTGCCGCCGTCGTCGAGCGGCGCGACGAAGACCACCGTCGCCACGCTGTCACCGGCCACTGCGACGACGCCCGTCGGCGCTTCCGGTACTGTCGCCGGCGTGACGCTGTTCGACGGCGCCGAAGCGGGGCCCTCGCCGGTGGTGTTGGTCGCCCGCACGGTGAACGTGTAGGCGGTGCCGTTGGTGAGACCGGTGACGACGTGCGAAAGGCCGACCGCGCCGGCGTTCGAGTCGACCCCACCCGGCGGGTTCGAGGTCACGGTGTAGCCGGTGACGGCGTTACCGGGGGCAACGATTGGCGCGACGAAGGTCACCGTCGCCTGCGCGTTGCCGGCTGCCGCCACGACCGAGGTCGGCGCTCCAGGCACGGCGGAGGCGAAGCTCCACTGCGACGTGTCGCTGCTCTCCACACCGTCACAGAAGAGGTTCGCTCCGACTTCGGGGGCGCATCCGGGGGTGACGGCGGACGATGCCGCCGAGGCCGGGCTCGGCCCCATGGCGTTCTGGGCCACGACCGTGAAGGTGTAAGGCGTGCCGTTGGTCAACCCGACGACGTAGTGCGTGAGCGCGGTCGTGCCCTGGCTGAGGTCGATGCCTCCCGGCGGGTTCGAGATCACGGTGTAGCCGCTGATGGCGGCGCCGCCGTTGCTCGCCGAAGCGGCGAAGGTGACATCGGCGCCGACGTTGCGAGGCACCGCCGCAACCGCGCTCGGCGCGGAGGGTACCGTCGCCGGCGTGACGCTGTTCGACGGCGCCGAGGCGGCGCCGGTGCCGTTGACGTTGGTCGCCCGCACGGTGAACGTGTAGGCGGTGCCGTTGGTCAGATTCGTGATCAGGTGGGTGGTCGCGGTGGAGCCGGCATTGCTGTCGACCCAACCGACCGTCGCCGGGTTCGGCGTCACGGTGTAGCCGGTGATGGGACTGCCGCCGTTGCTTGCCGGCACCGCGAAGGTCACGGTCACCTGCGTGTTGCCAGGAGTCGCGACGACGGCGGTCGGAGCGCTGGGTGGCCCTCCCAGGCTGGCGTCGTAGAGCTCTACCTGATCGTTGGAGGTCTCGTCGGCGGCATACAGCACGTCGAGGCTGGTGGAGGAGATGTCGTAGGCCGCAACCGCGGTGCTGGCCGTGCAGCTCGGCGCGCACAGGACGACGTCGCCGCCGCTCGCCAGCGGACCGCTCAGGTCGAGAACGGTGCCGCCGGTGATCGGCACGCCGAGGAGCTCGTCGACCGTGTCGGCGTCCTGGTCGGCGCCGTAGATCACCCACAGGCCGTTCGGGCTGATGCGAAAGTTCTGCACATCGCCGCCGGAAGCGAGCGACCGGTTGAGCTTGGTGGAGGTCCCGCCGCCGATCGGCACGCTGAAGAGCTCGTTCAGCGTGTCGACATTCTGATCCGCGCGATAGACCAC
>JAGOCP010000019.1 GCA_017998715.1 Thermoanaerobaculia bacterium | reverse complement strand
TGCTCCTTCGGGTCGGCCTGGGCGAGCGCGGGCATCACTATCCGGCCCAGCTCTCGGGCGGCGAGCAGCAGCGTGTCGCGCTGGCGCGTGCCTTCGCGCCGCGGCCGGAGATCCTGTTCGCCGACGAGCCCACCGGCAATCTCGACGGCGCCACCGGCGCGCGGATCCTCGACGTCCTCGACGAGTTGCGCGCCGATGTCGCGGCGACCCTCGTTCTGGTGACGCACGATCCCTCGATCGCCGAACGGGCTGACCGCCGGATCTATCTGCGCGACGGCCGGGTGGAGCGGGTCGAAGGGCGGCCGAGCCTCGCGCCCGGCGAGTCCTCCGCGCGATGACCGCCGCGACCCTGCTGCGCCAGATGGTGCGCGAGACGCGCGGCGCGCGCGGCCGGGTCACCTTCTTCGTGCTCTGCCTCGCCGTCGGTGTCGGCGCGGTGGTGGCGGTCGCCGGCTTCTCGTCGAGCCTGCGCGCCACGTTGGCGCGCGAGGCGCGCCAGCTGCTCGCCGCCGATCTGCGCGTCCGCAGCCTGAAACCGGTGCCGGCGGCAGTCGATGAGCTGCTCGCCGAAGCAGCAGCCGCGCAAGGCGTGCGCTCGGCCCGCCTGACCGAGATGGTCACTGTCTCCGCGGCGCCGCAGGGCACCGCTGGTGCCGGCCGCAGCCAGCTCGTCGAGCTCAAGGCGATCGACGGCGAGTTCCCGTTCTACGGCAGGCTGGAGCTTCAGCCGGCGCGCCCGCTCTCCGAGCTCCTGGCCGGAGACGGCGCGGTCGCGGCGCCCGAGCTGCTGGTGCGACTCAGCCTGCGCCTCGGTGACCCGATCGCCATCGGCGGCAAGCTCTTCACCCTGCGCGGCACGGTGCTCGCCGAGCCCGACCGGCTGGGCAACGCCTTCCCCCTCGGTCCGCGGCTCTTTCTCTCCGGCGAGAGCCTGCGTTCGACCGGCCTCGTCGCCCTCGGCAGCCGGGTCACCCACCGGCTGCTGGTCAAGCTCCCGGACGAGGCCGCGCCGGCGGCAGTCGAGGCGTTCGCGGGCCGCCTGCGCTCGGCGCTCCCCGATCCCGCTTTCTACCGCATCGAGACCTCCGCCGAAGGTCAGCCGGAGCTGCGCCGCGGCGTCGACCGCACCGAGCGCTTCCTCGGCCTCGTGGCGCTGCTCTCGCTCGTCGTCGGCGGGGTCGGCGTGGCGCAGACGGTGCGCGCCTGGCTCGCCAGCCGCCTCGACTCGATCGCGGTGTTCAAGGCGCTCGGCGCGCGGCCACGCGAGATCCTGGCGATCTATCTCGGGCAGACCGTGCTGCTCGCCGCCCTCGGCAGCCTCGTCGGCGTCGCTCTCGGCATGGCACTCGAGCGTCTCGTGCCCAGGCTCGCCGGCGCACTGCTGCCGGTGCTGCCGCAGATCGAATTCCAGCCCCTCGCCGTCCTGCGCGGGCTCGGCCTCGGCATCGGCGTCGCGCTGCTCTTCGCCTTGCCGCCGCTGCTTGCCGCCCTGGCGGTGCCCGCCGCCCGCGTGCTGCGGCGCGAGATCGAACCGCTGCCGCCCTCGCGCCTGGCGCTCTTCGTCACGACGCTGGCTCTCCTTGCCGGCCTCACCGCGATCGCCGGGCTGCAGGCGCGCTCGCTCGCCTGGGGGGCGGCGTTCGCCGGCGGTCTCGCCGCGACCGCAGCCGTGCTCGCGCTCGGCGCGCGCGGGCTCATTTTCGGCGTGCACCGGTTGCCACGCCTGCGACTGCCGCTGCCGCTGCGCTACGGCCTCGCCGCCCTCGGGCGGCCGGGCGCCCCGACGGTCGCGAGCGTCGTCGCCCTCGGACTCGGTGCGATGGTCGTCGTCGGCATGCGCACCGTCGAGCACGGGTTGACCTCGCGCCTGCGCGGCGACCTGCCGACGAACGCGCCCACGGCCTTCCTGATCGACATCCAGCCCGACCAGTGGGCCGCAGTGCGGGCCGAGATCGACCGCGCCGGCGCCACCGGCGTGGACTCGGTGCCCGTCGTCATGGCGCGTCTCGCCGAGCTCGACGGCAAGCCCGTCGCCGCCCTTGCCGCGGCACGCGAGCAGGAACGGACTGCCGCCGCGCGCGACGACGACGACAGCGACGAAGAGCGCGGACAGCGCGGGCGCTGGGCGCTCACCCGCGAGCAGCGCCTCACCTTCCTCGAGCGCCTGCCGGCCGACAACACGCTGACCGCGGGCCGGCTCTGGGAAGCGCCCGACGTCGACGAGGTCAGCGTCGAAGAGGAGTACGCGCGCGATCTCGGCCTCACGGTCGGCTCGAAGATCGTCTTCGACGTTCAGGGGGTGCCGGTCGCGCTCACCGTGACGAGCCTGCGCAAGGTGCGCTGGGAGAGCTTCGCGATCAACTTCTTCTGGGTGGTCGAGCCCGGTGTCCTCGACCGCGCGCCGCAGATGCGTATCGCCTCGGTGCGGCTGCCCGCGGGCGGCGAACAGCGCTTGCAGGACGCGCTCGCCGCGACCTTTCCCAATGTCACGGTATTCGCCATCCGCGAGGTACTCGAGAAGGTCAGCGTCGTGCTCGAACGCATCGCTCTCGGGGTGCGCTTCCTCGGCGGCTTCACCGTGCTCGCCGGCCTGGCGATTCTCGCCGGCGCGGTGGCCGCCGGCGCCGCGCAGCGCGGCCGCGAGGCGGCACTCGGCAAAGCGCTCGGGATGACACGCCTGCAGGTGGCGGCGCTCTTCGCCACCGAGTCGGCGATCGTCGGCCTCCTCGCTGGCGCGATCGGTTCGATCGCCGGCACGATTCTCGCCGCCGTGGTGCTCGAGAAGGGCATGGAGATTCCGTTCCAGCTCGAGCTCGCGCCGCCGCTCGTCGCCATCGTGCTGGCGGCGATCTTCGCCGCCGCCGCCGGCCTCGCCGCCAGCGCCCGCCCCCTCCAGCAAAGGCCCCTAGAGGCGCTTCGCGCCTCGTAAAAAAAAGAAAAGACCTACTCGGGGAACTCTTCGCTGCGTTCGAGCAGATACGACACCGGCACGAATTCGATCCCTGCCGCCATCGCGCGCGGGATCTCCTCCCTCAGCACCGAGAGCGTCGCTGGGTGGGGATGGCCAATGGCAATCGCCGCGCCGCGCTCGCGCGCCAGGGCGAGGAGCTTGGCGAACTGCGCCGCAACGGCGCTCTGCTCGGCGACGTCGTCGAGGAACAGGTCGCGCTCCGCCGCCGGGATGCCGAGCTCGCGGGAGATCTCGAAGCCGACGCTGGCGGCGCTGGTGCGCGAATCGAGGAAGTAGCGCCCCTCCCGTCGCACCTCTCCGAGGATCGCCGCCATCGCCGCGCGATCTGCGCTCAGTCGCGAGCCCATGTGGTTGTTGACGCCGAGCGCCCCCGGCACGGCGGCGAGCGCCGCGGCGGTCGCTGCCGCCAGCTCGCGCTGCGACATCTCGGTGGTGAGCGCGCCCGGGCCGGGATCGGCGGCCCCCTCGGGGTCCATCGGCAAATGCAGCAGCATCTCCGCACCGTGGCGGCGGAGCAGCTCGACAACCTCGGCGGTGCGCGACTCGTAAGGCAAGACGGCCCAGGAGAGCTGTGCGTTGCCGCTACGGGCAAGCACGTCCAGGAGCTTGCCGGGCGCGGCGACGTCGCGTCCGAGATCGTCGATGACGATCGCTACCCTGGCGCGGACCTGGGGCGTGACGGGCTCCGGCGGAGCTGCGACGGGCGGTTCGACGCTGCCGTCCGGTGGCGCGGGCGCCGCGGCGACCGCGGGCCGCGGGCGCGCTGGGCGCGGTTTCGCAGCGGCGGGCGGGTGCGACTCCTTCGCTACCGCGACGGGCTGAGCCCCAGGCATCCGCCAGGTGGAAATCCGCTGCAGCAGGCGCTCGCCGAACAGAGCGCCGAGGGCGAACAGCACCAGCGCCGCGACGAGCAGCAGCAGCCCCCTGCCGGAGCGGCCTTTGCGGCGGCGAGCGCCCGGCGATCTGGAAGGGGTTGCGGCGCCGCGGCCGCCCTTAAGCGGCTTTCTTCTCGACAAGCTCCGGCTCGCCCTTCAGATAGCGGATGGCGCGCTCCAGGATCAGCTCGGAGAGCGGTCGGTCGCGCTCTTCGAAGCGGCGGACCTGATCGTCGACCAGCAGGTCGGGTGTCAGACGCTGCGACAGCGGCTTGCCGTCGGGCCCGGCGAAGAAGGCAGTCGTCAGGAAGAGGCGCGCGCCGCCTTCGAGCTCGATGCGCGAGCGCTCGCCGGCCCAGCCGAAAGTGGGCACACCGACCAGCTTGGCAGCCGCCTTCTGCTGCAGCACTGCGGCGAGGATCTCGGCGGCGCCGGCGGTATAGCCGTCGACCAGCACCACGAGATCGACCGGAAAGCCCGCAGCCGCGGTGCCGGTGAAGCTCTTGCCGACCTTTTCCTTCTCGCGCAGCGTGCCGAGCTCGCCGCTGGCGAACAGGCCGGCGATGGCATAGGCGGCCTCCGGCTCGCCGCCTGAAATGCCGCGCAGGTCGACGAGCAGTTTGGCGGCCCCTTCCGCCTTCGCCTGGGCGAGCAGGAAACGCGTCGCCTCGGCGGCGGCGGAGTCGATGCGCGGAATCCGCAGCATCGGGTAGCCCTCCGTCGGCCTGACCGTCGGCGCCGGCGGCGGCGCGTCGGCGAGCTTGATCTTGAGCGACTTGGTCTCGCCGCGGCGGACGACCTCGAGGTCGAGCTCGCGACCGTCTTTGGGTGCGAGCTCACGATTGATCTCCCAGAGCGGCATCTGCCGCGTCGGCCGCCCGCCGACGCGCGACAGGATGTCGCCGCCCTGGACGTCGGCCGCGACCGCGGCGCTGCCCTCTTCGACGCCGGCAACGTAGGCGACTCCGCGGTCCTTCAGTACGACCAGGCCGGCATGACGGACGCCGGGAACGAGGTCGGCCTCACCGGCGGCCGGCAGAGCCGGCGGCAGGTAGATCGAGAACGGATCGAGCGCGTCGGTCGAGCCTTCCATCGCCCCTGCGAGCAGGGTGGAGATGTCGGTCGGCTCGACGTAGGTCTGCCGAACCAGGTTCAGGGTCTCGGAGAAAATCGCCAGGTAGCGATAGAGCGCGTCGGGATCCGGCTCTTTCTCGCCGGTCTCGCCGGCGCTCCACAGCACGCCGCCGACGAGCGGCAGGAGCACGATGAGCGACAGGGCGAGGAAGCGGCGGCGCGAGCGGTTCGGATCCGCCGGCGGCAGATCGGAAGACGGCGGCTGAAGGGGTCGGTTCATGGGAGCGGTGGGGGGGCCTCGATCTCGCGGAGCGGTGGACCTATCGCAGCCAGCCGCGCGGGTTCTCGGGGTTCTTGTCGACGCGAATCTCGAAGTAGACCGAGCTGCCGGCGCGCCCCACGATGGCGTGCAACCCTAGCACATCCTCCTTGCGCACCCGGAGCTCCGAGAGGCCGGCGTAGAGCGTGAAAACGCGCCCAGCATGCTGCACCACGACCATCTGCCCAAGGCCCTCGAACGGCGCCGCGAACAGGACCTTGCCTGGATAGACCGCGAGCACTTCGCTCCCCGGCACCGTCTCGAGGTCGAGGCCGTTGTGCGGCACGCGCGTGCCGTAGCGTGGATCGACGCGCGGACCGAACTCGGCGATGACCCTGCCCGCCACCGGCCAGTCGAGCAGGCCGCGGAAATCGCGGATCGGCAGACCGCCGAGCCCGAGATCGCTGCGGCCGTAGAGGGCGTCGAGCAGGCTCGAGATCTTGCGCGCCCGCTCTCCCAACTCGAGCGCGGCGCTGGCGAGCTCCGCGCTCTCGCGGCGCGTGCCGGCGAGCATCTGCGACTTTCGGCGCTCGAGTGCGACGAGCTCGTTGCGGCGGTCGTTCTCGCGTGCGAACCAGCCGCGGGCGACCTGGCGTTCGGCGTCGAGCTCGCGGTGCTCGACCGCGAGGCGGGCGGCGATCTCCTCGAAGCTCGCGACCGCGGCGGCGTCGCGCTGCGCGAGAAAGCGCAGCGCCCGGACCGCCGGCAGGAGCGCTTCACCGGGAGCGAGCGAAAGCAGCATCCGGACATAGCCGTGGCGCCCCATCCGGTAGAGACCGGTGAGCCGCAGCCGGAGCTTCCGCCGTTCGTCGGCGAGCCGGCGCTCGAGCTCGTCGATCGCCGCTTCGGAGGCGGCGGCGCGCTCCTCGGCGATCGCCTTCGCGGACGCTGCCTCCGCCACCTTCTGCGACTGCAGCTCGAGCTCGAGCTCGAGCCGGTCGAGGTCGCCGGCGATCCCCGCCGCCGACTGCTTTACCGTCTCGAGGCGCGCCTGGAGACGCGCGATCTCGCCGCGGATCGCTTCCAGCTCCTGCTCGCGCGACGAGGGGGAGTCCTGGGCCGGCGCTCCAGTCGCCAGGGCGGCGAGAAGCGCCAGCGCGAGCAGCGCGGCGGCTCGCCTCATCGACCTCCGGGGGTTTCCGGGCCGGCGACGAGGCTGCGGCCGTCGAGCTTCGCCGTTGCCGGTACGTCGTAGAGCGCCAGCAGGGTCGGCATGATGTCGGCCATGTACGGCTTCTGCGACAGGTCGAGCCGGCGGTTCGCGAACAGGATGCCGTCCACCAGCGGCGGATAGACCGAGCAGTGGTCGGCGCTCCAGACGTCGAGGTTGGGCTCGACGATCGACTTGGCGACGATGCCGAGCGAATCCTGCCAGCCGACGCGGTAACCGGAGGCGTTCGAGGGGAACAGGTCCGGAATGAGCGCCGGGTCATAGGTGCCGTAGGCCTCGTCGCGGGTGAAGACGTAGGCCACCGGGTGCTCGCCGTTCTGCGCGTCGACGTACTGCGGGAGCTTGGCGCGGATCTCGGCGGTGAGCGCTTCGTACTCCGCACCCGGCTGGACGATCCCCTGACCCTCGCGGCCCTGCAGGTTGACGTAGATGTTGCCCAGGCCCATGGCGTAGGCGCGGGTCTTCGACCAGTCGACGTCCTGGAAGAACTGCCCCTGGTCGAAGAGGTCCTCCAGGTTGGCCTGGTGACCGCTCTGGCCCTTGAGCACCAGATAGCCTTCGGTGGCGAGCCAGGTGTTGTAGTTCATCGTCCGGCGCCAGGGGGCGAAGCCGTGGTCAGAGGCGACGAGGAGCGTCGTGCCGGCGGGCATGGTCGCGACCTTGTCCATGACCTTGCCGACGATCCGGTCCATCTGTTGATAGGCCTTGAGGATCGAATCGCCGTACTTGGCGTGACCCTCCTCGGTGTAGAGCGGATGCTGCGGGTCGGTGTGGTGCCACATGACGTGCTGCACCCGGTCGGTGAACTCGAAGTAGTGGACGTAGACGTCCCAGTCGTCCTCCATCAGGCCGGCGAGGATCTTCTCCTCTTCGGTGACCGTGAAGTCGGTGTCCTCGTGGAAGACCTTGTCGTCGATGGTGCCGCCCTTGATCGACCAGGTGTCGATCATCCAGCCGATGGTCTTGAAGAGGCCGAAACGCTGTGCGAGCTCGCCGGCGAAGGCGCGCGGCGCGGTGACGTCGAAGATCGGCGGCAGGTCCGACGGGTCGAACTGGATCGGCGAGAGGTAGATGCGCACCTCGGGCTCGATCGACAGCACCCGGAAGCGCCCGATTCCCGTCACCTTGATCAACGGATTGAACGGAAAGACGAACTTCACCCAAGGGCTCCACTCGCCCGGCTTGAGCGCGAGCTTGGCATCCGAGACGGCGATGTCGACCTTGGACTTGTCGGCGGCGACGTCGATCGTCATCGGAATGCGGATGTAGTCCGACTGCTTCGGGAAGAGCTTGTTCGGCGGGCCCTTGATCTCGGTGGCAAGGCTCCCCTTGTTGTCTTCGAGCTCGACGATCTCGATCGAGACCTCGTTGCCGCCGTGCGGCTGGAAGAAGAGCTCGGAGGTGAAGTAGAACGGCTTGCCGATCCGTCCGGAGAGGTCGGGGGTGCCGAGGCCGGAGAGCATCTCGCCGTGCGGGAACGGCTCGGGCGGAAAGGTCACCGGCATGCGCATCACGCGCACGTGCTTGCCGGCGTCGCCGAGGACCTTCCAGAACGGGTCTCCCTGGCGCCGGTTGATGACCGACGGGACCTTCTCGGGCAGCAGCGTCTTGCCCACCCAGAATCCGCCGGCGCCGGCGGCGACGGCGAAGACCGCGGCGACCAGCGCAGCCGTCCGCGCCCGCGCGCGGAAGAGCTTGAGCAGCAGGAAGAGGATCAGGAAGAGCGCTGCAGCGGCGATCGCGGCGATCGCCGGCCCGTTGCTGGCGCCGAAAAGGAAAGGCTTCGACGACTCGTCGAAAGCCGCGAAGCTCGGGCGATAGGTCTTGGTGTCGCGCTTCAGAAAGTCGAAGATCGAGGTCCGGCCGGGGTTGAGGCCGGTCGAGAAGGTCGACCACGAGACCGGCGTCTGGGACGGGATCGTCGAGCGCAGCGGCGAGAACGTGCCCTGGCCGCGGAGCTTCGCGAGATTCGGGAGCTTGCCCTCGTCCATCCACTGCTCGGTGAGCTTGGCGTCGGCGCCGTCGAAACCGAGGACGACCGTCCGGGGCCCGCCGGTTGCGGCGGCGGAGAGGGCGCCGGTGAGCGCCCAGAGCAGCGAGAGAGTGGCAACGGCCTGCAGCGCGCGGCGCGAGCGGATTCGATTCACTTCGGAAGCTCCTTCGGAAAGCGCCGCCACAGCTGCCGGCAGCGGTGCATCGCAGTGGTATCCTGAAAGCGCCCAGTGAGCGCGAATCGAATGATCTTACCAAAGGCCCTGCGTGGCCTTCCTCTCGCCCTGGTCTGCAGCCTCGCCCCCATCCAGCCCGCGCCGCTCTGCGGGCAGGAGCCTGCGCCGCCCGCTCCCGAAGCCTGTGTCGGTCTCGCCGCGGACGCCGACCGCCTGGCCTGCTACGACCGCGCCATGGGCCGGCAGTTCCGCCCGGGAAGCGTCGAAGAAGCGCCGGCGCCGCCGGTCGTTGCGCCATCGACGCCGCAGGTCGCCGGTCCAGCCCCGCCTCGGGAGCTCATGACGCAGCCGCTCGCCGGCCCGGCCGCCGGCCAGGATACCGAGCCGCCGGTCGTCGCATCGCTGCTCGACAGTCGCTGGGAGCTCTCGCGCAAGGCCAAGCTCGGCACCTTCGGGCTGCGCGCCTACAAGCCGCTCTATGTCCTGCCCGGCGTGTGGGCCGACGAGCCCAACCAGTTTCCCGCCAGCCCGGCTCCCGGGCACTCGGTCGAGGTCTCCGAGAGCCAGGACAACTTCGAGGCCAAGTTCCAGCTCAGCTTCAAGACCAAGGTCGCGCAGGAGATCTTCGGCCAGCGCGGCGACCTGTGGTTCGGCTACACCCAGTCGTCGCGCTGGCAGGTCTACAACACCGCCGACTCCCGGCCTTTCCGCGAGACCAACTACGAGCCCGAGCTGATGCTCGTCTTCGGCACCCGCTACCGCCTGCTCGGACTCGACGGACGGCTCGTCGGCGTCGCCCTGAATCACCAGTCGAACGGCAAGGACCTGCCCTACTCACGGAGCTGGAACCGGGTGATCGGCATGGTCGGCCTCGAGCGCCACGCATGGACCCTCCTCGTTCGGCCGTGGTGGCGTCTGCCGGAAGTCGCCGGCGAAGAGGACAACCCGGACATCGAGGACTACGTCGGCCGTGGCGATGTGCTGGTCGTGCGGCGCGTGCGGGATCACGAGCTCTCCCTGATGGCCCGGCATTCGCTGCGTGGCGGCGAGCGCTCGCACGGCGCTGTCGAGCTCGGCTGGGTCTTTCCGATCCAGCGCGACCTTCGCGGCTACCTGCAGATCTTCCACGGCTACGGCGAGAGTCTGATCGACTACAACGCCAGCTCGACGCGCATCGGACTCGGCATCTCGCTCCTCGAGTGGTACTGAGCGGCCGCCTCGTCACGCTCCTCGCAGCGGCGGTCGTCGTCGCCGCCTGCGGCCCGGCACCGCCGCCGCGCCGGCCGCCCGACAACTCACTCACGGTCGCGCTCGAGAGCGCGCCGATCCACCTCGACCCGCGCGTCGCCACCGACCAGGCGTCGAGCCGCGTCTTCGAGCTCATGCTCGACGGCCTGGTGACCAAGGACGAGAGCGGCAACTTCGTTCCCGCCCTGGCGGAATCCTGGGAAGCGCTCGACGGCGGGGCGCGCTGGCGCTTCCATCTTCGTCCGGGTGTCCATTTTCACGACGGTTCGGCGTTCGCCGCCGACGACGTCGTGTGGACGTTCCAGTCGCTGCTCGACGGCACGGTCACCAGCTCCAAGCGGGGTGCCTTTTCCTATCTGCAGCGCGTCGCGGCGATCGATCCGGCGACCGTCGACTTCCTTCTCACCGAGCCCTACGGCGCGTTGCTGCCGAATCTGACTTCGTACCTGGGGATCGTGCCGGCTGGCGCCTCGCCCGAAGCGATGAACCGCGCGCCGATCGGCACCGGCCCTTTCCGTTTCGTCTCGCGCTCGGCGGATACGGTCGAGCTCGCCGCCTTCGACAGCTACTTCCGCGGCCGGCCGCGGCTCGACCGGGTCACGCTGCGCGAGATTCCCGAGGCGACGGTGCGCGTCCTCGAGCTGCGCAAGGGGAGCGTCCAGCTGGTGGTGAACGCGCTGCCGCCAGACGTCGTCCCGCTGTTTCGCGCCGACCCGCGTTTCGCCGTCCCGACCTCGACCGGCGCCAACTACGTCTACCTCGGCCTGAATCTCGGCGACCCGCTGCTCGCCGACCTGCGGGTGCGCCGCGCGCTCGCCCTGGCGCTCGACCGCGAACAGCTCGTGCGGACACTCTGGCGCGGCCTCGGCGTGGTCACCGAGACCCTCCTGCCACCCGGCAACTGGGCGCGCAACGACGACCTTCCGCCGACGCCGTTCGATCCGGCGGCGGCGCGGCTCCTCCTCGACGAAGCCGGTTTCGCCGACCCCGACGGCGCAGGCCCGCAGCCCCGCCTGCGGCTCACCTACAAGACGTCGACCGACGAGACCGCTCTCCTGCAGGCGCAGATCCTGCAATCGATGTGGCGCGCGATCGGCGTCGAAGTGGAGATCCGTTCCTACGAGTTCGCCACCTTCTATGCCGACATCAAGCGCGGCAGTTTCCAGCTCTTCAGCCTCACCTGGACCGGCATCGCCGACCCCGACATCTACATGCTCGTGCTGCACTCGAAGCGGGCGCCGCCGGCAGGCTCGAACCGCGGGCACTACGCCAATCCGCGCTTCGACGCGCTGGTCGAGCAGGGCGCGCGCCTCGCCGACCGCGCGGCGCGGCGGCCGCTCTATCTCGAAGCGCAGCAGATCGTGGCGCACGACCTGCCTTACCTGTCTCTGTTCACCAAGGTGAACGTCGCCGTGCTCCCCGCCGGCCTCGCGGGCTATCGCCACTACCCGAGCGGCGAGCTCTACAGTCTGCGTTCGATGTCCTGGGAGGGGCACGAGATAATGCCCGCCAGGTGAGCTCCTCGTCCTTCGCTTTCTGGCGCGCCTACCGCGGCGGCGACCTGCCGCCGACCGTGCGCCGGCTGGGCTCGGCCTCTTTCTTCCAGGACGTCGCGAGCGAGATGGTCTATCCGCTGTTGCCGGGGTTCCTCGCGGCTCTGGGCGGCGGGCCGGCGGTGCTGGGCGCGATGGAGTCGGCGGCCGAGGGGGTGCTCGCTTGGGTCAAGGGCTGGGCGGGCCGCGCCAGCGACCGCCTCGGCCGGCGCAAGCCCTTCGTCGTCGCCGGCTACGGCGCCTCGGCGCTGGCGCGACCGCTGCTCGCGCTCGCCGCCAGCGCATCGCAGGTGGTCGCCCTGCGCCTCTGGGACCGGCTGGCCAAGGGGCTGCGGACGGCGCCGCGGGACGCCCTGATCGCCGACGCCGTCCCGGCCGGAAGCCGCGCCTACGCCTTCTCCTATCATCGCGGGCTCGACCATCTGGGCGCCGCCTGCGGTCCGCTCCTCGCGGCAGGGCTGCTGCTGGTCTGGCCAGACAACCTCAGGCTGGTCTTTCTGCTCGCGACCGTGCCGGCGCTCGCTGGCTTCCTGACGGTGGCTTTCGGTCTGCCGCGCGAGGCCGGGCGGCGCGCGCAGACCCTCCAGCCGGCGGTCGAGCCGACGACTGCCGCGCCGGCCCGGCCGCTGTCGCAGCCGTTGCGCGGAGCGCTCGCGGCGTTCTTTCTCTTCGCCCTGGGCAATGCGAGCGACGCGTTCCTGCTTCTGCGCGCCGCCGACGTCGGCGTCGGCGCGGTCGGCCTGACGCTGCTCTGGTCGGCCTTCCATGTCGTCAAGTGGCTGGCCTCGGTGCCCGGCGGGCGGCTCGCCGACCGCATCGGCCGTCGACCGGCGATCCTTCTCGGCTGGACTCTCTACGCTTTGGCCTACGCCGGCTTCGCCACGGCGTCGCAACCGGCGACCCTTCTCGCGCTGCTGGCGCTCTATGCCGGCTTCTACGGACTCACCGAGGGCGCCGAGCGCGCGCTGGTGGTCGAGCTCGCGGCGCCCGACGCCCACGGCATCACCCACTCCGGCGCTGCGCTCGGCGCCTTCCACCTCGCGACCGGTGTCGGGACCTTTCTCGCCAGCCTCTGGTTCGGGCTCGTCTGGCAGTCCTTCGGAGCGTCGGCCGCCTTCCTCGCCGGCGCCGCGCTCGCTGGCGGCGCCGCCCTGGTGCTGACGTTGATCCCGCGGGGGACGGCCGCGGCATGATCGGCCCGCCCGCGGATCCCCTGCTCGCCGCCCTGCACGCCGCGGCCGCAGAGGGTCCAGCCGCAGCCAGCGAGGCGCTCGGGCGGCTCCTGCTCGATGAAGCCGCGCCGCTCCTCTGGCGGACGATTCGCGGCCAGCTCGCCGGAGTTCCCGCCGCCGATCAGGAAGAGGTCCACTCCGCCGCGCTCCTGCGTCTGACGGAGCGCCTTCAGCAGTGGCTGGCGGGTGATTCCGAAGTCGAGATCGAGAGCTTTCGCGCCTACGTCGCCGCCACCGGCGCAAACGGCTGCCGCGCCTGGTTGCGGGCGCGCCACCCCGAGCGGACACGGCTGCAGAACCAGCTGCGCTACCTCCTGCGCCACGACCCGGAGCTCGCGCTCTGGGAGAGCGAGGGCGGCGCGCTGGTCTGCGGCCTCGCGGCGTGGCAGGGGCGGCCTGCCGACGACTTCGCCGGCGTCGGGGCCGCGACTGCGAACCAGGCAGGCGCGGCGCAGGAGTTGGCACTCGCCGGCCCGCCGCAGTCGATCCCGCTGCCGCTCCTCGTCCGCCGGCTGCTTTTCCGCCATGGACGTCCGTGGCCCTTCCGCGAGCTGCTGACTGCGGTCGCCGACCTGCTGGGAATCCAGGACCGCCCGCCGCTGTCGCTGTCCGGCGACGGCGAAACCGGCGGCGACGCCGACGGAGGCTCGGCTCCGGCGCATCTCGACCCGCCGGAGACGCGCGCCGGGGCGCATCGCGAGCTCGAGGGCCGGCAGTTCCTCGCCGCTCTCTGGGCCGAGGTCCGCGAGCTGCCGCTCGGACAACGGCGCGCCCTGCTGCTCAACCTGCGCGACGATCAGGGGCGCGACCGGCTGGCCCTCTTGACCCTCACCGGCCTCGCTACCCGCGACGACCTCGCCCGCCTCCTCGAGGTGCCCGCAAGCGAGCTCGGCGAGCTCTGGGACGAGCTGCCGCTCGACGATCGCACCATCGCCCTGCGTTTCGACCTGACTCCCCGGCAGGTGATCAACCTGCGCAAGAGTGCCCGCGCCCGGCTCGGCCGGCGGCTGCGGCCGGCGAAGCCAGGGGGTGGACCCGAGGATTGAGCGGAAGTCCGGGGGCGCCGGTAACCGCGGACCGTTTTCTGCATCTCCACCCACGAGAGCCACTATGACCCGCCCGAACCTGCGATCCCTGCCCACCCTGGAAACTCTGCCGCAGCGCGGTGCAGCGGGTGTCTCGCAGGCGGACCAGACGGCAGTCGCGCAAGCGGAGGCCGAGCTCGCCGGTCTGTTCTCCGGCCTGCTGGCGCGTGGGCGCAGCGACGAAGATTCGCCCGACTATGAGCTGCTCGAGGCAGCGGTCGACGGCACCCTCGACCCGGTAGAGGCCGAGCTTTTCGCCAGCCGGCTGGCCGGCGATCCGGAGCTGCAGCGCGAGTTCGACGGGCTGCTGGCGTTGCGCGATCAGCTCCGCCAGCTGCCGTCTGCCGCTCGGCACGCTTCCCGTCCGTCGACCGTTGGCAGACCGGCCTCCCGACGCTGGCTGGGCTTCGCCGCCGCGGCGCTCGTGCTTGCCGCCGCCGGAATCGGGTTGCGGCAGGATCTGCGCCGGCCGGCAGCGGTGACCGCTGCGGCGGCGACTGCGCCTGCAGCAACGCAGAGCGGCCACGAAGTGGTCTTCGCCGACAGTTTCGAAGGCGGCACGACCGGCCACTGGTCGAACTGACCGCGCCGGCGCGCGATCGCGCCGGGCCCTGGTCCGCAGCCCTTCTCTATTACAAGTACCCGAGCGAACGCAGGTTTTCGAGGTAGTTGCCGCTGTCTCCGGGCAGGTCGGCCGTGGGCAGGCGCTCGCCATAGGCCGGGACGCGGGCCGGCGGCTCCGGCCAGCTGCAGAAGGGCGGCGGCTCCGGCAGCTCGGCACTCTGCGGCAGACCGAGCGCGCGCATCAGCGCGGCGGTGATCGCCTCCGGCGCGACCTCGAGCTGCGTACCTCCCCGGCACGCCGTGCCCGCCGCCGCGGCAGGCGCTCGGCGAAACAGGAGCATCCGCCCCTCCCGGCCACCCCGCCGGCCGGGATCGAGCACGACGATCAGCGTCGCGAACGCCTCCGCGAGCTCGCCGGCCAGGGCGTCGGTCTGGGAGAGCTCGGCCCGCACCAGATCGGCGAAGGCGACGTCGCCGCCGATCCAGCCCTCGGCGAGCAGATCGACCGCCGGCAGATAGAGCGCCAAGGCTCGCGGTCGGCGGGCGGCCTCGCGCCGGGCCGCCTCGCGGTAGAAGCGGTCCGGCAGCACCGCCCGCAGCAAGAGCGCCTCGGCGACGTTCGCCGGCAGCGAGGCGGCGAGGGTCGACCCCGACGGACCGGCGTCCGTCGCCTGCGCCAGCCGGGCGAGCTCCGTCGCCCGTTCGGCAGGAGCGACCGCGTCGAGGTGTCCGTCGCGCAAGAGCTGGAATGCCCCGTGCGAGACCACCAGGCCGGCGAGCGGCTCGGGCGGAAAGGTCGCCCACCAGTCGACCGCCGCCGCCGGCGTTCCGCCGCGCGCCGCGAGCTCCCAGAACGTGAAGGCCGTGCGCCGGTTGGCGAGCAGCGGCCGGTGTTCGGCGAGGCCGAGCGGCACCTCGACGGCGGACCACCAGAGTCGCCACGGTCCGCTGCGCGCGAGAGCGGTGGCGAGCCCGAGCGGCCGGAAGCTGTCGAGCGAGCGCACGCCATGGCGGTCGCCGCCGACACCGGTGGCAATCGTCGTCCAGAACTCGGCCGGCTCGAGCTCGACCGGGCGCGTGTAGCGCGCCACCACCGCCCCCTCGGCGAGCAGGCGAGAGAACCCCGGCAAGCCACCGCGCGCGAGCAGGTAGTCGAACTCTTCCGCAAGGACTCCGTCCAGCCCGACGAGCGCTACCGCTTCACCGGCGGCGACGGGCAGAGAGCTCGGCGCCGCGGCGGGCGCGCGCTGGGGCAACGCGACGGCGACGACGGTGACCGCCGCCAGCGTCGAGAGAGTCACGGTCAGAATCGTCTTGCGCGACACCAGCCGCTCGCGCGGCGTCATCCGCGTCAGGCGAATGGCGATCGACAACAGGCCGTTGGCGAGGAGCTTCGCCACCGCCGCTGCGACGAGGGGCAGCGCGAGGCCGGCGACGACGCGCTGCCAGCGCGGCAACCCGAGAAGGAGGTCCCCGGCCCGCAAGACCGCCCAGCCGAAGAGCAACGAGGTGGCGACGAAGGTGACGCCGAGGATCAACCACTCGAGACTGCGCCGCGGAAAGAGCTTGAGCGCGAAGAGGAAGCCGGCGACGACGGCGACGAAACCGAGCGCAGCCGCGGCCACCAGCGGCGGCAGGAGATGGAAGAAGAGCGGCAGGAGATCGAACGGCGCGTTGGCGAGCAGGCCGTTGGCCGAGGCAAGCGCCAGTGTGTTGGCGAGCGCCAGCAGCATGCCGGCGAGCAGCCCGACCTTTCCCGCGAGAAGCGCCAGGGCGCGCGGCTCGCCGACCGGTTCGAGGGCGTCGCGCAACAGGAAGCGCTCGACGCGGTGAGAGAGGTAGCCCAGCCGCTGCAGCTCGCGGCGCGCGAGCTCGAGCTCGCGGGGGTCACCCATGGCCGGACCGGCCGTGACCGCGCACCAGCTCGACCAATGGGCGCAGCACCTCCGCTTTGCGCCCGAAGGGCGCGACCGCGGCGAGCGCGAACTCGAGCAGCTCGTCGGCCAGCGCGCGCGCTCCTCCGACCCCGAGAAGCTTCACGAACGTCGACTTCGCTGCATCCTGACCGGCGTCCTTGCCGGTCTCGTCGCTGGTCGCGAGGACGTCGAGAAGGTCGTCCTCGATCTGAAAGGCGAGCCCCAGGTTCTTGGCGAAGGCGCCGATCGCTTCGAGGTCGCGGCGGCGCGCGTCGACCGCCATCGCTCCGAGCTCCGCCGCCGCCAGGAAAAGGGCGCCGGTCTTGTGGCTGTGGATGTACTCGAGGTCGGCGAGCGCCGGAGAGCCGCCGCCGCTGGCGAGATCGAGCGCCTGGCCGCCGATGAGGCCCTCGGTGCCGATGGCCTGTGCCAGGTGATGCAGCAGCTCCTCCGGACTGTAGCGCGACAGGCGCAGCCGCTGCGACGCCTCGGCGACGAGCGCGTAGGCGCGGTTGAGCAAGGCGAAGGCGGCGAGCAGGGCGACGTCCTCGCCGAACTCGCGGTGCAGGGTCGGGCGGCCGCGGCGCAGATGGGCATCATCCATCGCCGGCAGGTCGTCGAGCACCAGCGAGCAGCAGTGCACGAGCTCGACCGCGCAGGCGAGGTCCAGCGCGTCGTCGGCCGCCCCGCCGAGCATTTCGGCCGCGGCGAGCGCCAGCATCGGCCGGACCCGCTTGCCCGGCGAGAGCACCGCCGACCGCATGGCGCGATGGACCTGCTGCGGACGCACCGTCTCGGCCGGCAGCAGCGCCGGCAGGCGCACCTCGACACGCGCCGCATAGGCAGCGAGGCGCGGATCGAGGTGCAGCCTGGGTTGGGGCGTGGTCTTCGTCAGGTCAGAAGGACTTGATGGCTTCGTCTTCGCTTTCGAACACCTCGAACACCGTGATCAGCTGGGTGATCTGGAGGATGTCGTTGACCTTCGGCGGCAGGTTGACGAGCTTCAGTTTGCCGCCGCGATTGGTGGCCGTGGTGAAGGCGCTGACCAGCTCACCGACCCCGGAGGAATCGATGGTGGTGACCTGGCCGAGGTTGATCAGCATCTTGACCGCCTTGTCGCCGATCGCGTCGTGCACCGTCTCGCGCAGAACCACGTCTCCCTTGCCGATCGTGACCTTTCCCTCGACTTCGAGAATGATCACGCCATCCCGTTCCCGCTTGGTGATCTTCATGACTCCACTCCTCCTATTGTTCGTGGTGGGTGTTGGTGGCTGGCATCAGCCGTTTGCGCAACCGCAGTCTCGTCCCGCCCGAAGGGCCGGTCTCGAACTCGACTTCGTCCATGAACTTCCGCATGTAGAAGATGCCCCGGCCGCTGGCGCGGAACTTGTTCTCCGGTGCCAGCGGATCGACCACTCCGAGCGGGTCGAATCCGGCGCCCTCGTCGTCGATCCGGATCTCGACTTCCTCCGGCGCGAAGCTCGCCTGGATCTCGACCTGCTTGTCGGGATCCTGCCGGTTGCCGTGCTTGATGGCGTTGGCGACCGCCTCGCGCAACGCGAGGCCGATCCAGTGCCGCGCATCCTCGGCGGCGCCGCTCTCGCGCAACGCATCGTCGACGACGGCTTGAACCAGCTCGATGTTCTCGAACCGGCTGCCGATCGTCAGATGGAGCTCCCGTGCCGCGGTCGAATTCATGGCTAGAAACCGCGCGGAGTGTAACAGAACACCGGCGAACGAAGAGCTGGCGCGGAACCGATTTCGACCTCTCTCAATCGAGCCTCACCCGGCCCCCGGCTGAAAGAGCTCGAGGACCGCCGGAATGACCACCAGGAGCTGAATGGCGTCGAACAGGAAGTGCGCGACGATCGCCGGCCAGATGTTCTGCCGCCAGCGGGTGAGGAGGCCATAGAGCAGCGACAGGAGCGTCACGCCGACGAGCATGATCGGCTGGTCGTACGACAGGTGCGCCATGGCGAAGAAAGCCGTCGACAGGGCTATGCCGATGCGCGGCTGCAGGAACCCGCGAAAGAACGTCTCCTCGACCAGGCCCGCCGAAGCGGCGATGCCCAGCCGCAGGAGAATCGGCTGCGCCGCGAGCCACGGAATGACCGCCGGCGGCGCCTGCGGCAGCAGCTCCTCCCCCGAGATCGCGGCGAGCGCGACGGCGAACAGCACGACGCCGCAGAGCACGGCGAGCCAGGCGCCGAAGCCGGCGGCCGCGCCCACGGCGAGCTCGCGCGGGAGGTTCGGGGTGGCGAAGCCCAACTGCTCGGCGAAACTGCGCCAGGCCGGTAGCGGGCTCGCCGGCGGCCCGGGACGGTTGGGCGGCTCGGCGAATCCGCCTTCCCCACCCGCCCCCGGCCCGGCGCCGAGGCTCCGCGGCGCCTCGGCGCCGGCGAGGTAGCCGGCAGCCCACCAGCCGACGATGGTCAGTGCGAACAGCCCGTGCAGACTGAAAAGCTGCCAGCCCTGCAACCGGCTGAGGTCGATCTCGCCCTGCCGGCCGATCGTCCCGAGCGCGGCGAAGATGCCGACGTAGAACGAAAAGGCGACCAGCGAAGTGCCGGCGATCCGGCGCAAGGGCGCCCGGAAGCCCGGCGGATCGAGCCCCCGCCGCCGGGTCATGCGGTCGAACAGCAGCACGGCGGCGAGCGCCGCGATCACCGGACCGGCCGCGCGCAGCAACTCGCTCCCTGCATCCATGCCCGGGCTCATCGCGGAGGTCAGGATTTCGTCCGCGACTGGCGCGACCGGTTGCGCGACATCACACCACGCAGCATCGAGATCGCCTGCGTCAGCCGCTGCAGCCGGCGATTGCGCTGCTGGATCGTCGCCATGTCGTCCTGGGCCGAGAGGTCGCTGCGGATGTCGCGCTGGGCGCGCTCCATTTCGAAGGCCAGCTGGTCGAGCTGCGCCGGTTCGAAGCGCTGATAGGTGCGCTCCGTCACCAGCAGATAACCCTCGGCAATGTCCTTCGCCATCGCGAACGCGCTGCCGCCGGAGAAGTTGGCCACGGGCCGATCATAGCGAAGCCGCGTGTTACTATTCCGCCACCCGGCCGGTCCCCCTTCCGGCCCTGTTTCGCCCGCCAATCTGGAGGCTCTGGAGGCCATCGTGAATCGTTTTCCCGGCGTCGACTACATGGAATTCGACGCGTTGCTCACCGAAGAGCAGCGCCTGGTGCGTGACTCCGTCCGCGCCTTCGTGGACGAGAAGGTCAAGCCCATCATCGAAGAGTGCCACCGCGACGGCCGCACGCCGCTCGAGTTGGTGCCCGAGATGGGCAGGATGAATCTCTTCGGCTCGACGATCGACGAGTACGGCCTGCCGGGACTCGACAACGTTGCCTACGGCCTGATCATGACCGAGCTCGAGCGCGGCGATTCCGGCCTGCGCAGCTTCGTCTCGGTGCAGTCGTCGCTCGTCATGTATCCGATCTACGCTTTCGGTTCCAAGGAGCAGAAGGACCGTTGGATCCCGAAGATGGGCACCGGCGAGGCTATCGGCTGCTTCGGCTTGACCGAACCCGACTTCGGCTCCAACCCGGGCGGCATGCGCACGACGGCGAAGAAGACCGCCGACGGCTGGGTCCTGAACGGCTCCAAGCAGTGGATCACGAACGGCACGCTCGCCGACGTCGCCGTCGTCTGGGCGCAGACCGACGACTCCGTTTCCGGGATTCGCGGCTTTCTGGTCGAGAGAGGCACGCCGGGCTTCACCTCCTCCGACCAGCACGGCAAGTTCTCGCTGCGCGCCTCGACGACGTCGGAGCTCGGCCTGCACGACTGTCATGTCCCCGACGACGCGATCCTGCCCGGCGCCAAGGGCCTGCGCGGCCCGCTCTCCTGCCTCACCCAGGCGCGCTACGGCATCGCCTGGGGAGGTCTCGGCGCGGCGATGGAGTGCTACTACACCGCGCTCGAGTACGCCAAGCAGCGCATCCAGTTCATGGGCCAGCCGATCGCCAGCCATCAGCTCGTGCAGGAGAAGCTCGCCTGGATGGTCACCGAGATCACCAAGGGGCAGTTCCTCGCCCTGCAGATGGGCAAGCTCAAGGACGCCGGCAAGTTGAAGCCGCACCACGTCTCGATGGGCAAGCGCAACAACGTCTGGGTGGCGCGCGAATGCGCCCGCCTGTCGCGCGAGATTCTCGGCGCCAACGGCATCGTCGACGACTACCCGGTGATTCGCCACATGCTGAACATCGAATCGGTGTTCACCTACGAGGGTACGCACGACATCCACGGCCTGGTGATCGGCGAAGCGGTGACCGGCATCCCGGCCTACAATCCGCCGATCGTCAACGTGAAGAAGCCCAAGGCCGGAGGCTGACGCGATGACCGTCGATCGCAATCTCGAGCAGGACTTCATCCGCGTCACCGAGCAGGCGGCGATCGCGGCTGCGCGCACCATGGGGCTCGGCGACCGCAAGAAGTCGGACCGGGTCGCCGTCGAGGCGATGCGGCACGAGCTCGATCAGCTCGCCATCGCCGGCCGCATCGTGATCGGCGAGGGCGAGCGCGACGAGGCGCCGATGCTCTACATCGGCGAAGAGGTGGGGGCCTTGAAGGGCCGGGCGGACGGCATCGGCGTCGACATCGCCGTCGATCCGCTCGAAGGGACCAACCTCTGCGCCACCGGCGCCCCCGACGCAACGGCGGTGCTCGCCGCCGCCGAGCGCGGCGGACTTCTGCATGCTCCCGACAGCCACATGCAGAAGATCATCGTCGGGCCGACGGCCAAGGGCCGGGTTCATATCGACGCCCCGGTGGCCGAAAACCTGCGGGCACTGGCCAAGGCCTTCGCGCGCGACATCGAGGACCTGACGATCGTCGTCCTCGACCGCCCGCGCCACGATCAGCTGATCGCCGACATCCGCACCGCCGGCGCCCGCATCCGCCTGATCGGCGACGGCGACCTGTCGGCCGGCATCGCCGCCGCGGTCCGCGGCACAGGCGTGCACGCCGTGTTCGGCACCGGCGGCGCGCCCGAGGGCGTAATCACCGCCGCCGCGATGCGCTGCCTCGGCGGCGAGATCCAGGCGCGACTGGTGGCCTCCGACGACGCTCAGCGGGCGCGCCTCGCGGCGCTCGGCTACAACGACCTGTCGAAGATCTACCAGACCGAAGACCTCGCGCCGGGAGAGCAGATCCTGCTTTCCTGCAGCGGCGTCACCGACGGCGAGCTTCTGCATGGCGTGCGCTTCTTCGGCGGCGGCTCGCGCACCCACACGCTCTTCATGTCGCTGTCGCGCAAGATGATCCGCTTCGTCGACACGATCCACCGCGAAGACCTCTCGACCCCGGCCTACTTCGACGTCTGAGCCTCGCCAGCGACCGTCGACGAGCCGATGATCAAACCCGACCGCTGGATCCGCGCCTGGGCCGAAGCCGGGGGCGTCGCGCCCTATGAGCCCGCGCAGGTCAACGCGGCCTCTTTCGACGTCCGCCTTTCGGACCACTGGATCTGTCCGACCCGGGACCCGGAGGAGTTCTCGGCACCGCACATCAAACTCTTTCCTGGCGAAGTCGTTCTCGCCTCGACCCTCGAGTACGTGCGGATTCCGCGCACCGTCGCCTGTGACTTGAAGCTCAAGTCGACGCTCGGGCGGCTGTGGATCAACCACTCCCTCGCCGGCTGGTGCGACCCGGGTTTCGAAGGCAACATCACCCTCGAGCTGCAGAACCTCGGGCCGACGCCGTTCGTCCTCGAGGCCAACCGGCGGATCGCCCAGCTGATCTTCATCGCGATGGAGTCGGAGCCCGATGTGGCCTACGGCGAGCCGGGCTCGTCGTCGCACTATCAGGGCCAGCGCGGCACCACGATCGCGCGCAAGTAGCCCTGCTTCGCGCTTCCCCGACGCCGGAGATGCGCGACCGCCCCGAGCTCGCCACACCCGAGCCCAGCGCCGCGGATCGTCGCGGCTATAATCATGGGCTTCTACATCTGCCATGAGCATTACGGGAAATCTCAAGACCATGGAGCTGGCCGAGCTCCTTCAGTGGCTTTCCGGAGCCCAGAAGACCGGCACGCTCGTGGTCGAGAACGGCAAGGTGACGAAGCAGATCTTCTTCCGCGACGGCATGATCGTCTCGTCGGCGTCGACCGACCCCAAAGAGCACCTCGGGGCGTTCCTGGTGAGCCATGGCTTCATCACCGACGCCGAGCTCGGCCAGGCGATCCGGATGCAGGAAAGCAACAAGATGCTGCTCGGCAAGATCCTGTCGACGATCGGGGCGATCTCCGAGCAGGACGTGCATCGCATGCTCCGCCTCAAGGCCGAGGAGTCGATCTACGACGTCTTCAGCTGGCCGGAGGGGGATTTCCGCTTCCTCGACCTGCAGCTGCCGACTGCCAACATGGTGCCGATCTCGATCGACGTCACCGGCCTCGTCCTCGAGGGCATGCAGCGCTTCGACGAGTGGAAGCGGATCCGGGAGATCGTCCCTTCGTCGAACTCCGTTCCGGTCGCGGTCGGCGAGTTCGAAGACAAGGTCTTCACCGAGGGGGCGCCGCAGATCCTCTCCCTCATCGACGACGACCGCACGGTGGCCGACATCTGCAAGCTCACCCACTCGAGCGAGTTCCACGTCTGCCGCATCCTCTTCCGCCAGGTGCAGGCGAAACGGCTCAAGATCGTCCGCCCCCGCGGCGCGCCCGCGGCCGAACCGGTGGCCGCCGCCCCTTCAGCCGCCGCGCCGCAGTCGATCACGCCGGACGCGCTGGTCGTCATCGCCCAGCAGGCGCTGCAGAAGAACGAGTTCGAGACCGCCCTGCGCCACATGCGCGCCGCCCGCGCCCTCGACCCCGACAGCCGCAAGCTCTCGGGGGAGGCCGGCAAGCTCGAGGAACGGATCCGCACCGAAGTCGAGAAGTCGGGCGTCCTGCCGACCTCGATCCCGATCCTGGCGCGCACGATGGAAGAGCTCACCCAGCTCAAGATCTCGTCGCAGGAGGGGTTCCTCCTCACCCGTCTGAACGGCTCCTACGACCTGAAGTCGATCGTCAACATCAGCTCGATGAACGCCCTCGACGTTCAGCTCGCGGTCTGGAAGCTCCTCAAGGCCGGCCACATCCGGCTCGACAAGCAGTCCTAGCCCGTCAACTCACGAAGGGCACGATCGGTCGCGGCGACGAGACCGCGCGGCTGCCGGCGACGGCGTAGCGCAGCGGCCAGGCGGCGGCTTCGCCGGCGGACTCGCAGCCGACCCGCGGGCCGGTGAGGATGGCGGACTCGGCGACCGGCTCCCCCGCCGCCATCCGCAGCGCGCCGCCGTCGAGCCGCACGGTGTCGAGGTCCGTGTCCACCGCCAGCCCCTTGGTCAGATTGCCCGGCCCCGCCAGCAGGCGGTGAGCGGCGATCTCTCCCGGCCGGTTCCTCCGCACGAGCTCCTCCCCTTCGAGAATCTCGCCAGCGCGCAACAGAACCGCGATTCCCTCGCCCTCGGGTCCGGTCACGACGTTGAGGCAGAAGTGCACGCCGTAGATCCGATAGACATAGGCGTGCCCGCCGGCGAGGTACATCGACTCGTTGCGCGGTGTCCGGCGCCCGCGATAGGCATGGCTCGCCCGGTCGTGCGGCCCGGCATAGGCCTCCGCCTCGACCAGCCGCACGACGATCCGGCCCTCGGGCAGCTCGCGCACCAGATGGCGGCCGAGAAGATCCCGCGCCACGACGTCGGCGGGCCGGAAGTAGAAGACATCTGGCAGCGGGCCGAGCGCGAGCATCGGGTCACTATAATCTCTCCATGGCCCACACCCTGCTCATCACCGGCGGCGCCGGCTTCATCGGCAGCCACCTGGCCGAAGACGCCCTCGCGCACGGCGACCGCGTCGTCATCCTCGACAACCTCTCGACCGGCAAGCGCGAGAACGTCCCGGCCGGGGCGACGTTCTACCAGCGCGACATCTCCGATCCCGGTCTCGACGAGCTGGTCGCCGACGAGAAGATCGACGTCGTCAGCCACCACGCCGCGCAGGTGAACGTGCGCATCTCGATCGCCGATCCGACCGCCGACGCGCGCACCAACATCCTCGCCACCCTCGATCTGATCGCCGCCTGCAAGAAGTCCGGTGTCCGCCGGCTCCTGTTCGCCTCGAGCGGCGGCACGGTCTACGGCGAGCAGCAGGTCTACCCTTGCGACGAGGAGCATTCGCTCCACCCGACCTCGCCCTACGGCTGCGCCAAGCTCGCGGTGGAGCACTACCTCGACGCCTTCCGGGTGATGGGCGATCTCGACCCGATCGTCTTCCGCTACGCCAACATCTACGGCCCGCGGCAGGAGCCCAAAGGCGAGGCCGGCATCGTCGCGATCCTGGCCGAGAAGCTCCTCGCCGGCGAGACGCCGCGGATCTTCGACGACGGCGAGCAGACGCGCGACTACGTCTTCGTCGGCGACCTGGCGAGGGCCCACCGCGCGGCGCTCGACAACTGGACGCCGGGGATCTACAACGTCGGCACCGGCGTCGAGACCTCGGTGAACGCGCTCTACGCAGAGGTCTCGCGACGCCTCGGCACCACCCTCCGCCCACGCCACGAGCCGCCGGTTTCGGCCGAGCTCCGCCGCAACTCGCTCGACGCCTCCCGCCTCGAGCGCGCCCTCGGCGCCGCGCCCAAGACTCGCATCGCCGAGGGCCTGGCGCTGACCCTCCCCTACTATCAGGGGCGGGCGGCGAAGCTGCAGACGAAATGACCCGGCTACCCGAGCTGTTCGCGACGCTGCCGGCGGTCTTCGCCGAGAGCTTCGACGCCGAGCGCCCGTGGACGCTCCTCGACGAACCCCTGGAAGCGCTGCTCGCGGCGCTGCCGTCGGCGGAGATCCTCGGACGGGTGCACCCCGGAGCGCATCTGGTCGGCGACCGGATCGTGATCGGCAAGGGCTCGCGCATCG
>JAGOCP010000200.1 GCA_017998715.1 Thermoanaerobaculia bacterium | reverse complement strand
CCCCATTCAGGTACGCTACCAGACTGCGCCACGTCCCGACCGAAAGCTGAACTGTTTAGCGGGGATGCCTCTCGAGAATCGCCAGGGCAGCGCGGGCTTCCGCGAGCGCCTCCTCCACACCTCGAAGAAAGCTTTCTATCCGGTCGGCGGAGCCGGTGTCAAGCTGCGCCGCCGCAGCAGCGGCGGATTCTGCTTTCGGCACCGACTCGGCGACCGCGGCGGCAGGCTCCGCCTGCGCCGGTGGATCGAGATCGAAAAGGCTCGGCTTCACTTCGCCCTCACCGACGAGCTCCGTGTCGCGCGACTCGAGCTTCTTCTTCGCCCCGGCGATGGTGTAACCCTCGTCGTAGAGCAGCTCCTTGATCCGCCGGATGACCGCCACCTCGGCCTCGGCGTAGACCCGCTGCCCCGACTGGCTCTTCGCCGGATGCAGGGCGACGAATTCGGTCTCCCAGTAGCGCAGCACATAAGGCTGGATGTCGAGGAGCTTGCAGACCTCGCCGATCTTGAAACCCTTTTTCGGACTCATGGCAACCGCCGGATCCTATGGCAGCCCGGGCGCCCGCGTCGAGGCGATGGACGGGGGCGGCGGCGGATCACTTGGTGCGCGCCCGGATCACCAGGCGGACCGGGATGCCTTGCAGGTTCAGGCGCTCGCGCAGGCGGTTCTCGAGGTAGCGCCGGTACGGATGGCTGTGCGGCAGGGTGCGGTTGGCGAAGATCATGAACGTCGGCGGACCCGACGAAACCTGCGCCGTGTAGTAGACCTTCCACGGCCTGTGGTTCACCGTCGGCGTGGAGTGCGCAGCAACGGCGTCTTCGATCAGCCGGTTGAGCTCGCCGGTCGTCAGCTGCGCGCGAAAGCGTGCCCGCGTCTCCTCGACCAGCGGGAAGATCTTCTCCACTCCGCGGCCGGAGAGTGCCGAGAGATTCACCCGCGGCGGATCGGCGAGGATTTCGGCCAGGCGCGGCCACGACGAATCGAGCTTCTCGCGCGACAGGTCGTCGAGCAGGTCCCACTTGTTCATTGCCACCACGGTGGCGCGACCGGCCTCCCAGATCGCACCGGCGATGGCGAGATCGCTGCTGGTGACTCCCGAGGGCGCTTCGATCACCAGCAGCGCGACGTCGGCGCGTTCGACCTGGCGGCGGGCGAACATCACCGCGAGGTCCTCCGGCGTGCCGGAGACCTTCGCCCGGCGACGGATGCCGGCAGTATCGATGAACAGGAAGCGCTTGCCGTCGCGCTCGACCAGGGTGTCGATCGGATCGCGCGTCGTACCGGCGACCGGCGAGACCAGAACGCGGTTCTCTCCCAGGATCCGGTTGAGCAACGAGGACTTGCCGACGTTGGGCCGGCCGACGATGGCGACCGGCGGCGCCTCACCCGCGACCGGCTCCGCGATGCGTCGCGGCAGCACCGCGCGAATCCGGCTGCGCAGCTCCTCGAAACCGAGGCCGTGCTCAGCCGAGACCAGGATCGGCTCGGGATAGCCGAGCGAGTAGAACTCGCCCATCCCCTGCACCACGCGCTGGCTCTCGCCCTTGTTCACCACCAGCAGCACCGACTTGCCGAGCGGGCGCAACTGCTCGACGATCCGCTGGTCGGCGGGCACCACGCCCTCTCGTCCGTCGACGACCAACAGGACGAGATCGGACTCGTCGATCGCGCTCTTCACCTGCTGGTTGAGTCCGAGCGGATCGTCGTCGAACATCAGGCCACCGGTGTCGATCCAGAGGACCGGCCAATCCTCGTCGAGGTCGGCCTGCGCGATATTGCGATCGCGTGTCACCCCGGGCTGGTCGTGAACGATCGCCTGTTTGCGCCCGACGAGGCGATTGAAGATGGTCGACTTGCCGACGTTGGGCCGGCCAACGATGGAGACAGCTGCGGTGGAAGTCATGGATTGTGGGTGGGCGAGGAGAAACGCTCGACTCCGTCCGAGCACTCTAGCAAAGTGCTTGCCTCGGTTGACAGGTTCGCACGCCGGTCCATACAATGGCCTCCGCGCGAAAGTGGCGGAATTGGTAGACGCGCAAGCCTCAGGAGCTTGTGGTCGTAAGGCCGTGGGGGTTCGAGTCCCCCCTTTCGCACCAACCTCTTTTCCTGATTCAGACCAACAGCAGAACCACTTCGGCGACGGACTCGCCGTCGACGGCGACGAGCCCCTCGACTTTCATGGTGCTGCCGAAGCGGCGTCCGGCGACCACCGAGATCTCGAGCAGATCGCCGGCGTGCACGGTGCGCCGCATCTCCAGGCGGTCGATTCCGGCCAGCCATCGCTCACGCGGCGCGTCTGGATCGTCCGCGGGATCTTCGAGCAGCAGCGCCGCCGCCTGCGCCACGAGTTCGGCTAGGAAAGAGGCCGGGAGGGGCCCGGCGCCGCGCAGCCAGGTCGAGTTCGCGCTGAGCAGGGCGCGCGCACGCCCCTCCCCGACGCGCTCGATCCAGCGAAAAGGAAAACGGTGCGGCAAGCTCAACCGGAAGAGCGCCGGAAGCTAGGAAGCGACGGCCGCGGCGCGCTTGGCGGCAACGAACTCTGCGATGCTGTTGACCGTCGCGAGCACTTCGGAGCCGGACTGCTGATCGTCGATGGCGACGCCGAACTCCTGCTCGATTCCGAGCACCAACTCCAGGGCGTCGATCGAGTCGAGCCCGAGTCCCTCCGGCCCGAAGAGCGGTTCGTCATCGCCGATCGAAGCAGCATCGCGCTCGAGTTTGAGGCGGTCCACCAGGAGAGCTTTGATCTGATTCTTCATTTCCATCCCCTCGAATCGTCGGCGCTAGCGGCCGGACGACGATGGTACCACCGCGCAATCACCCGGCCCGGGTGCGGCGATGCGGCCGCGCTCGGGCGCGCGAGCGCCGAGGCCTTCAGGCGGTGAGCAGTCCGCCGTCGACGCGGATCGTCTGACCGGTGATGTAGGAAGCGGCGTCGGAGGCCAGGAACTCGACCGCCGCGGCGACCTCTTCCGGGCGTCCGACCCGGCCGATCGGCACGCCGCGCAGGGCGTCGGCCAGTTTGGCCGCGGGCATCGCCTTCAACAGGTCGGTGGCGATGAAGCCCGGAGCGACGGCGTTGGCCGTCACGCCGAAGGTCGCGACCTCCTTGGCGAGCGCCTTGGTGAAGCCGATGAGCCCGGCCTTGGCCGCGCTGTAATGCGTCTGGCCCATCTGGCCGGCGACTCCGCTGGCGCTCGAGATCGCGATCACCCTCCCCCACCGCCGGGCGAGCATCCCCTTGATCACCGCTTTGGTCAGGCGGAAGGCCGAGCTCAGGTTCACCTCCAGCACCTCTCCCCAATCCTCCTCGCCGAGAAAGGGCAGCAGGGCGTCGCGCGTGGTGCCGGCGTTGAGGACCAGGATCTGGATCTCGCCGAGGTCGGCGCGGACTCTGCCCACCAACTCGGGAATCGCCGACCGGTCGCGCACATCGAGCGCGTAGGCCGCGGCGCCGATTTCGCTGGCGAGGGCGCAGGCGGCTTCCCGATTGTGCAGGTAGGTCAGCGCGACCCGCTCGCCGCGCAGAGCGAGCGCCCGCACCGCAGCTGCGCCGATGCCACCACTCGCGCCGGTGACGAGGGCGACGCGCCCGCCCGCAGAGCTCAAGCTCCGGCCTCAGGCGAAGGGAGGACGACGTTGCCTGGCGCGGGCTGCAGCAGAAATCCGGGATCCAGCATCCGTTCGGTCCTTTCCGGGAGCTGGTCGAGCTCCGCTGCGGACGCCAACGTCCGCCAAGGCAGACCCGCCAGGGTGATGCGGAAACGCTCGCCGAACTCCTCGCGCGCGGCCTCGTGGAAGAAACGAGCGAAGCCGGTGAGAAAACCCGGCACCGCGCGCCCGACGAGCTCCCACGGATGGACGACCAGCAGCGGCAGCCCGCCTCGCCGCAGCTGCCCGCGGGCCGCTGCAAGGATCCACCGCGGCGCGGCCGCCCGTCCGCACCATCCCCCCGCAGGCAGACGCAGCGCTCCGCCCCAGGTGAGCGGCGGAATCTCGATCAGCGACGAACCTCCCGGCCAGGTGATCCGGACGGGGCGCTGCGGGTTGGCGGACGAGCCGGCACCGGCTGCAGGCACCAGGGAGCTGTCGTAGGCGAATCCGGCCTCGGCGACGATCTCGAGGCGAGGATTTGCAATATCGCGCAGCGACCACTCGGGAGCGCGGAAGCCGCGCACCTCGAGCCCCACGGCCGCTTCGAGCGTCGCCTTGGCGCGCTCGATCTCCGCCCGGAAACGCTCGCGGGAGAGGCTGTTGGCGCGGTAGTGGTGAAAGGAGTGGCAGGCGATTTCGTGCCCGGCGGCCGCCAGTTCACGCAATCGCGACGCAATGCGACCGGCGACCTCGCCGAGGACGAAGAAAGTCGCCCGGGCGCCGCTACGGGCGAACTCCTCGGCCACCACGGGCAACAGCCAGTCGAGCTCCTCCGGCAGGCGCGGACGCCGGCCCGGTTCGACGTATTCGGGCACCCAGCAGTTGTGGTACCACTCTTCGACATCGACCGAGAGCGCCGGGCCGAAGCGACCGACGACCGGCGCGATCTCAGGCAGACTCGTCTTCGACTTTGAACTGGATGGCGGCAAGGGCGATCCGGAGAGTGTCGAGCAGGGGGCGGAAATGACTCCGCTCGCCATTATAGATAGTCCGCACAGCGACATGGCCGAGCCGCGCGCCCGCCTTGCCCGCCTTGATCAGCATCTCGGTCTCGATCGCATAGCCGTCGGAGCGCAGGCGGAGGCGTCGCGCGAGACCGGCCGAAAGCAGACGGTACCCCGACTGGGAGTCCTCGAGCGCAAGCTCGGCCATCCAGGTGAGGATCTTCGTCCCGATGTAGTTCGTCCAATAGCGCGCCGGAGGAATGCGCCGCGAATCCTGCAGGCGGGCGCCGACGACGAGGTCGACAGCGCCGCTGTCCCAGGCTGCGAGGAGGGCGGGAATGTCCTCGGGATCGTGCTGGCCGTCACCGTCGAGCAGCACGAGAGCCCGCGGCGCGCGCGCCAGCGCAAGGTCGATGCCGCGCCGCAAGGCATAGCCCTTGCCGCGGTTCGCCGGCAGAATCTCGACGCGGGCGCCCGCTGCCAGAGCCTGGGCAGCGGTGTCGTCGCGGCTGCCGTCACTGACGACCACGACCTCGGCGAGGTAGCGGCGCGCACCGGCGACGACTTCCCCGATGGTCTTCCCACAGTCGAATGCCGGGATCACCGCAACAATGTCTGCACGACTCACGAATCGGCAACTTATAACACAGCATTTCCCGACATGGACCTCTTGTTCTCGCCCGCGACCTTGTGAAAAGCTCCGCACGTGCCAGAGGCGTATTTCCCTGTCATCGTTGCCTTCTCCGCGGCGTTCGCGCTGGCCTGTCTGCTGCTGGCCATCTCGTGGTTCGCCGGCCACCGCAGCGGCGGGCGCGTCAAGCTCTCGACTTACGAGTCGGGCCTGCCGCTCCTCGACCGCTCGCGCAAGCGGCTGTCCATCGCCTTCTTCCTCATCGCCATCGACTTCGTCGTCTTCGATGTCGAAGCGGCCTTCCTCTACCCCTGGGTGGTCATTCTCCGGGAGGGCGGCTGGCCTCTGTTCTCGGCGGTGATGGCCTTCCTCGCCCTGATTCTCGTCGGATACGCCTACGTCTGGCGCAAGGGCGGGCTCGATGTCGTGGCGAAAACCCTGCGCCCGCAGAGGGGCAACTAGATGAGCTCCGGCCAACGAGCTGCCAGCGAAATCCTGCCGGAGAGCGCGATCGAGGAGATCCTCGCTCTCAAACCGAAGTATCCGACTCTCGAAGCACTCACCCTGCCCGCCCTTCACATCGCGCAGCGCGCGTCAGGGGGCTGGCTGCCCGAATCCGCGATCGAAGCGGTGGCGCATCTCCTGGAGCTGCCGGTCGCCCGCGTCGCCGGAGTGGTCTCGTTCTATGACATGTACCACGTGCGCCCCGTAGGCCGGCATCGCATCCGCGTCTGCACCAACCTCTCCTGCCAGCTGCGCGGCTCGGGCGAGATTCTCGAGACGATCGGCCAGGAGCTCGGCGTCGAAGAAGGCCAGGTCACCTCGGACGGGCGCTGCTCGTTCGTCCAGTTCGAGTGTCTCGGCTCCTGCGACACCGCGCCGATGATCATGGTGGACGACGACTACCACGAGAATCTGACCCCCGAGCGCGTGCGGCAGATCGTGCGGGAGCTCAAGTAGCCATGTCGACCGAAAGAGTCCTGATGCGCAACGTCGGCCGCCCGGAGGCGCTCACCGTGCGCGGCTATCGCGAAGGCGGCGGCTACGACGCGCTGGCGAAGGCGCTGCGCCTGCAGCCGGAAGAGGTCATCGAAGAGGTCAAGCGTTCGGGGCTGCGCGGCCGCGGCGGCGCCGGATTCCCGTGCGGCGCCAAGTGGTCGTTCGTCCCGCGGCAGACTCCCAAGCCGAAGTACATCGTCTGCAACGCCGACGAGTCCGAGCCCGGCACCTTCAAAGATCGATTGTTGATGGAGCACGACCCGCACCAGTTGATCGAAGGCTGCATCATCGCCGGCTGGGCAGTCGGCGCCAACACTACCTATATCTATATCCGCGGCGAGTACACCAAGGCTGCCGCGATCCTCGAGTCGGCAGTGCGCGACGCCTACGACAGCGGCGTTCTCGGCACCAACGTCC